>NZ_JACLZK010000001.1:339044-678088 GCF_014253065.1 Campylobacter massiliensis
TCTGCGAACATCTCGCCGCTTTTTGGCGCTAGAAGCCCGGCCAGGATCATAAATAGCGTGCTTTTGCCGCTGCCGTTTTTGCCGATCAAAAACACTGTCTCGCCGCGACTAATCTCCAAATTTATATCTTTTAGCGCAAATTCGCTCCCCTCGTCGTAGGCGAAATTTATATCTTTTAGGCGTAGTTTTTGCCAAATTTGCGGAGCCGTCTCGCCCAGCTCAAATTCCGGCTCAAAGGGTGCTAGGTCTAGCTTTTTTAGCCGCTCGTAGGCGATACGCGCGCGAAATACGCTAGGCACCGAGTAAAGCAGCATCATAAGCGGCGCTCGCAAAAAAAGTATCGCCAAAGCCACCGTGATCGCGTCTTGTAGGCTTGCGGCGCCGCAAGCTAGGCAAAAATATATCTCGATTCCCACGGCGCCTAGCATCACGGTGTTTAGCCAGTTGCTCATAAAGGATTGATGGATCTCTGCTTTTACGATGTTTTCGCGCAGGCTTTTTGCGTTTGGGATAAAGCGGTCCCAAAAAAGCCGCTTCGCGCGGGCTAAATTTAAGCTAAGCTCCCTGTGTCCCTCGATGCAGGTCTGATAGTCGCGGTACAGCGCGTCCTCGCATTTGCGGTATTGTTCGAAGTATTTGTGGATATTTTTGATCGAGCGCTTGCAGATCCACGTCGCCGCGCTCGTCCAAAGCACCAAAAACACGAAAATCTCGGCCGAGATATATAGCACGTAAGCGCCTGTCGCACCGATGATGAGCACGCCTTGGATGATGCTTGGCACCTGCATAAAGCCGTCTGTTAGGCTGCGCACGTCGCTTGAGAGCGAGGCGATCAAATTTGACTTGCCTGCGGCTACGATTTTTTGATTTGCGGTATCTAGGATTCTTTTTATCGTTTTGGTTCGCAGCTCGTAGACAAAGTCGTTGCCGATCATGCTAAGAGCGATGCGCGAGAGCACCGAAAAACCCAAAAACAAAATCAAAAGCGCGAAAAACGCGAGCAAAATTTGAGCGTCTTGTTCTTTTAAATTTAAGAGGTATTTGTTGATAAAGGCTAGTATTAGGATCCCAGAGCCGCTAAAAACGGCGCTAGATACGATCATAGCGATGATTTGCCAAAGCGTTTTTTTTGAGATTTTTTTAAACATTTTCATTCTTTTTTGAGAGCTTATTTCATTTTAGCCGCCATTTTATAAGAATATTTTTAAAATTTCGCTAAAATCGGGCTTTATTTAAAGGAGAAAATTGCAAACGGTTTTGCGGGTCGTATCGACCAAAACTGAAGCCAAAAAATCGACGTTTTTATGCTTTTTGTGCCCGATTTGCGAGTTTAAGGCCTTGCACGAGCAACTAAAAGCGGAACATCCGAAGGCTGCGCACGTCGTGTGGGCGCTGCGCGAGCGAAACGGCTACGGCCAGATAGTGGAAAATCAAAGCGACGACGGCGAGCCAAAGGGCACGAGCGGCCAGCCCTCGCTAAACGCGCTTAGAGGCGCCCGGCTCGTAAATGCGGGTGCGCTCATCGTTCGGTATTTCGGAGGGATAAAGCTAGGCACGGGCGGACTCGTGAGAGCCTACGGCGCAGCGGTAAATGCGGCGATAGAGGAGGCCGCCGGCTGCGGCGTGCTAGTTAAATTTGAGATAAAATCGCTTTGCGTGTTTTTTACGCCGTACGCGCTTGGATCGCGCTTTGAGAACTATTTTGAAAAGCGAAATCTAAGCTTTGATCGAGAATTTAACGAGGAGGGCGCGATCTGGCGAGCGGAGTTTAACGGCGCCGAATTTGACGAATTTCAGGCATTTGCGAGCGGGTTTGAGCAGGAGGGGTTTAAATTCTACGCCTTGCCGTTAGCCGCGAGAGAGTAAATTAAGAGGCAAAATTCACGTTGGGTTTATGGTAGGCGGTTATAATTTCGCCGATTTTGTCTAAGGCTTGCCTCTTGCGCGCCTTTAAATGATTTCGTAAATTTCGCCCTGCGACAGACTATATGTCTAGTCTTGGGACGAAATTTACTTCAAGACATTTAAAATCATCGCAAGATACTTCGCCTTATCGTTTTACGCTCAAATTTGCAGTCAATTTTGCAAATTTGACTCGCCGAGACCCGCATCTTGAAAATGTAAAATTTTTAAACATGCGGCGCAACAGCGCTAAATTTAACCTGCACGCAGTGCAGCAACATCTCACGTGCAGTGGGGATGGTCGGGGGGTTGGGGGCGGAAGGGGCGACGCTTCGTAAGTAGGTCTGCTTGCAGTTACGAGCCACAGGCGAAGTAAAGCCCCTTCCGCCTCCCAAAAAAAGAATTTGAAAATCTAGTGTTTGACGATAAATTTGGCATTTTCAGGGTGCAGGTCTCGGTGCATAAAATGCAAAACCGTCAAATTTGCCCGAATCAAATTTAATCAAAAATTTAAGCCAAAAGGAGCGAAAATGCTTGGCAAAACGTTAAAAACGGTTGGAATAGTCGGCGCTTTGGCGCTATTTTTAGGTATATTTTTAAATTTACAAGGAGAACAGATGAATCATAAAACAAAAGAGCCTGCGGCCGCGAACAAAACGATCGTGCTAGCGGGCGGGTGCTTTTGGGGCACGGAGGCCTATCTAAAACAGCTTCCGGGCGTAGTTAGCACCTATACGGCCTATGCAAACTCAAAGGTGCCAAACCCTAGCTACGAGCAGGTCTGCACGGGCGACACGAACGCCGTCGAGGCCGTCTGGGTCGAATACGACGAGTATGTGATCGATTTGCCGCATTTGCTCAAATTTTACTTTAACACCATCGATCCCACCAGTCTAAACAAGCAAGGCGGCGACCGCGGCACGCAGTACCGTACGGGCATTTACTACACCGATGCGGCGGATGAGCCGGCGATCAGAGCCTTTATCGCCGAGCAGCAAAAAAACTACAAAGCGCCCATCGTAACGGAGGTCGCGCCGCTAGAAAATATCTACAAAGCCGAGGAGTATCATCAGGACTATCTGGACAAAAACCCGCACGGCTACTGCCACGTGACCTTTGAGAGCCTGCCTAAAAAGGGCGAAATTTTGAGCGACAAAAAGCGCGATATGAAGCAAAATTTGCAAAACTACAAAAACAAAGACGACGCAACGCTAAAAAATGAACTAAGCGCCATCTCATACGACGTCGTAAAGCACGCCGCGACCGAGCGTCCGCACAGCAGCGAGCTAAACGCCGAGGAGCGCATCGGTATCTACGTCGATATCACCAACGGTCAGCCGCTTTTTAGCTCGTACGATAAATTTGACGCGGGCTGCGGTTGGCCGAGCTTTACAAAGCCGATCGACGCGAGCCTGATCGCCGAAAAGTCCGATCTATCGCACGGCATGGTGCGCACCGAGGTCAAAACCGCGATGTCGGACTCGCACTTGGGGCACGTATTTGACGACGGTCCGCGCGATAAAGGAGGGCTAAGATACTGCATAAACGGCGCCGCGCTGAGGTTTGTGCCGAAAGAGGAGATGGAGAAGGAGGGGTATGGATATTTGATACCATACCTCGACGCGCAGTATTCTGCCAAGTAAGGCTTGTCTTTTTCCTTTATACGTCGTTGGAAATTTCGCCGAAGCTCGGTTACGTATTTCGTATACGCGCCCTCGCTCGGCTTATTTCCGCCTCGTCTAAAGAAAAAATACTTCACCTTGTCGTTTTACGCTCAAATTTGGACCACCGAGACCCGAACCGCAAAAACGTTAAATCTTGTTTTTATTCCTTATTGTGAGTAAAATTTTTCTCGTCCTTAAAGAAAGAATTTAAGAGATTTAAATTGGGCGGAAGTTTATCCTTTATACTCTTTTAGCGCCTTTATCCCTTCGCACTCTTTTAGTTCCGTAAAATCGACATGCAGTTTTTCGTGGATTTTAAAAATTTGCACTCCGACGCCGGTAAAATCGCGGTAATAATCCTTAAATCTTGGATCATTTTTTGACATCTCGATAAAATTTTTAACCAGCTCGCCCGCCTCTTTTACCATATTTACTATCAGCTCATCGCTTTTTTGTAGTAAATTATTTACGCTTTCACCCATTAGCATTCTCTCCTTGTGGTGCTACATTCGCATCTATTTGTTTTTATATTTAGCTGTTTTTTCGCAGTAGTAAATGATATGGATAAATGTTATCATAGAAATATTTATCTCATTCTTAATAAACGATACGCAGCGGTAAAATTGAAAAATATGTCGGCATTTTCGTAGCGCAAGCCTTATAAATAGTCGCTAAAAAGATAAGCGGTAAAATTTAAATCCAAGCAGTAAAACCGAGTTAAATTTGCCGCTTGGATTTGCTTTCAAATTTAGCGAGCGTCAAATTTGCCCGCCAAATCAAAGCTAAAATCAAAAATTTAAGCCGTCGCCCCCTCGTTCATCGCGGCGTATTCTTCAAAAGTGCCCTTAAAATCGACGACCTCGCCGTTTCCTTTTAGGTGGATGATGCGGTTAGCGAAGGCGTCGATGAGTTCTCTGTCGTGGCTCACGCAGATGACGTTGCCGCCGAATTTATACAGCGCTTCGCCTAGGGCGATGATGGCTTCGAGGTCGAGGTGGTTGTTTGGCTCGTCTAGTACGAGCAGATTGCCGCGCTCTAGCATCAGGCGGCTTAGCATCAGGCGGTGTTTCTCGCCGCCGCTTAGGCTACCGACCGATTTTTCCTGTTCGGCGCCGCTAAATAGCATCCTGCCCAGACACTTGCGGATCTCGTTTAGGTCCTTATTGTTTTCGTCTTGCAGCCACTCGTAGAGTTTGAGTTCGCCGGTGATTTTGTTTGTCGTGTCCTGCGCGAAGTAGCTAGGCTCTATCGTCGCGCCCACGTGCACGTCGCCGCTATCTGGAGCCACCTCGCCGATGATGATTTTAGCTAGCGTGCTTTTGCCTACGCCGTTTGCGCCGATGATAGCGACTTTGTCGTTCTTTTCGAGCTTGAAGCTAAAATTTTCAAACAAAACCTTGTCGTATGTTTTGCTGATGCCGCGCACCTCTAGGATCTCGTTACCGATGTCGCGCTTGGTGCGGAAAAGTATGCTAGGATCGCGTCTGCTTGATACCTTGATCTCCTCGATGTCGAGTTTATTTAGCTGCTTTTGGCGGCTCGTGGCTTGGCGGGCCTTACTCGCGTTTGCGGAAAATCGCGCGATAAATTTCTCCAGCTCCTCTTTTTCTTTTAGCTTTTTGTCGCGTTCCATCTCGTGCTGTTTGGCAACCAGCGTCGAGGCAATGTACCAGTCGTCGTAGTTGCCCGCAAACTGCCTGATTTTCTTAAAATCCACGTCTAGGATGTGCGTACAAACCGCGTTTAAGAAGTGGCGGTCGTGGCTGATTAGCACCATCGTGCCCTCGTGGCGGTTTAGCTCGTTTTCTAGCCACTTTATGCTATTGATATCAAGGTTGTTCGTGGGCTCGTCGAGGAAAAGAATGTCCGGCTTTGGAAATAGCACTTGAGCGAGTAGGACTTTAAATTTATCCGAGTTTTCGACCTCGCTCATCGGCTTTTCAAAGTCGCTAAAGCCAAGCGAACTTAGGATTTTCTCGATCCTAACCTCGTACTCGTAGCTAGGATCCTCCTCGGCGCTTATCATCTCAAGCTGCGCTAAGCGGTCGTTTACGGCGTCGGTAAACTCCTCGCTCATGTAGAGTTTCTCTTTTTCTTTTACTGCGTCGTAGAGGCGTTTGTTGCCGTATAGCACGGCGTCCTTGACGCTAAAGTTTTCAAACGCGAACTGATCTTGCCCTAGCACGCCTACTTTTAGCCCGTTTTCGATGACGATCTCGCCGCTGTTTGCTTCGATCTCGCCTGCAAGGATTTTTAGAAACGTCGATTTTCCCGCGCCATTTGCGCCGATGAGTCCGTAACGATTGCCACGAGTGAGTTTTAAATTTACGTCCTCAAATAGCAGCTGTGCGTTAAATCTCATCAATAAATTTTTGACTTCAAGCATATTTACCCTTAAATTTTACTTTTAAAATCCTAGATTGTGCCAAAAAATCGTTTAAAATTAGTATAAACACTTGTCTTGGATCAAAAAACTTTTAAACAAAAATGTGATAAAATGAGCCAAAATTTATAGAAACGGAGCTTTTTTGCTTATGGCCGAAACGGCGCGAAAAATCTTGCGAAAAAATTCGCATGACGAGAGAGAGTGCGAAAAAAACGGTAGCAGATTTAAAGAGCTAAAAGCTCTGGTACAGATGGCAAAATTTGAGCAAAGCGCTGAGGAAAAGGCGCTTGCAGCGATTGCTCTTCCGCTACTTAGATTTTTTACTTGCTTGCAGATTTTTTTACTATTTTTCGCTATTTATGCGCGCGTGCCGGCGCCGTTTTTGGCTGCTTATATTTTTTTAGCGACGGTTAGCGTTTACGTAATGCTTTGTCACGATGACGATCCGGGCTTTGCGGCAAATTTTATTCATCTCACGGTCGTATGTCACGGATTTTTGGGCGTATTTTTATACGGTTGGGGCTGGGGCAACGAAAATTTCTTTATTTGGGGTATCGCGACTAGCTATTTGATTTTTATCGGCAAAAACCGCACCGTGCTTGGCATCATCATCGCTGAAGCCGTAGCTTACGCTGTTTTGTATATATTGAGGGATAAATTCGGTATCGTGAATTTAGGCGCTAGCGGAAGTATTATGTTCGTGGTGACGTTTGCGGCGATATTCGTATCGTTTGCTCGCCGTACGAACACGCTAAACTCGGTTTACGCAAAGAGTATAAACGAGGTCGCCTCGCAAAACGATAAGCTTGAGTCCGCATCCAAATTTGATTTCTTAACGGGCCTTGATAATCGCCGTTATGCGCATGAGCAGTTTGATGAGATAGCGGAGTATTTCCCGGATCAAAAGGTGCTGGTTGCGCTTGGCGATATAGACGATTTTAAGGTGATAAACGACACGTTTGGGCACGACGTCGGAGACGAGACGATAAAGCAGATCGCGCAAATTTTACGCGAAAACTCGCGCGGCGAAAAAGACATCCTGTGTCGCTGGGGCGGTGAGGAGTTTTTACTCGTAGCTTTAGTACACGACGATGTTTCGGCCCAAGAGATGGTAAAAAGAGTTCTCAAAAATGTAAATACTCTCACTTCTCCATACGGCAAAAAAATAGGCATAACATTTGGCGCTGCGGTGTTTGAAAACGCGCGCGCGATGAGTCTAACCGAAATGACAATCGTTGCGGATAAGCTTTTATACGAGGGTAAAAGGAGCGGTAAAAACTGCGTCAAATTTAAGGGATGCGGCGATGCTGCTTAACCTTTTTGCGAGGTACGGCTTTTACGTCAAGCTTCGTGCTATGTTTGCGGCGTTTGGGCTTATTCACGCGATATATCTGGCGCTTTTTATCTACATAGATCAGCTTTTACTAGCGTGCCTAAACGTCATTAGCGTTGCTCTTTATGCCGTTTGCGTATATATGGCAAGGGATCTAAAGACGGCTGCCATAGCCGTAGCGGCGGTTAGGATCGAGATATTTGCTCACGCTTTTATCTGCACGCTCGTTCTTGGCTGGGATTACGGGTTTCAAAATATCATCTTAGCCCTCATGTCTATCGTGTTTTTCTCGAGCCTAGCTACAAAGGGCGTGAATAACTTTTTTGCGTACGCCAAAGGCGCGGCTTACCTGTTTTTGTATTTTTACGCGAAGACTCCGCCGCAGCTTGCCGGAACGCAGGCAGAGTGCTTTTATATTTTAAATTTCATCGTCGTAGCGGCGTTTATTATCGTTTTGGTCGTGGATTTTTCTAGGACTTTTAGCGCAAAACTGCGCCAGGAGATGCTCGAGCGCCAAGAGAGGCTAAGCGAACTAGCCAACAAAGACCCGCTCACCGGCCTTCTAAACAGAAACGCATTTTACGAATTTGCCGTGCCGCGCATGCAGTTTTTGAGCTGCGATGCCAGCATCGTGCTGTGCGACATCGACGACTTTAAAAAACTAAACGACGCCCACGGACACGCCTTTGGCGACGAGGCGCTAAAGATCATCGCACACGCGATAAAAAGCAGTCTGCGCGAGGGCGATCTGGTGTATCGCTGGGGCGGCGAGGAGTTTTTGATATTTTTATCGGATATAAATCTCGAAAACTCGGAACATACCTTTGAGCGTATCAGGCGCAAGATCGCCGAGACGGAGCTAGAGTTTGAAGGCAAGAGCGCTAAGACGTCCGCGACCTTTGGGCTAGTTAACTTTAACGTCAAAGCCGTAAAAGACGTGGAAACTGTGATAAAACAAGCCGATAAGCTACTCTACAAAGGCAAAAATAGCGGCAAAAATAAGGTCGTCGCTCAGGCTTTCGGTGGGGATTGTCTTTAAAAACCTACGCCGGTAGCAGATCAAATTTAATTTATCATTAGGGCTACTCAAATTTGAGTTAAATTTAGCGCGTAAAGTCAAATTTAACGAGTTTAAATTTGACTGCTAAAACCAAAAAATCTCGCAATCAAAGGCTGCCCTTGAACTCCTTTTTTGGTTGCCCAAATTTATCTAAATTTAGAGTTCAGGCTATAAAATTTCGCTAAAATCCCTCATAAAATCCACGCAATCAAAGGCCGAAACAAAAATGTGCATCGCAAAAATCCGCGCCAAAAATATCCTCTCGCGCTCCAAAATCGGCAGCGGAGGCTACGCGATCAACCCGTACATAGGCTGCCCGCACGGCTGCATTTACTGCTACGCCGAGTTTATGCGCGGCGTCACCGGGCACGAGGAGGCGTGGGGCGAGTTTTTGGACGTGAAGGATTTTGACGCGACGGGCTTAGTTAAATTTGCGGGCTTGCGCGGCGGCGAGCGCGTATTTATGAGCTCGGTTACGGACTGCTATAACCCGTACGAGGCGCGCTTTGGTGCTACGCGCAAAGTCCTTGAGGCGGTTGCGGGCTCGGATATAAACCTGCAAATTTTAACCAAATCAAGCCTCGTGACGCGCGATATAGACCTGCTGCAAACCATGCCTAACGTCCGAGCGGGCGTGAGTTTGAGCGTGATAGACGAAAACCTACGCCACACGCTGGAGCCTCGCGCAAGCTCCGTAGCAGCAAGGATCGCAGCGATAAAAAAGCTGCGCGCCGCGGGAGTAAAAACTTATATCTTCGTCGCGCCGATTTTTCCGCAGATCACGCCAGTTTTTGATATCATATCCCGCTACGGCGACGCGGCGGATGAAATTTGGTTTGATAGGCTAAATCTCTATCCGAATTTTCGCGATAAAATTTTATCCTTCATCGGGCGAAATTTCCCCGCGCTTTTGCCGCTTTATAAGCAAATTTATCTTTTCGGCGAGGACGGCTATTTTGAGCGGTTAGCGGATGAGATCGGGCTTGCTGCGCGGGAGAAATTCGGAAGCCAGAGCGGCGAGAGGGTTAGGATATTTTTTGAGCGGAGAAAATCCGGCGCAGATAAATTTGAAAGGCGAAAATGAACTTAATTTTACGGCTTGGCATTATAGTTTTGATCCTATATATCGCGCTTTTGGCGCTGCTTTATTTTTTTCAAGAGAGGCTGATATTTTTTCCGAGCAAGCTTGAGCCAAACCATGATTTTAGCTTTGACCAGCCGTTTGAGGAGATAAGACTAGACGCGGATGGCACGTGGATAAGCGGGCTTAAGTTTTTAGCGCAGAGTAGGAATGGCGGGCAAATTTACGGCGACGCGCGCGATGCGAGCGGCAAACGAAAGGCAAAAAACGGCGCGGCGATATTTTTCCACGGCAATGCGGGCAATCTGCAAGGCTGGGGCGGTTACGCACGGTTTTTTACGGATTTGGGCTATGATTTTTATCTGTTTGACTACCGAGGCTACGGCAAGAGCGGCGGCGAGATAAGCTCGCAGGAGCAGCTTTACGCGGATGCGGATGCGATGATGCGGCTGGTTTTGCGGGAGTATGATGCGGGCGAAGTTGCGGCGGTCGGATACTCGGTAGGCAGCGGGCTAGCGGCTCGTGCGGCTCAGAAATACGGCGCTAAGCGGCTAGTTTTGATCGCGCCTTATTTTAGTCTAGAGGAGCTAGCGCGAGAGAAAATGCCGTTCGTGCCGAAATTTTTAATCAAATATAAAATCCCTACGTTTGAGTTTGTCGAGGGTTTTGGCGGGCCGGTGACGATATTTCACGGCGAGCACGACGAGCTAATCGGCGTGGATAACTCGCGCAGGTTGCTTAAATTTCTAAAACCGGGAGATAAAATTTACGAGCTAAACGTCGGACATAACGATATCCTAGGCCTAAGCGAGCTTTGGTAAAAATTAGCGCAGAGGCTTAGCGAGTAGGGTGGGGTTGCGGCGGTAAATTTGACGCGGCTAGCTTAGTTAAATTTGACGAAAACGGGCGCTAAGGCCCACTTTGCTTCCTAAAAACAAAATCTCTCGTCGGCCTTGTTTTGCTTGCGCATAGCTTTAAATTTAGCCAAATTTTCATCATCCAGAAAATAATCTTTTTCTTTTTTCGCACGTGCCTCTAGGGCTTCTATTGCTTTTGCGAGCGCTTCTTTTCTATCTGCGTGAGGCGACTCAAACTCCGGTAAAAACATAGCTTCATAGACGTTTGCCTTGCTCCACTCGAGCGACTTTGCGGCGATATCTTGCTGCTTTTTGATGTCGCAAAACGCGTATGGATTTACCACGTCGCCCACTAGCTTGATAAACGCTCCTATTGCGCTTTTGACCTCAAAAAATCTACCGTCGTCTAAATTTATAATCTCCCTTAACAAGATCGCGCGATTTTTGGCGTTGTAAAACCAAAACACAGCATCGTCGCGCAGGCCAAGATCGTAAGCGCGAGCCGAAAGCACGAAAAGAGTCATCGGCGTGACCATCTGCGGAGCGTCTTGCACGATCTTTTCTGCGCTCTTAAAGTCCTCTAGCGTGCCGCTTTTTAGCAGACCGTCGATCTTGTCGTAAACCTTTACATGTTCAGCCTTGCCGGCATTTGCCGAGTAGTACGGCGTCACGTAAATATCGATGCTCGTTACCTTGCCGTCACCAGCCGCCGATGCTACCGCCGCGCCAAAACAAAGCGCCGCTAAAAAACGTAAAATTTTCATTTATAGATCCTTGACGTAAATTTTCGATGTTATTTTAACTAAAAAATATTTAAACGTCGCGTATAAATTTGAAAGTACAAAGTCCGCAAATTTGAGCGGACTTTGTAAATTTAGTTTTTAAAACTATGAATAGGCGCGGGGATCTGGCCGCCGCGGGCGATGAAGTCCGCCGATGAGTTTTTATTTACGCTCATCACGGGCGCGCTTCCGAGCAGGCCGCCAAATTCCAGCGTGTCGCCCTCTTTGCCTTTTGGGATTATGCGCACGGCGGTCGTTTTTTGATTTATCACGCCGATTGCGGCCTCGTCGGCTATGATCGCGGCGATCGTCTGCTCGGGCGTATCTTTGGGGATTGCTATCATATCGAGCCCCACCGAGCAGATTGCGGTCATCGCTTCGAGCTTTTCCAAATTTAACGAGCCCGCGCGCACTGCGGCGATCATGCCTTCATCCTCCGAGACGGGGATAAACGCGCCGCTAAGCCCGCCTACTTGGTTGCACGCCATCACTCCGCCCTTTTTGACCGCGTCGTTTAGTAGCGCTAGCGCAGCCGTCGTGCCGTGCGTGCCGACGCGCTCTAGCCCCATCTCCTCAAGCACGCGCGCGACCGAATCGCCCACCGCCGGAGTCGGAGCCAGCGAGAGATCTACGATGCCAAATTTAACCCCAAGGCGCTCGCTCGCCATTTGTCCGACGAGCTGTCCGATGCGCGTGATCTTAAACGCAGTCTTTTTCACGGTCTCGGCGACCACGTCAAAGCTCGCTCCGCGCACCTTCTCAAGTGCGCGTTTAACGACGCCGGGGCCTGATACGCCCACGTTTATGACGACCTCGGCCTCGCCCATGCCGTGAAATGCGCCCGCCATAAAGGGATTATCCTCGACGGCGTTGGCAAACACGACGAGTTTGGCGGCGCCAAGATCGGAAAGCCGCGCCGTCTCTTTGATCACGCGCCCCATGTCGGCGACCGCGCTCATATTTATGCCCGTCTTGGTCGAGCCGATATTTACCGACGAGCAGACCTTCTGCGTCGCAGCGAGTGCGGCGGGGGTGGGGTTTTTTAAAATTTTATCGCCCTTTGCGTAGCCCTTTTTCACTAGCGCTGAAAATCCGCCGATAAAGTCGATACCGACCTTTTGCGCCGCCTCGTCCATCGCTTTTGCTAGCGGGACGTAGTCGGTAGCGTTCGTCGCCGCGCCGATGATGGCGATAGGCGTTACGCAGACGCGCTTATTTACGATCGGGATGCCAAGCTCTGCTGAAATTTCATTACCGACCTTTACTAGATCGCGCGCCTTGTCGATGATTTTTGCATAAATTTTCTCCGCGGCTTTGTCGATATCGGGATCAATGCAGTCAAGCAGGCTGATGCCCATCGTGATCGTGCGGATGTCGAAATTTTGCTCCTCGATCATCGCGATCGTTTCGGTTACGTTTTTGATGTCCATATCGGGGCCTTAGATGTTGTGCATGGCGTCAAAGATCGCCGAGCTTTGGATGTTGATCTTTACTTTTAGCTTTTCGCCTAGCTCGTTTAGCTCCTCTCTTAGCGCCGTGAAGTCCTGCTTTTCCTCACTGGAAACCACCGCCATCATCGTAAAAAACTCGTCCAAAACCGTCTGGCTGATGTCGTCTATGTTTAGCCCAAGCTGCGCTAGCTTAGCCGAAACACCCGCCACAATGCCAACCTTGTCCTTACCGATCACCGTTACGATCGCTTTCATCGTCGTTCTCCTAAATTTGTAAATTTGCGAGAGTTAAAGCCCAAATTTGAGTAAATTTGGGCTTTAGATTTTAAATTTTACTTCGAGCAAGCGCTCTTGCCGTCCATCACGGGCTGGATAGACGAGTTGTCCGCGCCGCCGTCATTATTGATATTTTCGATTATCTCCCACAGCCTAGTCGCCGCTTTTTCGTAGCGCTTAGCCGTGACCGAATTTGGCTCGTAAAAGCTCACCGGCTTACCGCTGTCGCCGCCCACACGAACAGCCGGCTCAATAGGTATCTCGGCTAGCACTTCGGTGCCGTAGGCTTTTGCTACTTCCTCGG
Source organism: Campylobacter massiliensis (assembly GCF_014253065.1). Lineage (NCBI taxonomy): Bacteria > Pseudomonadati > Campylobacterota > Epsilonproteobacteria > Campylobacterales > Campylobacteraceae > Campylobacter > Campylobacter massiliensis. The sequence goes on from NZ_JACLZK010000001.1 coordinate 352,141, forward strand.
TCGTGCCTTTGCCAAATATATCATACTCCTTGCCGCTTTCAGGGCAGATAAATCCGCTCATATTTTCTATCACGCCGGCGATTGGGATGTGAAGCTTCTCAAACATATCTAGCGCGCGTTTGCTGTCATCAAGTGCGACTACTTGCGGTGTCGTGACGCACACGCCAGCAGTCACCGGTACGCTTTGAGCTAGAGTTAGCTGCGCATCGCCCGTTCCCGGAGGCATATCGAGAAACAACACGTCTAGCTCGCTCCAAAATACGTCTTTTAGCAGCTGCTCGATAGCTTTCATGATCATCGAGCCGCGCCAGATGAGGCTCATGCCTTCTTCCATTAGCACGCCCATACTCATCATCTCGACGCCGTGAGTTAGGATCGGTTTTAGTTTGTTGCCGACGACTTGAGGCTGAGTACCCACTTCGCCGAGCATTCTAGGGATATTTGGACCGTAGATGTCGGCGTCTAGGATGCCTACTTTTTTGCCTAGTTTTGCCATCGAGATAGCTAAATTTAACGTCGTAGTGCTCTTGCCCACGCCGCCTTTGCCCGAGCTTACCATTACGAAATTTTTGATCTGCGGAGCGATGTTTTTACCGCTTTGAGAGTTGCTTTTTTCCTCTGGGATTTTTGGCTGGATGATGCTAACAACGCACTCGTTTGAGCCCATCACGCGCTTTATGTCGGTTCGCAGTTCGTTTGCTACGTCGGGATTTGAGCTTACGATCTCGACCTCGATTAAAATTTTCTCGCCGATTTCGACGTTTTTTACGAATCCAAAGCTCACGATATCTTTCTCAAAGCCCGGATATATCACGCCTTTTAGTCTGTTTAAGACATCCTCTTTACTTAACATTTTTCTCCTTCGTTAGATTTTTCGAAATTTTATACGCGCAAAATTTAGGCCCGCACATCGAGCAAAATTCCGCCTTTTTAAACGACTCTTGCGGCAAGCTCTCATCGTGTAGCTCGCGCGCTTTTTCGGGATCTAGGCTTAGCTCAAACTGCCTGTTCCAGTCAAAAGCGTATCTAGCATCGCTCATCGCGTGATCTCGCTCTATCGCGCCTGCTTTGCCCAGTGCGACGTCGGCTGCGTGAGCTGCGATCTTGTGCGCTACGATGCCTTCTCTCACGTCGTTTGCGTTTGGCAAACCAAGGTGCTCTTTAGGCGTCACGTAGCACAGCATCGATGCTCCGTAAAAGGCCGCCATCGTCCCGCCGATAGCCGAAGTGATGTGATCATACCCCGCGCCGATGTCCGTAGGTAGCGGCCCTAGCACGTAAAATGGCGCGCCGTGGCACAGCTCGCGTTCGATTTTCATATTATACTCTATTTGGTTTAAAGGAATATGACCCGGCCCTTCGATCATCACTTGCACGTTTTTCTCCCATGCGCGCAGCGTAAGCTCGCCTAAAACTTGCAGCTCGCTAAGCTGAGCTTCGTCAGTCGCGTCGTATAGGCAGCCAGGACGCAGCCCGTCGCCTAGAGATAGCGCGACGTCGTGAGCGGCGCAAATTTCTAAAATATCGTCAAAGGCCTCGTAAAACGGGTTTTCTTTATGATGGTGCATCATCCAACTAGCAGTTAGGCTACCGCCGCGGCTAACGATACCCATCTTGCGCTTTGCGACTAGCGGCATAAATTTGAGCAAAAACCCCGCATGTATCGTAAAGTAGCTAACGCCCTGGCGCGCCTGCTTTTCAAGCGTTTTTAGGATGTCATCCGTAGTCAAATTTTCGACTTCTTTTATGTCGTGGATGATCTGATACATCGGCACGGTGCCTATGGGGACGGTCGAGCTTGCGATTATGGCGCTTCTGATCATATCCAGATCGCCGCCCGTGCTTAGATCCATGACCGTGTCGGCGCCGTATCTTAGGCAAATTTGCAGCTTTTCAAGCTCGGCGTCTATATCGCTGCTTAGGCTCGAGTTGCCGATATTTGCGTTGATTTTGGTTTTGGCCTCCCTGCCGATCGCCATCGGGAGCAAATTTTCGTGATGGATGTTGGCGGGGATTATCATCTTGCCCGCGGCGACCTCGCTTCTAACGAGCTCGGGATTTAGCGCTTCAGCCTGCGCTACGTAGTTCATCTCGGGCGTTATGACGCCTTTTTTAGCGTAGTACATCTGCGTCGGAGTTTTGTCGGCGGAGTCAAATTTGACCCGAAATTCTTTCATGTTTCGCTCCTTAAAATTTTGGTTCTAATCTTACTCAAAAAAGATAAAAACAAGCTTTTGGGATGTATAATATCGTAACACTTCGCCAAAGGAGAAATTTTGCTAGACGTTACGCTGATAATGCTCGGAGCCGGAAGCTCCAGCCGTTTCGAAATGCCCGTTAAAAAGCAGTGGTTGCGCGTCGGAAGCGATCCGCTATGGCTCTTTGCGGCTAAAAATTTAAGCTCGCATTATGCTTTTAAAGAGATAATCATCGCCTCAAACGAGGAAAAATATATGAGCAAATTTGCCCCGTCGTATCGCTTCGTAAAAGGCGGAGCAACGCGTCAAGAGAGCCTAAAAAACGCTCTTAAACTCGTTCAAAGCGAATTTGTTTTGGTTAGCGACATCGCTCGTCCGATGATTAGCGCGGAGCTTTTCTCGCGTATAATAGGCGGCATCCAAAACGCCGACTGCGTCGTACCTGCGCTAAAGGTGCCCGATACGGTTTATCTGGGTGCGGGCGTCGTAGATAGAGAGCAGATTAAACTCATCCAAACTCCGCAGCTCTCGCGCACGGCGATGCTAAAAAGCGCGCTTGAATCAGGTCAAATTTACACCGACGATAGCTCGGCGATAGCTGCTGCGGGCGGTAAAATTTGGTACGTGCAAGGCGATGAAAACGCAAGAAAAATCACGTTTAAAGACGATCTAGCCAAAATTTGCGGCCTTAGCGCGCCGTCAAGCGAAATTTACGTCGGCAACGGTTTTGACGTGCATGCCTTTGAAGAAGAGAAAAAAGAGGGAAGTTTCGTAACAATCGGCGGCGAAAAAATCCCTTTTGAAAGAAATTTAAAAGCCCACTCCGACGGCGACGTAGCTATCCACGCGCTCATCGACGCGATACTTGGAGCAGCCGGGCTGGGTGATATAGGCGAGCATTTTCCCGATGCCGACGATAAATTTAAGGGGGCGGACTCGGCTATGTTACTAAAAGAAGCATATAGGCTTGTTCAAAGCGTCGGTTTTGAGCTGATAAACGCCGACGTCACAGTTATCGCCGAGAGACCAAAGCTTAGTAAATTTAAATCTGCGATGGAAATAAACATCGCAAATGCGCTAAATTTAACCCCGAACCGCATAAACGTAAAGGCCACGACGACCGAAAAGCTAGGCTTTGCCGGGCGGGGCGAGGGTATAGCCGCCACGGCATCGGCGAGTCTAAAAATTTACGACTGGACGCAAAAATAAAACGACGAAAGTAAAAAAATGAGAGTTTTGATAATAGAAAACGAAATCTACCTAGCCCAAAGCATCGCATCAAAGCTAGAAAATCTAGGCTACGAGTGCGAGATAGCAAGGAGCGCGGCGGAGGCGATGAAAAGCGAGCCCGAGCAGAGGGCAAAGGAGGGCGCCAAGGACGTACATTTTGACGTGGTGCTGCTCTCTAGCGCATTTGCGGGCGATGACACGCTAAAAATCATACAAAAATTTAAAGACTCCGTCGTCATCCTGCTCATCACGTACATCAGTAACGACACCGTCTCGATCCCGATAAAAGCGGGCGCTAGCGACTACATACAAAAGCCGTTTATGATCGAGGAGCTGGTGCGAAAGATCAAGCATTTCGAGGAGTTTAGGCGGCTGCAAACGTTTATAAAAACCTATCAGGACTACCTAAACTATCATTTTAAGGCCGTCTCGGCGCTAAATTTCGACTTTAAGCGCATAAAGTTGCCGCTTCTCATCAAGTGCAATAAAATGATAAACGCCGATAATTTCGTTTTTGAGTACGCAAAGGCGCTAAATTTGAGCTTCAAATACGTCCCGCTAGAACCCGGCATCGACGTAGAAGCTATCGCCGCGGCAAATCCGCGCACGCTTTTGTATTTTTCAAATTTTCAAATTTTACGTCAAGAGGCCAAAAATCAGATCATATCTCTCGCCGCTAAACGCAAGCTCATCGCAAGCTCGACCAATCCTAACGAAGAAGCGCCGATGGAGACGCTAAACATCGCAAGCGACGAGAAAAATTTCCAAATCGACGAAATTTTGACGATCGACGACTACATCAAGCACATCATCGTAAACTATCAGGACAAATACCCCGACACCGAGCTTAGCAAAAAGCTAGGCATCTCGCGCAAATCGCTTTGGGAAAAGAGGAAAAAATATGACGTCGTCAAGAAAAAATAACGCCGTTTGGATAAACGACGAGGCTTTCGGCGCGCTTGATCTCATAGAAAATCAAATTTTTAGCAAATTTAACCGCCTGATGAACGAAAAAGAGGCGAACGAGATATATGAGACGGGCTTTTTAGCCGGCGAGCCGATGCCATATACTTTCGTCTTCGCTCCGCACGGCAAGCGCAATCAAGAAACGATAAAAAACGCCTCAAAGGGCGATCATATCGAGCTTATCAGCGGCGGTAAGGTCGTGGGATATATCGAGGTCGGCGAGGTTTTTAAATTTAACGCCGAAAAAAGCTCGCAAAATATCTTTCGCGCCAACGAAGCCGCGCCCGCGCAGCAAAGCCAAAGCGGCGAACTAGCCGTGAGCGGCGAGATAAAGATCTACGACGACAAATTAGCCGAGGTAAGAAAGCTCATCGAAGAGGTAAAAAGAGAGCAAAACGTCCGCAAGGTCTCGGCGATCATGCTAACCGCGGAGCCCTTTAACCGCGCGCACGAGCGTCTGATCAGGATGACGATAGATAAGTCCGATCTGGTGTTGCTATTTTTACTAAAAAGCCACGGCGCGGACGAGATGATGAGCTTTGCGCTCAAAAAAAGCGTGCTAGAATACTTCATCCAAAACTACATCCCCAAAAACCGCCTGATCATCGTGCCTTTTGAGAACTCAAATCTCTTTAGCTCGCACCTAAATCCGACGCTAGAGTGCATCGCGGCGCATAGGCTGGGTGCGGATAAGCTCATAGTCGGGCAAAATCACGCGGGTATCGGGATGTTTTACGATCACAACGTCGCTCACACGGTGCTAGAGCGATACAAAAACGATCTAAATTTAGACATCGTCGTGCTGCCCGAGCTCGTCTACTGCGACGAGTGCAAGACGCTAGTTAGCACCAAGACTTGCCCGCACGGCCAGCACCACCACATCAAATACCACGCCCAGACGCTAAAAACATTGCTGCTAGCGGGTATCTTGCCGCCTGCGATCCTCATGCGGCGCGACATCTCGGCGATGATACTGAGCGAGCTTTTCCCGAACCGATTTGAAAATATCCAAAAGCTTTGCGACGATCTTTTCCCTAGCAACGGACTGCTCGAAAAGCAGACGGAGAGGGAATTTTACGAAAATTTGATGAAGCTTTATCAGACGACGTCGCTGACTTAAATTTGCTTTCTGAGATTTTGGCAAAAGCGGTTAGTCTAGCAGGCGTTTTTGTAGAGTCGGTAAAATTTAGTTAGTAAGCCGCGCGTCTTATATTTGCTAAATTTGAGCCGTAGGTGAAGTAAGGCATTTAGATTTGTCCCACGATACTACGGCTAAAATTCTTACGCTCAAATTTATAACCAAGTTTTTGTAAATTCGGGCTTTAAATTTACTCGCCCAGACCCGCACCGCAAAAACTCAAATTTAGTATTGTTGATTTATGGTGTTAGGCTGTGGCTTTATTGGAGAGAGACGTCGTGCCGTATTTGGCGTCAAATTTGACGTTTTAAAGGTGCGGGTTTTTACACAGGGCGTGGGTGTGCTTGTTGCCAAAATTTGAGAGCCAAAAAGTCAGAGCAAAATTTGCTGTTTTGCTTCAAATTTAGCGGCTCGTGCCTCCAAATTTGAAAATATCCGACATCGACGAAAATTTGGCGTCCGAATTTTGAAATTTGCAAGCTAAATTTGCTAAAATCGCACTAAAAATCGGCGAGTAAAAATGCGCCGATGATGATTTAAATTTGATTTCAAGGAAAATTATGCAAAGGTTATTTTTAACGTTTTTTGGTGCAGGTCTTAGCCCCAAAGCTCCGGGCACGGTGGGATCGCTGGCTGGCGCGGTCGCGGCGTTTGGGATTTTGATGATTTTGCCCGCTTCCACGCTATTTTTGGTTTCGATTTGCCTTTTTTTATATAGTATCAAGATCATCGACGATTATGAAGCAAAAACCGGCATGCACGATCACGGCAGTATCGTGATAGACGAGGTTGCAGGCGTTTGGCTGGCGATATCTATCAGCGGCGCTACGGCGGTGCAGTTTGCGCTCTCGGTTTTGTTTTTTAGGGTGTTTGATATCTGGAAACCCTCTGTGATCGGACGCATCGATAGGGATGTCAAGGGCGGGCTTGGCGTGATGGGCGACGATATGCTAGCAGGGCTTTTTGCGGGGCTTCTTAGCGCTATTTGCTACGAGGCCGCGACGAAGATTGGACTTGACTACGAGTGGATTAAATTTGAACTGCCGTTTGTGAAATAAAATCGTAGCGGCTCTCAAAGCCAAGGCGCTTTTTTGATTCTTGACTTAAATTTGCCTTTCAAGCGCTACTTTTGCGTCAAATTTGTTTGGGTAAAAATAAAATCGTCTGCTTTAAAAATCAAACGGCGACGTTAAATTTGACACCTGATTTACTTTTTTCTTTGCGAGGTTCCAAGCTGTTCGTAGTAGTCTATCTCGGCTACGTATTCGGGATTTTTCTTTTTTAGCTCGTTGCTCATAAAGGCTATCAGTTTTGCGTCGGCGTTTTTGTGAGAGGCCAAAATCGTGATGAAATTTAGATAAGCTTTTGCGTCGCTTGGGGCTTTGCCGTTTTGTTTGGACGGGATTTTAAACGAGGCGGCGAAAATTTTTAAAGCCGCAAAAAGATCGTTTTTATCGCTTTTTGGATTGCCGGCGATGTTGATTAGATCTTGCAGGGTGAGCTCTTTTTCCTCTTTTGCCGCGGGTGCATTTTGAGTAGTTTTGTCGCCGTGTTTAAATTTGACGACGAGAAAAATTAGCGCGGCGACGATTATTAAAAAAATCGCCGCCAAAATCGCTATTATGAGGGTTTGATTCATTATAATTTTATCGTTTTATCGGGCTTTCTAAAGTACGCCAAAACCGCGATCAAGACCATCAAAAGCGCGCCCACCCATACGAAAGTAGGCACCGGTATCGGCTCGCCCGCAGCATACGAGTGCATGCCGCTTAGGTAGAAGTTGACGCCAAAATAGGTCATTATGATCGACCAATAAGCAAACATCGAAGTCACGGCAAATGCGTACTGGCTGTTTAGCTTAGGGATAAATCTGATGTGTAAAACCGCCGCATAAACTAAAATAGAAACCAGCGCCCACGTCTCCTTGCTATCCCAACCCCAGTATCGACCCCAGCTTTCGTTCGCCCAAACGCCGCCTAGGAAGTTTCCCATCGTAAGTAGGCTAAGGCCTAGTATCATCGCCATCTCGTTTATACGCGTGGCCTCTAGGATATTTCGCGAAATTTCCTTATGCTCTTTGCCGCCTTGCAGAGCAAAAAGCACGAGCGTAAACATACCAAGTAGCGAGCAAAGTCCCAAAAATCCGTAGCTAGCTGTTATGACTGAAACGTGGATCGTTAGCCAGTAGCTCTGAAGCACAGGCACTAGAGTAGTGATCTGCGGATCCATCCAGCTAAGGTGCGCTACAAATAGCGTAACGCCCGCTAAAATCGAGGTTAGCGCCATGGCTATCGGGCTTTGGCGAGAGAATACGAGGCCCGATAAGCTAAGCGCCCAAGCGATATATATCATCGACTCGTAGGCGTTGCTCCACGGCGCGTGCTCGGAAATATACCAGCGTATGCCGATGCCGAAAGTGTGTAGTAAAAACGCCAAGATATTTACTCCGTAAACGATACCAAATAGCCATTTTATATTTAGTTTAGGCCTTGCCATCTTGGCAAACACGAAGCATAAAAGGCCAAATCCTGCCAAAAGATATATCGGCGTTAGCGACTCGAAAATTTTATATTCGTTAAAAAACAGCTCCATCTCGACGCGTTTTTCGCCTGGGATGACTGCTTTGCCGTGCTCTTGTTGATAGGTTTTTATCTCGGCTAGAGCTTGATTTGCACGGCGCCAGTTGCTGTTTTCGGTAGCTTCGGCAACGCTAGTGAAGTAGCTTCTTAGCATCCTGCCGATTGCCTCGCTCTCGTTTTTAGGGAGATATATCATAGCCGAAGCTATACCGTACCATTTGTTGTTTGGATCGTCCATCTTTGGAAACATCGTAAAGACTTCGCCTATAAACACCATATAAAGGATATTTAGACGCTCGTCCACTTTTTGCAGGTCTTTATCGAACGTTCCGCGCTCGCCCGGAGTTTTGCGGTTTGCGGCTTCGGCAAATTTGTTGAGTTTGTAGATGATTTTACCGTCTTTATCGCTTGCAAAAAAGTCGTTATAGCTTGCGTATTTGGCCTTTTCGTCTATGCCGATTAGCTTTTTTAGCTCTTTATTTCCGACGTAGATTATCGGCACGTCGCGCCAGTACGGGGCGTTTACCATCATCGAAAGTATGGCTTGGGTTGCGTTTAGGCCGTCTAGCGTATCGCCGCGGTGGATTTTGTTTAAAATTTCTCTTGCTACGGTATCAAAAGGCTTCATCCTGCCGTCTGCGCTTTGGATAATTAGCGTCGAAAGCTCTTTGGCATGGTTTGCGTCGATATTTCTAGCGTTATCGACAGCGTAGGTTTTGCTTGGGGCAAATGCCGCAAAGCAGGCGATTAGCGCGAAGCTAGCGACTTTTTTCACGGCATCTTCGTTTATCTTTTTGGCTAGTTTTCTAAAGCGCGACCGAGGATTTACGACGTTGAAAAATAGTCCAAGTCCTAGCAAAAAGTAGCCGACATAGGTCGGAATCTTGCCTGGGTCGCGGTTTACGGATAACACTGTGCCAAGCTCGTCTTGATCGTAGCTGCTTTGGAAAAATCTATATCCGTCGTGATCTAATACGTGGTTCATATAAATTTTATACGGGTAGTTTCCGGACCTAGAGTCCTCGACGATAACGTCGCTAGAGTAGCTCATTGGCGAATTTGAACCCGGATAACGCTTAAGCTCGAAGTCTTCAAGCTTTAAAGAAAAAGGAAGTTCGACCATCTTTGAGCCCCAATAAACGTTAAAAAGTACGCCGTCGATCTTAGCTTTAGCCGGTATGTAGCTGTTTTCGTAGAGCATGAGCTGCTGCGTCTGGCCGTCAAACGTCAAATTTGCCACCAATGCGTCGTATTCGCCGTTTTTGCTCACGACTCTCTTGGCCGCCTTGGTTAGCAGCGATTTTGGAACGAAATTTACGTCCGTGACCGTATAGAGCTGCATCGGTAAAAACTCGGTCGCTTGGTCTTTCGCGTACTCGCCTTTTTCATTCGTCGCCATCGTAAAGTAGCCGATATTTTGGTTTGATGTTAGATAAAATTTGCCCTCTTTTAGCTCGATTTTGACGAAATTTTCAAGTAGCGGCTGAGCGTCAAACGCAAAGCTAACGCCGCCCACCTCGCGAGTTTCGCCGGCTTGCAGGCTTATTTCTTCTTTTGAGTCGGGGCTTGATACTGCAAGTCTAACGAGCGGCTCGCCTTTTTCCGCTTCGTAGTACTCGGTTTCGGCCTTTTTGTAGTATCCGTCAAAGGTTAAATTTGCTTTTTTGCCCGCGATTTCAAGCGGCAAGTTAAAGTCGTTTGAACCGATGGAAGTGATTTGTTTTGGGATTGAGTTTGAGTAAATTTGACCGTCTTTTTCGGCGGCGATTTCTATTCTAGAAACGGATCCAAATACCGCGTTTGATGTTTCGTTTTCTCTGATGTGTATGTTACCCTCGAAGCCTAGATATCGCGTCATCGCCGCGCCTAAAAGCATAAACAAAAAGCTAACGTGAAATATCAAAACGGGCAGTTTTTCTTTTCTTAAAAGGTTGTATCTGAAAATATTGTAAGCTAAATTTATGCCTAAAAGCACCTGTACTAAAGCGAACCAACTCGCTCCGTAAACCGCCGCCCACGCGCTTTTTGTGTCGTAGTAGCTTTCTATTATCGTCGCCGCGCCGCTACCGATGGCAAATATAACAAGTAGCACGACGGCCGACGTCATACTGAAAAATAGGGATTTTAACTCGCTCAAAACAGATCCTTGAACATAAATTTAGTAAATCAAAATGCGCATTATAGTAATTTTTTTTAAATAATCTTACTTTTTAGTTATTATTTTATGATAATTTTTCGTCTTTAAGTTTAAATAAATTTAATATAAACTCAAATTCGCTAAAGCCGTCCGCGCTCATAAAGTGTCCGCCTTTTTCAAAGATATCGGGCGTTACGCCTAAATTTCTCGCTACCTTTAGGCTAAGCTCGCAAGGCACGATATAGTCGTCTTTTGCGGCTATTACTTTTATAAAATTCGTCGCCGATTTTATCTTTTTGTAGGCGATTTGCGGTTCGCAAAACTCATCCAAAATCGCAAATTCCTTAATCGGCTCGTCAAACGGCGATATGAGGACTAGACCGCCAAATTTTGGCAAATTTGCAAAACCGCTAAGAAAATTTAGGCTAGTTATCGTGCCTAGGCTGTGCGCGATGATAAATGAATTTTCGCCTAAATTTACGTTTTGCTTCATCGTTTCTAGCCACTCGTTTAGCTTTGGCGCTTGAGGGTTTGGCATCTTTAAGATTTCCACCTCGGCAAGGCCGCGCACTTTATCTTTAAACCAGGAAAACCAGTGGCTTTGCGGAGAAGCGTCGTAGCCGTGAATGATGTAAATTTGCTTTTTCATTAAATTTGCCTTTTTGAAAAAATACGCGAATTATATACAAATAAAATTAAATTAATTTTTGACGCAAACCGCAAGAATACTTTTTAAGTTATAAATTTAAGTAAACGGCGACTCAAATATCATCACCCTTTAAAATTTGATATTTGTAAATTTGACAATTTTGAAGTTAAATTTAAGCTTTTTTCCCTAAAAAACGAAATAGTCGTTATCAATTAAAATTTATATTGATACGAAAAATTTACGTATAATTTACGTTGATTATTTAAGATTTCGGTAAATTTATTTCAAAAAGGGAGAAAAAATGGATACTTCGAGGCGAAATTTCTTAAAAGCATCCACCGCCACGGGCTTGCTTGCGATGACGTATGCGCCAGGTACCCTGGGCGCAGTCGGCGCCAAAGCGCTAGAAGGCGGCGATAAGACCGTTTATAGTTTTTGCGAGATGTGCTCTTCTCGCTGTCCTATCGAGGCCAAGGTCGTGGACGGCAAAAACGTCTTCATCCAAGGCAACGGCAAGGTAAGCGGCACGGCGACTTCCGTGTGTGCAAGGGGCGGCAGCGGGCACAATCAGCTCTACGATCCGCAGCGCATCGTAAAACCGCTCATCAGAGTAGGCGAGCGCGGCGAAAACAAATGGCGCGAGGCGGGCTGGGACGAGGCGCTTGACCTAGTCGCTAAAAAAATGCTAGAAATCAAGGAAAAATACGGTCCCGAGAGCTTTGTATTTACGGCAAAATCAAGCCAAACGCACAAGCTAATGACGACATTTGCCAGCGCGTACGGTTCACCAAACTGCTTTTCGCACTTCTCCTGTTGCCCGATCACCTATCAGATGGTTTGCGAGCATATGTACGGCGACGCGAAGCTAAAAAGAGACTTCGGCAACGCAAAATACGTCGTAAATTTCGGTCACAATCTTTTTGAAGGCATCGTCATCGCCGATGCTAAAAAGCTAGCTAAAATGGCCGCGAAAGAAGATACCAAGCTGCTGGTTTTAGATCCGCGCTTTAGCGTCGTGGCCTCAAAAGCCGACGAGTGGCTACCCGTAAAACCGGGAACCGATCTGGCCTTCGTTTTAGCCCTTATCCATACTTGGATCAAAAACGGCACTTACGATAAAGAATTTATAGAAAAATTTACGATCGGATTTGACAAAGTCGTAGAAGCGACCAAAGACACCACTCCGCAGTGGCAAGAAAAGATTACCGGAATACCTGCAAAAACCGTCGAGCGAATCGCGGGCGAAATCTGGAAAGCCGCACCTAAAGTCATCATCGACTTCGGTCACAACACCACTACGACTAGAGCCGAATACATCCGCACTCGCGCGATAATGACGGCAAACGCGATGATGGGCAACTGGGAGAAAAAAGGCGGAATCTTCGGCGGTAAAAAGGCTAAATTTTATAACAAACTAATCGGCGAAGAGTTAATCCCCGAGATTACGAACCCGGACGCCGCGATAAAAGTACCTAAAGTGCCTAGAATAGACGCTGCGGGCGAGGACGGACGAAACAAATTCGTCAGCAGAAGCCACGGCGTTTTGATGGAGATCCCGCAAGCTATACTAAGCGAAAAGCCTTATCCCGTAAAAGGCTGGTTTAGCATAAGGTTTAACCACCCGATCAACGTCGCGGGCACGGAAACTACGATAGAGAGCCTAAAAAAGCTTGATTTTATCGTTTGTTCGGACATTTATATGAGCGATTTTGCGATATGGGCGGACGTGATACTGCCTGAGAGCACCTATCTGGAGCGCGACGAAGGCATCGAGGATAAATCAGGACTAAAACCCGCGTATATGATAAGAAATAAGGTCGTAGATCCCGTCGGCGACACCAAAAACGGCTACGATATCTTTAGGGAGTTAGCCCGCAGGATGAAAATAGACGAGCAGTACTCCGCAAATACGATGGACGAGTGGCGAATGCGACAAGTAAAGGGAAACGCCGAGCTTTTGGCAAAGCTGGTTAAAGACGGCTACGTCACGTGGAAGGTGCCGGGGATTTTGTTTAGAGAAAAAGATAGCGTAAAAGAATTTACGAAAAAATTCCCTTACGCGGAGCAGTTCGTGGGCGACGGCGGGCTGATGGAGTCGCAGGTCAAATTTAAAACCGATAGCGGCAAAATAGAGCTTTTTAGCGAAAAAGTCGAAAAGCAGTTTCCCGGATACGGCTGCTTAAACGCCGAGGGCATGGACGTATTTTTCGGCGAGGAGCTTTGCCTAATGAGCGGCAAAACGCCGATACACACCAATGGCCACACGCAAAACGTCGAATTTTTAAACGACTTGATGAGTAGCGCGCCCGTCTGGATACACCCTAATACCGCGAAAAAATACGGGCTAAAAGACGGTGATAAGATAACTCTTCAAAGCAAAACCGCGAAGGAAAAGGCAAACGTGATGCTTACCGAGGGCATCAGAGAAGATACGCTTTTCGTCTATCACGGTTTCGGTCACGAAAGCGCCGGACTAAAACGCACGAACGGCGTAGGAACGAATCAAAGCAAGCTACTAGATCCTACCGTGATCGGCCCCGTCGCCTCCACGATGGTGCGAAACGTCGGCGTCAAGATAATAAAAGCGTAAAGGAAAAAAGATGAAAAAAGCGTATAGAATGATACATGACGAAAACCTCTGCATAGGCTGCCAAGCGTGCTCGGTGGCTTGCAGGAGCGAAAACGAAGTGCCTAGAGGCGTTTTTAGACTTCAAGTCCATTCGCAGATAAAGGGCAAATTTCCAAATTTAAAAACCGACTTTAGCAGACACAGCTGCGTGATGTGCGAGGACGCTCCGTGCGTGACCGTTTGCCCTACGGGAGCTAGCTTTCAGACGGCTGAGGGTATCGTGCTGCTAGATCACTCTACCTGCGTATCTTGCAAATACTGCATCCTGGCCTGTCCTTACGACGCTCGCTACGTCGAGCCAAAAACCGGCGAGATAGGCAAATGCACGTTTTGCTTTGAAACTAGAGTCAGCGTAGGCGAGCAGCCTGCGTGCGTGACCGTTTGTCCGACCGATGCTTTGGCATTCGGCGATATAAACGATCCAAACAGCGAAGTAAGTAAAATTTTAAATAATAAAGCTCACTACTATCCTAAAGCCGAGCTTAAAACCAAACCGAAGCTTGCTATGATAGCTAACCGCAAAGGAGGAAGCCATGAATAATATGTGGGGAAGCGTAGCGCAATATAATGAAATTTACTGGCCGTGGCCGATAGCGGTTTATCTATTTTTGGCTGGTTTATCTGCAGGCGCGATGATGGTTGCGTTGCTTGTTAAGTGGAACTACCACAAAAAACAAGACGGTAGTATCTGGGACGCGATGGTAAAGGCGGGCGCTCTAGTAGCTCCTATAACGATCACCGTGGGCCTTGCGCTTTTGGTGCTTGACCTTGGCAAGCCGCTTAGTTTTTACTGGATTTTGATTAAGTATAACTTTGGTTCCGTTATGTCTATCGGCGTTGCGTTACTGCTGCTTTATACGCCGCTAGCTTACCTTTTTGCGGTAATTATTTTCGAAGAAGAGATAGAAAAGTATAAAATTCTAGCGATTTTACGCCCTATTTCTAGGCTGATTCGCTCTTTCGCGCCTCTTTCAAAGATAGTGGAGACGGCGCTTTTCGGCCTTGCGATCGGCGTAGGTATATATACGGGCTTTTTGCTTAGCGCGATTACGAAGCTTCCGCTTTGGAACACGCCGATTTTGCCGATCTTGTTCCTAACATCAGGCTTTAGCTCAGGCGTAGCGACAAACATCTTGGTCGGACTTTTGTGCTTCAAACACCTTCTTAACGAAGACAACGTGAAGTATCTTTTGGTTATGGACTTGCGCGCCGTACTTTTCGAGATACCGCTTATAGCTATACTATTTTTGGGACTATATTTCGAGGGCGGAGCGAGTGCGCTCGCGGCAAAGCAAGCGCTTACTACGGGGCAATACGCGCTTATATTTTGGCTTGGCGTCGTAGGATTGGGGCTCTTGACCCCTATCACTATAGCGCTAACGGCTCTTAAAAATCACGCTTATAGAGTGGGCTACATCATAGCAAACTCTCTTGTAGTTATCTGCGGCGTCGTGATGCTAAGATACTATATAGTTTATGCCGGTCAAGTTTTTACGGGCGCGTGAAATTTAGACTAAACTATACGCATTAGGCTCGGTAAACTCGCCGAGCCTTTTTAAATTCAGACGATCCAAAATCATTTTTAGCTATCATCTCCCTTAAAATATTGCGATAAAATTCGGAGAATTTATGAAAATTTTACTGCTTGAAGACGACTTCGTATATCGTGAGAGCGTTAGCGAATACCTAGAAAGCCTAGGCTACGAGGTCGATGAGGCGCCCGACGGCAAGGTTGCCTGCGATAAGATAGCGGCGGGCTTTTATCACCTGCTGATCCTTGATATCAAGGTCCCGCATATCAGCGGACACGAGGTGATAAAATACGCCAAAGATATCGGCTATGACGCGCCTATAATGATAATGACCTCGCTCGTGGATATAGACGATATGGCGGTCGGATACGAGCTTGGCTGTAACGAGTATCTAAAAAAGCCCTTTGAGCTAGCCGAGCTCAAATTTAGAGTAAACGAGCTAATGCGAAAATATCACGGCAGAGACGATAAAAACTTGATCGCGATCGATGAAAACTTTAGTCTCGATACCGCCAAAAAGCGGCTTAAATTTAAAGGCGAGCCGGTTGAGTTAAGTTTGAAAGAATTCGACATCATCGAGTGTTTGCTGTTTCATAAAAACAGCTTTGTCGGTATCGAAAGGCTGCGCGCCGAGGTGTGGAACGACAAGGAGATCGACCCCGCCGACGTACGCATGCATATACTAAAAATCCGTCAAAAAACGACTCCCGAGTTTATAAAATCATCGCGCGGACTAGGCTATAAGATAGATGTTTCAAAATCTTAAAATCCCCATTTTAGCCACTTTTATTATCATGGCTTTGTTTATATTTCAAAGCTACGAGATTATAAATTTAAGCTCCAAAGACGAATACTCAAAAAATATGTTCGAGCTGCTGGAGTACGAGGGTAAAATCCGCAAAGCGCTCGATAAAAACGAGACTTTGCCTATTTCGCTCACATATAGATACGGCGTTTTTGATCTCAAAGAAAAGCAGATCGTCTCAAATTTAGACGCACGCCCGAGCGATTTAAAATTTATCACCCGTCAAGAAAACGGCCATCTTTTTTACAAGACCTATTTTAGCGCGGACGGCGAGTTTTATTATCTCGTGCTAGCCAAAAAGCAAAACGCGGCTAGGATTTTATTCGTCGCGGCTCTAACTCTTGCCTTTGCGCTCGTGGTCGTATTTTTCGCGCTTTATTTGTCGTTTGTTAGCGGTATAAAGCCCTATAAAGACGCTAAAAAATATATGAATAACTTTTTTAACGACGCGATGCACGAGCTAAAAACGCCGCTGGGAGTCATCGGCATAAACCTTGAAATGCTAGGCCTTGATAACAAATACGTCACCCGCATGCGCTCGGCTCTAAAGCAGATGCAAGTTACATACGAGGACACCGAGTACTACATCAAGCGCGGATATATTTTATTTCCGCCCGAGATTTTAAATTTGAGCGAATTTTGCCTCGAGCGAGCGCGGTATATGCGCGGTATCGCGATGGCGAAAAATATCAAAATTTACGACTTCGTCGAGCCGAATTTGCAAATTTTTATGAGCAAGATAGAGGCAGGCAGACTGATCGATAACAACCTAAGCAATGCCGTAAAATACAGCCGCGAAGGAGGAATAATAAATTTGCGCCTTTTTGAAAAAAGCGGCAAAATCGTGCTCGTAGTCGAGGACGAGGGCGAAGGCATAAAAGATACGAGTAAAATTTGGAAACGCTACGTCAGAGACGAAGGCGTGCAGGGCGGCTTTGGGCTAGGGCTAAACATCGTGCAAAGCATCTGCGTGAAAAACGGCGTAGAGTACGGCGTGAAAAGCGAACTGGGCAAAGGCAGCGTCTTTACCTATAAATTTTCGCCGTACTCAAAAAGCCTGCTTGACTAATCAAACCAAACGCTAAGCTTTGCTAAATTTCGCTCTTTTGAGTCCGAGTTAAAATAAATCACGAAGTAGCCCACGCGCTCACCCTTTGCGTCGTTCATCGGCTGGACGGTAAAGGCGTGCGAATCCGTCTGATAAAATCCGCCGCTTTTAAATTTGATATCCTTTAGCATCGGCAAGACGTTTAAATTTGCGTAGCTCTTATTTACGAAATGAAAGCCTTCGATGATGCCCTCGTCGCTGCTGTTTTGATAGGGCAGGTCGCCGCCTGCGTCGAGCAATACGAAAAGATCAAGCCCTTGTTGCGAGAAAAAGTCGCTCAAATGCTTAAAATCAAGTAGTACTTCGATACTGCCGAGCATCTTTTTATCCTCAAATATCGGCGCGACCGACCTAATGAAAACTCCCGCGCGACCGACCTCGATGCCTGCGGCTACGCCGTTTTTAGCCTCGGCTAGCAGGTGGCGAAAGTTCGTTAGATCGTCGTTATACATCGGTATCCAGCTCCTAGCAAAGCTCCTCATTTCGGGCGTATGGATGTGAAATTTGGCATTTTGGTAAATCGGCACCTTGCTTAGCGTTTTGGTAAATTCGCCAAGCGTCTCTAGGCACATCCGTCGGTCGTTTTGGCTCATGCATTTTTTTACGTGCTCGTTTTGCGCTAGTAGCGCCGCCACCGTCATCGCGGAGAGTTTTTCCTCTTCTATGTTTTTATTTAAAATTTGCGTTTGAAAGTCGAGAAATTTTTTGATATTTTCCGTCTGCGTCTGCTCGTCCCAGCGCGCCTTATAAACCGCCAAAACGCCTGCTACTACGAGGAACGCGAGCGTTAGAAGTATTTTTTTATTCACGTGTTTTGCCTAGCTCGCGCGCTAAAATTTGAGAAAACTCGGCAAAATCAGGCAAATTTAGCTCGCCATCGCGCTGCTTTTTGCCCCACATGGACTCCGGGAAAAAGCTATCGCTCTCAAACCTAGCCATCACATGAAAATGCACTCGCGGCACGTAGTTTGCAAAGCTTGCGATGTTTATTTTCGTGGGATTATAAAATTTTCTCATTGCCTTTTCGGTCGTTAAAACCGCTTCAAATATCCTTTTTTGCGTCGCTTCGTCGCAGTCGGTTAGCTCCTTAAACGGCGTTTTGGTAAAAATTTTTACCCACGGTATCTCGCTAGTTTCGCGCTCGACGAAAATCAGCTCGTCTTCAAAAATCATTTTAAGCTCCTTTTTGATAGCGATTTTAGCTAAATTTGAATTTTAATCTTTTTAAATTAGGACTATTTGCTTTGATCTGTATTTCGGGTGTGCTCTGTAAAATTTAGCGGTTTTATGGCGTATTAAATTTGAGTTTCTTGCATTAAAATTTAAAAGCGAAATTTAACGCCTCCACTCGTCAAATTTCTCCTATTAATTTACTCTACAGTCACGCTTTTAGCGAGATTTCGCGGCATATCTACGTCGTTGCCTAGCCTCACGGCGATTTCCAGCGCAAAAAGCTGCAGGATGATCATCATCTCGAAAAACTCACTCATCGGGTGAGCTTGCTTGCTCGTTTTGATAAAATCGTCGCTAAGCTCGAACTCCTCGGGGCTAATCGCAAGTATATAGGCGTCGCGGGCAGCTAGCTCCTCGACGTTGCTCTTGGTTTTTTCGTAGAGGACGGTTTGCGGCATCAGCGCGATCGTAAAGAGCCTCTCGTCGGCAAGCGCGATAGGGCCATGCTTCATCTCGCCAGCTGGATAGCCCTCGGCGTGCAGATAGGAGATCTCTTTGAGCTTTAGCGCGCCTTCTAGCGCTAGCGGGTAAAATATATCTCGCCCGATAAAAAAGAATCCGTGGCCGTGCAAATAGTGCTTGGCTAGGCGGCGGATGCGCTCTTGCGGCTCTTTGCTGATATTTAAAATTTGCGGGACGTGCAGGAGCGCCGCGATCTCGCTTTTTAGCTCGTCTTTGCTTATTGATGCCTTAGCCTGCGCGATTTGCAGCGCTAGCATCCATAGCGTCACGACCTGCGTGGCGAAGGCTTTGGTGCTGGCTACGCCTTTTTCGATACCGGCGCGAGTTAACAGAGTGTCGTCCGCTAGGCGCACGATCGAGGAGTTATCGACGTTGCAGATGGCTAGCGTCTTTAGCCCCGCTTGCTTGGCGATTTTTAGCGCTTCTAGGGTGTCGGCGGTTTCGCCGCTTTGCGAGATGACGATAAAAAGAGCGTTTTTGTTTAGTTTTGGGCGCCTATAACGAAATTCGCTAGCGATCTCGACCTTAGCTCTCGTGTCTGCTAGACGCTCGAAAAGGTAGCTAGACGTAAGGGCTGCGTGATAGCTCGTGCCGCACGCGCAGATCACGATATCGTCGATATTTCGTAGGTACTCATCGGTTAAATTTTCAAGACCTACCGCATCCTCTTTGACGCGTCCCATTAGCGTTTCGCTCACTACCGCGCTTTGCTCATAGATCTCTTTTTCCATAAAAAAGCGGTAGCCCTCTTTTTGCGCGTAGCTTTTATCCGCTGGCAGCGCGGCAAAGCTCGGGCTTAGTTTTTTTGCGGCTTTAAAAACCGCGATCTCGTCAATGCTAACAAATCCGTAGCTTTTGTCGTCTAGGTAGCACACCTCTTTGGCTAAGCCGATCAGCGGGGCGTCCGAGGAGGCGAAAAATACCTCTTTTTCGTCGCTTTTGCCGATAGCTAACGGCGCGGCGTCCTTGGCGAAGAAAATTTTGCCCGGAGCCGTTTTGGTGATAAGCAGCGTCGCGTAAGCACCGTGCAGGCGCGCTACCGTAGCCTCGTATGCTTTAAAAGGCTCGCCGATAGTTTTTAAATTTTCCTCAAAAAGATGCACGATAACCTCGGTGTCGGTTTGGCTGAGGAAGCTAACGCCCTTTGCTTCAAGCTCCTCTTTTAGCTCTTTGTAGTTTTCGATGATGCCGTTGTGAACGACGAAAGAGTGCTCGCCAAGGTGCGGGTGAGCGTTGATCTCGGTAGGTTTGCCGTGCGTAGCCCAACGCGTGTGTCCGATCGCGACGCCTTCGCCGCTAGAGCTAAAGCCCTCTGATTTTTTGGCTAAATTTTCAAGCTTGCCGATGGCTTTGAAAAAGGCGATTTCTTGCGCGCATTTGTCGCAACCGCCATCCAGGCTCATCACAGCCATGCCTGCGCTATCGTAGCCGCGGTACTCAAGCTCTTTTAATCCGTTTAAAATAAACTCTCTTTTTTCTCTATTGCCGACGTAACCGACGATTCCACACATGTTTACTCGCTTTCTAATAATTTTAAAATTTCGCCCAAATCCACGCCCTCGCGCTTTTGGATAAGCAGCAAATTTCGCGTCCTGTTTTTTACGGTTTGGATTCTAGCGTTGGCTATTTTTACATCAAATTCCTTAAAAACTCCCAATACGTAAGCCATCAGCCCGCGCTGATCTTTCGCGTTTATGCCAAGCTTCGCGTACTCTTGTGAGTGATTCGGGTCGAAATTTAGCTCGCCTTTTAGTATTATCGGGCGATTTATCTGCGCCGAGGCTCCGCTTTTTAGCGAGATCTCGATGAGGTTTTTTAAGGTTTCCAGCTCGCTTGATTTTACGTTTTTGTTAAACTCTAGCTTGACGTAAAATTTACCGTCAAACAGCTCGAAAATCTCCATAAATCCAAGATCAAGGTGCGCCAAAGACGAGAGCAAAACCGCTAAATTCGGGTAGTTTTGCGCATAAATTTCGATGCTTAGGCTTTGATGATTTTGTACCTGCACGCTTAGTTTATCCGCGTTTTGCGCGGCCCAGGCGATGCTGATGATGTCTGCTGGTTGGTATTTAGCGAAGAGTAAATTTGATCTGATAGCGAAGATTTTTTCTTTCAAATTTTCGCTTAAGGCCGCAAATTTAGCGTTTCGCCTGATACTAAGCTCCTTTTTTACGCGCCTTGAAGCTTCATCAAGCAGATTTTCATCCTCGAAGCTTTGCAGGCAAATGCCGTAAAGCTCGCGCAAAAGCCGCGCCAGATAGGGCGTATAGAGCTTTTCGTCGGTCGCGTTTATCACGCAATAAGCGACGATGTAGGCGAGTTTTAGGGTTTGCGGATCGCCTAGTTTTGAGATAAAGCTAAAAATCGTGCGCTGATCGTAGATGTCCTCGCGGTTTGCCACGTCGTTCATCAGCGTGTGGTAGCGCACGAGCGTAACGCCGATATTTACGGCTTTTGCGCTCAAATTTAGCTTTGCGGCGTAGGCGCGAAATATATTTGAGCCAACGACCGAGTGATCGCCGCCTAGACCCTTGCCCGCGTCATGCAGCAGCAATGCTAGCTTTAGTAGCGTGCGCCCCTCGATACAAAGCTCGTCGTAGAGCGATTTTACGAATTTATCTTTGATATTTTCGGCAAATTTGACGCTTAAAACGCAGTGTTCGCCGACGCTAAATTTATGATAGCCGTCAAATTCGGCCAAATTTACGGCGTGTTCGAGCGGTTTAACCAAAACGGGCAAAATCTCCGCGTCCAAAAGCGCTTTGATAATGCAGTGAGCGTGGTTTCGCATCAAAATTTTTCTAAAAAGTGCGAGCGAGTCCTCGGCGTCCTCTTTGCTGATTTGCGCGCGTTTTAGGTAAAAGATCGTCCCGACGTCAAATTTATACTCCGCATCGCCAAGAGCCAAAAGCTGCTTTAGCACGGTATTTAGCGGCCTAGGGCGGACGTGTAGCGGGACGTAAATCGTATTTTCAAACCTATAAAATCCGTTTTTTAGCCGCGCGGCTCGTAGCTGGCTAAATTTAACCCCGCTTTTAAATTTGCTCCTATAAAAGCTAGAAACCAGATAGCGCGAGAAAACGGCGACCGAGTGCATGCAGTAAAAGAGCTTTTGCGAGATGACGCTACTGTTTTCTTGCGTTTTTTTGGACTTGGTTTGCATGAGCACGGTGATCTCGTTTAGCTTGGCGGGATCGAAAATGTCGGAGTCGGAGGTTAAATTTTGTGCCGATTTTACGCAAAGGATAAAATCAGTTGCCAAATTTAGCGCGCTAAGCTCCTTTTCGTCGATAAATTTTAGAGCCTGCGAGCGCATGCTGATCTCGTTTTCAAAGCCGTTTAGAGCGCAGTTTAGGTAGTAGATGTCGTTCGTGCCGCCAAGGTCGTTTTTTAGATCGGGCTCTTGCCTAATATTTGGGATCTCGTTAAAAGCGCCCAAATTTTTGGCGTAAAATTTAAGATTTTCCTGTGCGTTAAACTCGCGAGTTTTATAAATCTCCGAGCGAGCGGCCTTATAAAGAGTCCGCGAGCCGCAGATATAGCGGATGCGGCTAAACGCGGCCTTTGCTTTGTGATCGTTTTTGTGCGATTCGAAAATCTCGTCCAGCTCGCAAATTTTGATATTTAGCTTTAAATTTGAGCCCTCCAGCGCGGCGACTAGCTTTTTTAGGATAAATTTGACGTTAAAGCCCGCGTTTTCTTTAAAGGCGATTAAAATTTCTAAAACCGAACTGGTGGAGATGAGGTTGTCTGCGTATTTTTCGGTAGCGATGACGCAAAACGGTATAAAATCGACGTCTGGGTTAAAGTCCGCGAAAATCTCGTCCAAAACCCGCGCGCACAGAGCTTTTATTAGCTCGTCGCTTTGCTTTGCAATGAAATTTGCAAAGCCCTTGCCTTGAAGCTTTTTTAGCTGCGAGGCTAAATTCGCGCCTCCTAAAACGCCGTTTAAATTTCCTTTTAAAGCCACTTTTTACCGCCGTCTTTTTGTGTAAATTTTATCCGATGATACTAAAATTTTGCAAAAACAAAGCTTTTTTAACATATAATCGCCGTTTAATATCTATTTTCGGAATAAAATTTGATAAATTTAATAGAAAAACTCCAAAGCGGCGAACGTCTGGACGCGGACGAATGCGCCGGCTTGTACGACCTAGACCTTTTTACGCTGGGTAAATTTGCAAACGCCAAACGGCGAAAACTGCACGGCAAAAAGGTATTTTTTAACGTAAATCGCCACATAAACCCAACCAACATCTGTGCGGACGTGTGTAAATTTTGCGCGTTTTCGGCAAACCGCAAAAACCCAAACCCATACACGATGAGCCACGAGGAAATACTAAAAATCGTCGAAAAAAGCGTCGCTCACGGCGCAAAAGAGATACATATCGTCTCGGCGCATAATCCCGAAACTTCGTGGCAGTGGTATTTGGAAATTTTTAAAAAAATAAAAGAAAAATACCCGCAAATCCACGTCAAAGCGCTAACTGCCGCGGAGGTTGATTTCCTCTCGCGAAAACACGGCCTTAGCTATGAAGAAGTCGTAGGAAAGATGCTCGAATACGGCGTGGACTCAATGCCTGGCGGCGGAGCGGAGATCTTTGACGAAGAGGTCAGGCGTAAAATCTGCAAAGGCAAGGTGAGCTCCGAAAACTGGCTCAAAATCCACCGCCTTTGGCATGAAAAAGGTAGAGAAAGCAACGCCACGATGCTGTTTGGCCACGTAGAAAGCAGGCAAAATCGCATCGACCATATGCTGCGAATCCGCGATTTGCAGGACAAAACTGGCGGATTTAACGCCTTTATCCCGCTAGTTTATCAGCGCGACAACAACTATCTAAAAGTAGAAAACTATCCCGGCTCGGCCGAAATTTTAAAGACTTTTGCGATCTCGCGTCTGGTGCTCGATAACGTCGCGCACATAAAGGCGTACTGGGCGACCTCGACGATAAATTTGGCCATGGTCGCGCAGGAATTCGGCGCCGACGATCTAGACGGCACGATAGAAAAAGAGAGCATTCAAAGCGCGGCCGGAGCGAAGTCGGCAAGCGGTATGAGTCTTAGAAATTTTACCGATCTCATTCAGACTTCGGGCTTTGTCCCGGTCGAGCGAGATAGCTTGTATAACGAACTAAAAATTTACGATAACTAAGGAGGCGGAATTGGATTTTTTTAAACTCAAGCAAAACGGCACTAGCGTAAAGACCGAGTTTAGCGCGGGACTCACGACCTTTTTAACGATGATGTATATCGTGCCCGTAAACGCGATAATCATGAGCAAAACGGGTATGCCGATGGACGCGCTCATCACGGCTACGGCGCTTATCACCGTGATCGCTACCGTGCTAAACGGTATATGGGCGAACACGCCTGTGGCTATGAGCGTGGGAATGGGCTTAAACGCGTACTTTACCTTTGGTCTCGTGCTAGGTATGCAAATACCGTGGCAGACCGCTCTGGGCGTGGTTTTCATCTCGGGTATAATTTTCGTAGTGCTATCTTTTACGAATTTTAGAATTTGGGTCTTAAAATCTATCCCGGACGACGTTAGACGCTCGATAAGCGCGGGCATAGGCGCCTTTATCGCCTTCGTCGGGCTTCAGCAAATGGGCGTAGTCGTAAACAACGACGCCGTACTGGTCGGGCTTGGAAATTTAAAAGATCCAAACGTTATTTTGGGCTTTGTGGGGCTGTTTTTCGTTATACTTTTTTGGGCATGGAAGGTTAAGGGCGCCTTCATCATCGCGGTATTTACGACCTCGGTAGTCGCTTGGATTTTCGGTATCGCGCCGTATCCGAAGGAGTTTATCTCGCTACCGGCTTCGATCTCGCCGATATTTTTAGAGCTTGACATCATGGGCGCGCTATCTTTTGCGCTGCTTCCTGTGATCGTTACATTTTTCGTGACCGATCTTTTCGACTCTATCGGTACGCTAGCGGGAGTGGGAAATAGAGCGGGGATCTTTGACGAGAGCAATCAAAAAGGCGTCGAAAAACTAGAAAAAACCCTCGAAGCCGACGCAGTAGCCACTATGGTCGGCTCGCTAGTCGGCGTTAGTACGACGACGTCGTTTGCCGAGAGCGCTAGCGGCGTAGAGGAGGGCGGCAAGACGGGACTAACGGCGGTATTTTGCGGACTATTTTTCGTGCTTACGATTTTTATGTTGCCGCTTTTTAAAGCTATCCCCTCAAGCGCGATATATCCGATACTCGTGATGGTGGGCGTGCTGATGTTTAGCGAGCTTGGAAATATAAATTTTAAAGATCCCGCTATCGCCATCTCGACATTTTTGATAGTTATTTTGATGCCGCTTACATATTCGATCACAACGGGACTTTCGTTTGGATTTATGGCGTATTTGCTGGTTCGTATCATGAGACGCGAGTGGGAATACGTAAATATCGGCGTTATCGTGCTTGCGCTTATTAGTTTTATAGTATTTTTAGTGCATTAAGGAGAAAGTATGCTAAAGTATCCGTTTGAGGAATTTCACAAAGACGTAAAAATAATGGTACGAGATATCAAAGCAAATTTCGAGCCCGAGGTAATTTTAGCGATCGCCCGCGGCGGGCTTACTTTGGGGCACTTTTTAGCGAGCTTGCTAAATAACCGAAATCTTTTTACGTTAAACTCAATCCACTACGAAGAGACCAAAAAGCTCGATACTATCGATATCTTTAACATCCCTGATCTATCTAAATTTAAAAAAATTTTGGTAGTAGACGATATGATCGACACGGGCGAGAGTATGGTAGCTATCAAGCAAGAGCTTTTAAAGCGCTTCCCGCATATCGAGCTAAAGATCGCGACTATCTTTTATAAACGAAAAGCGCTTTTACTGCCCGACTTTACGGTAAGAGAAGCGCACGAGTGGATAGAGTTTTTCTGGGAAGAGCAAATTTAAGCCCAAAATTTAGCCATGTTGCGCTCGGAAACGTTCTTACTTTTTATCATCTGCCTTATTGATTTTTGCTTTTTGTCGTATGCGATTAGTACGCTTAGCATTAGCTACTACGAGGCGGATGCGTTTTATAATTCGCCTAAAATTTCAGCCATTTTGGCTAGATTTTCGGTTGAGGTTTTTGGGCAAAACGACTATGCTTTGCGCCTTCCTTTCGTTATTTGCCATATTTTTAGCGTCGCGCTGCTTTATAAGGTATCAAAGCAAATTTTAAAACGTAAATTTGACCGAGTAGTAAGCGCAGTCGTGTTTATATTGCTTCCTGCGACGATGGCGTCGGCGATCTTGGTAAACGACGCCGGCATCATAATCGCGCTTTCGCTTTTAAGTATTTATCTTTATCAACTACGCAAAATGCTAGCCTTTTACGCGCTTTTATGCGTGTTGCCTTTTGTTAGCGGCGCATTTTTGGTTTATTTTTCGGCTATTTTTGCATTCGGCGTTTATAGGCGCGACGCTAGGATGGCGTGGGTTGCGGCGCTGCTTTTTGCGCTTTGCTTTTACTTTTACGGATTTGACTCGGGCGGCAAGCCTAGAGGCCATTTGCTTGATACCGTGAGTATTTTTGCCGCCGCATTTTCGCCTTTTGTTTTCGTCTATTTTGTATATGCGATGTATAGAATTTGGATAAAAGAGGCTAAAAATTTACTCTGGTTCGTCTGCATAACGGCATTTTTGTTTTGCTTGTTTTTGTCGATCAGGCAGCGCCTGGAGCTCGAAAACTACTTACCTTTTTGCGTTATTTCCGTGCCGATTTTGATTCGAGTATTTTTTAGTTCGTACCGCGTGAGGCTACCGATGTTTAGACGCGGATATAAAATTTTAGCTTCTTTTGCGGCGGCTTCTTTGCTAGTCGGATTTTTGTTCGTACTTTTTAACGAGATGCTTTACGGCATACTAAAAGACCCGACCAAGCATTTTGTTTACAGATATCATGTAGCAAAAGAGCTTGCAAAAGAGCTAAAAAATGAAGGCGTAGAAAAAATTTTCACGGGTGATAAAAAGCTAGATTTGAGACTTAAATTTTACGGCATAGATGCGCGTCCGGACGCAAATTTACGACTAGCAAATTTGGACTTAAAAGATAATTATGGTAATATAGCGGTCTATAAATTCGGCGTAAAAATCGCAAATTTTAAAATTATAAAAGATGATTAGAGGATAAATTTGATGAAAAAAGCTTTTACTATGCTAGAGCTTGTCGTTGTGATCGTGGTAATAGGAATAATAGCCGCCGCTGCGCTACCGAGAATAAACGACGATCATATCGCAGAGGCTGCTGACCAAGTGATGTCGCATATCCGTTATACTCAGCACCTAGCTATGCAGGATAGTAAAGTGGGTGACGGAGACAAATGGTATAAGAAGAGATGGAGTATAGGCTTTACTGAGGCGAAGGTTTGCGGTGATGCTAAAGGTAATTGGAAATATACTATTTATTTTGATGATAGCGAAAAGGGCAACCCAAATTCTGCAAAAGAAGTAGCTAAAGATCCTCAAAATCCGAGTAAATTTATGAGCGCTGGCTGGAGTGGTGGCGATACTTATTGTGATCGAGTTAGTAGTAAATTTAACCTAACAAAAAAATTTGGAATAGTTGCTGGAAATGATGGCATAAAACTTGGTGAAGAATGTGGAAAAAACGGTTTGCAAACGATTTCATTTGATGAATTTGGTAGACCTATGCAAAGCGTGAGCACTACTAGTGGTGGTGGAGCAAAAAGTGGCTATGATAGATTAATTCATGGCGATGAAAGCTGCACAATAACTTTAAAAACAGCCAAAAAACAAGCAGTAATCACGGTGTCGCCTGAGACTGGGTATCTTCAAGTTGCATATTCCGATAGATAAATTTTTATTATCTATCTTATTCTTCAGTATTTTTTAAGCATCCTATCTGTATAATTCGAGCTCACGAATTGAGAAACCACCTTTAACTTTCACGTTAATAAAGCCTTTTCTTTTAATATCGTAAGTTTTAATTTTGAGTTAAATAAACCATTCTCTAATTTTTGAGAATCTTGAATTTGACTTTTAAATTATGTTTTCTAAAATTAACACTGTTAAACTAATTAGTCAATCTTTGAAATCTAAACAAGTGATCGATTGAGCCAATCTTTTATCAGGCTTTCCCTGGAAAGTAGATATAAAGATAAAACTAATTAATAAAATTAAAGTTTTTTGATTAAAACTTCATATTAAATCCTAAGATATTTTATTTTAGGTAAATTTTATATGGAGAGTTTGATCCTGGCTCAGAGTGAACGCTGGCGGCGTGCCTAATACATGCAAGTCGAACGGAGATTAAGTAGCTTGCTATTTAATCTTAGTGGCGCACGGGTGAGTAATATATAGCTAACTTGCCCATTACTAAGGGACAACAGTTGGAAACGACTGCTAATACCTTATACTCCGTATCTATATAAGTAGGTACGGGAAAGTTTTTCGGTAATGGATAGGGCTATATCGTATCAGCTAGTTGGTAAGGTAACGGCTTACCAAGGCTATGACGCGTAACTGGTCTGAGAGGATGATCAGTCACACTGGAACTGAGACACGGTCCAGACTCCTACGGGAGGCAGCAGTAGGGAATATTGCTCAATGGGGGAAACCCTGAAGCAGCAACGCCGCGTGGAGGATGACACTTTTCGGAGCGTAAACTCCTTTTCTTGGGAAAGAATTATGACGGTACCCAAGGAATAAGCACCGGCTAACTCCGTGCCAGCAGCCGCGGTAATACGGAGGGTGCAAGCGTTACTCGGAATCACTGGGCGTAA
The DNA here is from genome assembly GCF_014253065.1 of Campylobacter massiliensis. Lineage (NCBI taxonomy): Bacteria > Pseudomonadati > Campylobacterota > Epsilonproteobacteria > Campylobacterales > Campylobacteraceae > Campylobacter > Campylobacter massiliensis. Next base: position 380,546 of record NZ_JACLZK010000001.1, read on the forward strand.
AGGACGCGTAGGCGGATTATCAAGTCTCTTGTGAAATCTAACGGCTTAACCGTTAAACTGCTTGGGAAACTGATAATCTAGAGTAAGGGAGAGGCAGATGGAATTCTTGGTGTAGGGGTAAAATCCGTAGAGATCAAGAAGAATACCCATTGCGAAAGCGATCTGCTGGAACTTAACTGACGCTAATGCGTGAAAGCGTGGGGAGCAAACAGGATTAGATACCCTGGTAGTCCACGCCCTAAACGATGTATACTAGTTGTTGCTTCGCTAGTCGAGGCAGTAATGCACCTAACGGATTAAGTATACCGCCTGGGGAGTACGGTCGCAAGATTAAAACTCAAAGGAATAGACGGGGACCCGCACAAGCGGTGGAGCATGTGGTTTAATTCGAAGATACGCGAAGAACCTTACCCGGACTTGATATCTAACAAATCATCCAGAGATGGAAGAGTGTCTGCTTGCAGAAATGTTAAGACAGGTGCTGCACGGCTGTCGTCAGCTCGTGTCGTGAGATGTTGGGTTAAGTCCCGCAACGAGCGCAACCCACGTCATTAGTTGCTAACGGTTCGGCCGAGCACTCTAATGAGACTGCCTTCGCAAGGAGGAGGAAGGTGTGGACGACGTCAAGTCATCATGGCCCTTATGTCCGGGGCGACACACGTGCTACAATGGCGTATACAATGAGACGCAATATCGCGAGATGGAGCAAATCTATAAAATACGTCCCAGTTCGGATTGGAGTCTGCAACTCGACTCCATGAAGCCGGAATCGCTAGTAATCGTAGATCAGCCATGCTACGGTGAATACGTTCCCGGGTCTTGTACTCACCGCCCGTCACACCATGGGAGTTGATTTCACTCGAAGCCCAAATACCAAACCGGTTATGGTCCACAGTGGAATCAGCGACTGGGGTGAAGTCGTAACAAGGTAACCGTAGGAGAACCTGCGGTTGGATCACCTCCTTTCTAGAGTACAACGAATATTCTCTCACAAGATATTCGTCAAAGGAAAATTTAGGTTATCGTTATAGATAATCTACTCAATCGACCTTGTTTAGTTTTGAAAGATTGACGCAAACCTATAGGGGCCTATAGCTCAGCTGGTTAGAGTGCACCCCTGATAAGGGTGAGGTCACAAGTTCAAGTCTTGTTAGGCCCACCAGAGAATTTAATTGGGGAATTAGCTCAGCTGGGAGAGCGCCTGCTTTGCACGCAGGAGGTCAGCGGTTCGATCCCGCTATTCTCCACCATAATTAGTTTAACATCAAAAAAGTCTAAACTAAGTATTTTTATTAAGTATTTAGTTTAGACTTTGTCGAAATAGACTCTTTATTTTTACGGCGCTTTCGAAAGAAGCGGTGTGCTTTAGGGGTTTCCAAAGGGCTTTGCCCTTGGTCGCAAAGACTAGCTTTACTAGTCTGCGAAGTCTAAACGTTATTTAGTTTATTATTGTTAAAAGTCACAATCAAGTTTTAATAAATAAAACAATTTTACAGGACTTGTTAAAGATTTAAAGATCTTGCTTATTTGCTTAATGCAGAAGTTTGACGTCACAAGATATCATAGGATTTAAAACTTACCTAGATATTAGTCAATGCTTTCCGTCTTAAAAGCTAGAGATTTAAATTTCGTAATAGATCTAAATTTGAGGCTTCGTTATGAAATCTTAAATTTATGAGTTACCTTTAACAAGGAAGTGATGCGAATTAGAATATATTATATACTAATAAAAGGTAAGCTACTAAGAGTAAGTGGTGGATGCCTTGGCTAGTAGAGGCGATGAAAGACGTGCCAGGCTGCGATAAGTCTCGGGGAGCCGTCAAGGGGCTTTGATCCGGGAATTTCTGAATGGGGCAACCCAGTTAAGCGCGAGCTTAACTACCTAATATGGAGCGAACGAGGGGAATTGAAACATCTTAGTACCCTCAGGAAAAGAAATCAAAAGAGATTACGCTAGTAGCGGCGAGCGAACGCGTAAGAGGGCAAACCGTTAGTTTACTAACGGGGTTGTAGGACTGCGATATAGACTAAACTTAGCTAATAGAATAATCTGGAAAGATTAAGCATAGAGGGTGATACTCCCGTATATGAAAGCTTTGTTTTACTTAGCAGTATCCTGAGTAGGGCGGAACACGTGATATTCTGTCTGAAGCCGGGTCGACCACGATCCAACCCTAAATACTACTACTAGACCGATAGCGCACAAGTACCGTGAGGGAAAGGTGAAAAGAACTGAGGTGATCAGAGTGAAATAGAACCTGAAACCATTTACTTACAATCATTCAGAGCACGATTCTTTATGACGTGTGATGGACTGCCTTTTGCATAATGAGCCTGCGAGTTGTGGTGTCTGGCGAGGTTAAGGAAACCCGGAGCCGTAGCGAAAGCGAGTCTTAATAGGGCGTTTAGTCAGATGCTGCAGACCCGAAACGATGTGATCTATCCATGAGCAGGTTGAAGCCGGTGTAAGAGCCGGTGGAGGACCCAACCCGCTGGCGTTGAAAAGCCATGGGATGACTTGTGGATAGGGGTGAAAGGTCAATCAAACATCGTGATAGCTGGTTCTCTCCGAAATATATTTAGGTATAGCGTCATGTAGTAACACTGGGGGGTAGAGCACTGAATGGGCTAGGGCATACACCAATGTACCAAACCCTATCAAACTCCGAATACCTAGTGTGTAATCATGGCAGTCAGGCGGCGAGTGATAAAATCCGTCGTCGAGAGGGGAACAACCCAGACTAACAGCTAAGGTCCCTAAATCTCATTTAAGTGGAAAACGATGTGGAGTTACTTAAACAACCAGGAGGTTGGCTTAGAAGCAGCCATCCTTTAAAGAAAGCGTAATAGCTCACTGGTCTAGTGATTCTGCGCGGAAAATATAACGGGGCTAAAATGAGTACCGAAGCTTTAGACTTAGTTTTACTAAGTGGTAGGAGAGCGTTGCATTCAGCGTCGAAGGTGTACCGGTAAGGAGCGCTGGAGCGAATGCAAGTGAGCATGCAGGCATGAGTAGCGATAATTGGGGTGAGAATCCCCAACGCCGTAAACCCAAGGTTTCCTACGCGATGCTCGTCATCGTAGGGTTAGCCGGGTCCTAAGCAAAGTCCGAAAGGGGTATGCGATGGAAAATTGGTTAATATTCCAATGCCAACTATAATGTGCGATGGAAGGACGCTTAGAGTTAAGCAAGCTAGCGGATGGTAGTGCTAGTCGAAAGGTGTAGGTTAAGATCCAGGCAAATCCGGATTTTTTTAAGCCGAGACCCCACAGGCGTTTGAAGTTCTTCGGAATGGATAGCGAATTGCTGATACTGTCGAGCCAAGAAAAGTTTCTAAGTTTAGTTATAGTTGCCCGTACCGTAAACCGACACAGGTGGGTGGGATGAGTATTCTAAGGCGCGTGGAAGAACTCTCTTCAAGGAACTCTGCAAAATAGCACCGTATCTTCGGTATAAGGTGTGCCTAACTTTGTGAAGGATTTACTCCGTAAGCATTGAAGGTTACAACAAAGAGTCCCTCCCGACTGTTTACCAAAAACACAGCACTCTGCTAACTCGTAAGAGGATGTATAGGGTGTGACGCCTGCCCGGTGCTCGAAGGTTAATTGATGACGTTAGCTCTGCGAAGCGTTTGATCGAAGCCCGAGTAAACGGCGGCCGTAACTATAACGGTCCTAAGGTAGCGAAATTCCTTGTCGATTAAATATCGACCTGCATGAATGGCGTAACGAGATGGGAGCTGTCTCGAAGAGGGATCCAGTGAAATTGTAGTGGAGGTGAAAATTCCTCCTACCCGCGGCAAGACGGAAAGACCCCGTGGACCTTTACTACAGCTTGACACTGCTATTGGGATAAAAATGTGCAGGATAGGTGGGAGGCTTTGATCCATATACGCCAGTTTATGGTGAGCCGTTGTTGAGATACCACTCTTTTTTATTCTGATAGCTAACTAGCTTGAGTTATCCTCAAGTAGGACAATGTCTGGTGGGTAGTTTGACTGGGGCGGTCGCCTCCCAAAATGTAACGGAGGCTTACAAAGGTTGGCTCAGAACGGTTGGAAATCGTTCGCAGAGTATAAAGGCAAAAGCCAGCTTAACTGCGAGACATACACGTCAAGCAGGGACGAAAGTCGGTCTTAGTGATCCGGTGGTTCTGTGTGGAAGGGCCATCGCTCAAAGGATAAAAGGTACCCCGGGGATAACAGGCTGATCTCCCCCAAGAGCTCACATCGACGGGGAGGTTTGGCACCTCGATGTCGGCTCATCGCATCCTGGGGCTGGAGCAGGTCCCAAGGGTATGGCTGTTCGCCATTTAAAGCGGTACGCGAGCTGGGTTCAGAACGTCGTGAGACAGTTCGGTCCCTATCTGCCGTGGGCGCAAGAAGATTGAGGAGAGTTGACCCTAGTACGAGAGGACCGGGTTGAACCGACCACTGGTGTACCAGTTATCCTGCCAAGGGTAGCGCTGGGTAGCTATGTCGGGATGTGATAACCGCTGAAAGCATCTAAGCAGGAAGCCAACTCCAAGATGAATCTTCTTTTAAGAGCTCTTATAGACTATAAGTTTGATAGGCTGGGTGTGTAATGGATGAAAGTCCTTTAGCTGACCAGTACTAATAGCTCGTCTGCTTATCTTTTAATAAGCATCACTTCCTTGTTAAGGGTAATTTTATTTCGAAAATCCGAAATAAAATATCTAATCTATACCTTATCAAGATCTTGTTTTAGTTAAAATGAGATTTGACTTTTAACAATTAAATAGCAGTGTTAAAGAAGTAAATTAATATAGTTTATTTCTTTAACACTGCCCGTGACTATACAGACGAGGAAACGCCTTGCTCCATCTCGAACCAAGAAGCTAAGCTCGTCCTGGCTGATGATACTCTCCCTTACTGGGATGTCGGGAAAGTAGGTCGTTGCGGGCTTTGTTTTTTATTCTTTTATACTATTTACTCCCTTGTTTTACACTCTGTATTCTTTAGTTTGTTTGTCTTGTAATATGTTGTCTGTTCTTGAAGATCTGTTTGTGGACTGATGAATTTATAGTTAGCTTTATATTTTTGTGGATAGTTTTTTGCCTCTAGCTCTTGATTGTTTTAAAATATGCCTTATGTGCCGATCAATGTTTGCTTTATATCTTGCGGTATGCGGTTTGGGTGCTTGATTGGCGATTGAATAGATTGAGTTGTTATTGGGCTAAGTTCATGTCTTTAATATAGAGGTAAATCGGTAAATTTGGGGAGTTGTGTTGATTGGTTTGCTTAACTCGAAAACGATTAGTGTGTTGTTTTGCTTGGATGCTACTTTTTAATAATTGCAGTAAGACTGTTTTTGTTTATTGTTCTTTGGGTTAATGGCAATATGAAAAAGCCGCTATTAAAGTGTAAGTATTTTAACAAGTGTAAAAGTCTAAAAAAGGAAGATGTTGGGTTGAGAAAATTAAGGTATTATTATGTGTCTAGCGTATGAGAATTCATAAGGTTTTTTAAAAAGCCTTTGTTATAGGGAGTCGCAAATTGATGCCGAGGCTAGTAGTTTGTGGTTTTTAATGCAACTTGCATATAATAAATAAAAAGCATTTAGTTAAATTTGCCAACATAAAGCCCGAATCTGTTAAATGTAAATTTAAAAGATTCGGTTGATAAAATTAATGATTTTATATCAAACTAAAATCTCCACTCGGCTCCTATTCCGCCATTAAAGCCTCTTTTCTTTTCTGCCATACCCTGCAAGTTAAAGTCTAGCTTTATATTATTAGCGGTATTGAGTTTGGCTCCAAACTCTGTGCTATAGGTATTTCCTTTTATACTTGGACTCGCTATTGCTGCATTATGGGTGAGATTGTGTCCTTTAGCCTCTCCTTTAAATTCTCTTTCGTAGCTAGCGCCGGCGTAGACATCAAGCTTTTCACTTAGAGTATAATTGTACCTAAAGCCCAGTTTGCCCAGTAACGATACGGTAGAGTCTAAAAGAAATTTATCTCCCACTACTTCCACCTCTTTTTTGCCTAGTTTATTTAAAAGTACTTTAGAGTACATATCTATGTTTGATGCATCATTTATATTTATTATCTTGCCTAGACCTAGGTGGGCCGAATAGTAACCTCTCGTAGCTTCATACTTAGCCGTAGTGATTGCGGGCATATCACTTTCGTAGTCGCTTTTTATCTCGCCTGCTTTAAAGCCTGAGCTTATATAAAAGCTATTAGGCAGGTTAAACTTAGCAATTATACCAAGACCTATGTATTTAAATTTACCGCTGCCCCTTACGTCTATTTTGTCAAAGTCGTTAAAGCTATCATATTTACCGCCGCCAAACTCTACAAATGCTCCGGCTTTGTTTTCTTCAAATTCTTTAGCGAGACCGACGGCGGCGTTAAAGCTTTTTAGATCGACGTGAGAGCCTGATTTGAGTCTGGTGCTAGATGCGATTGTGGAGGCAAAGACCCCGTTGCCATCTGTTTGAAGACTCATGGACGATGTTAAATCAGAACTTGATAGCAGTATGCCAAACTCGCCAATCATAGTTTCTAATATATTTTTAGGGTATGGAAGCAGGAGCGGTCCGCCTCTTTCGTCATTTTTTACTACTGCAAAAAGCTTTTTATTGGCTCCATCGTCTTTTTTTAGTTCAAATTGATATAGTGCAGAAATCCCGGCCTGCAATTGTCCCGTTTGGTTACTCATATCGGTTGGATACGTTACGTCGCCATTTGTTGCTTCTATTAGAGTTAGTTTGTCTGCGCCGTTAAGTACCCCGCCGTTCATCATGCCTACGATTTTGCTAGATTGGGCGCATACTCTAAGGCAAGCATCTTGTCTGTAGCTGGCGCAAACCCTACCGGTATGTAGAAATTTAGAAACTCAAAGTTATAAATAGCACTTGCTTTGATATTTTTCTCTCTTACGTTTATGGTGTTGCTGGTGAAGTAATCTTGTGTTGCATCGCTAGTAAAGCCGCCCCAAATTTGAATACCAGACAAGTCAAGTCCGCGTGCATTTAAATTTACAATGTTATTTGCGGTAGAGCCGTCTCTGGACTTTCCTGCAAACATATCCGCAGGTCCTTCAAATGTTCCTCCGTTTAAATTTAGCGTATTACCCGCGGCGGAGCCCTTTGTGGACTCTCCTGCTATGATTTGAGGCTCTTTAAATAAATATTCCGCCGTTTCGTTTATGGTTACCGTATTGTTTGTGGCGTCAAGCAAACTAAGACCGACCCTTCCTCCTATTATAGGACTTCCTGGTTTAAAAGTTCCGCCGTTTATAGTTACTTTGTTGGCTTTTGCTTCGCCTTTGTTACTGATCCCTCCGTAGATGCCAATCTTTGCCTCAAGCGCATCTGCATCTACATCCACTTCATTGCCCTTGGCGCTTCCTTCTTGACTCTCTCCGCCAACGATCCTAGAGCCGTCTTTTATGCCGGATTCTTTGCGTATGGACACGACATTGTATTCGACATTTCCGCCGATACTATGTCCTCCATAGATTTGCGCCGATTGCTTAAATTCGGCTCCTTTGTCTATATCTACGATATTGTCTGCCGCATCGTTCCTGAAGCTTCGTCCGCCGTAAATTTCGGGCCCTTCAAAAACCCCTCCGCTGATTAAAATTTTATTCCCTTCCGCAGCTACAAGTCCTCTGCCGCCATAGACTGCTTGTTTGATTTTGCCGCCGCTGATATTAAGGGTATTATAGATAGCAACTTGTCTTTCGGAATACCCTCCGTAAAGGAAATGAACTGGGTCGCAATAGTCTCGAAAATCCAAAGTGTTGTTTGAGGCGGCTGATAAATCGCTATATCCTCCGGCTATATCAAGGTCGTAATTTAATCCTATTAAACTTTTTTTCTATCCCAGATAAGGGAGTTGTTGTCGTTATCGGGCAGTGCGAACATTTCGCGGCTGTGGCGGCTAGATATATACGCTATATACTCGTCGAAGTCGGCGCCGTCGTCCATAGTAAAGTCGGTGCCGCAAGCGAACTTATAGCGACAAATGAGAGGGCAAGACAGCGCCTTACGCACAAATTCATGATGATTCCTCGGTAATAATTTTTTTGAGAATTATATATGTTATTTAATAAATTATAAGTTAAATTTTAATTAAATGTATCTACGCCATAAACATTGAACGTTGCGTGGATAAATTTGACGAGTCAAATTTGAACGAGAAAACGCCGAGCAAAATCTCAAATTTAAACCCGCCCAAACGCCAAATCCATGCAGACATAAATACTCTGACAGAACGGACTTGCGGGCGAGTCAAATTTACAAGCGAGTATAAGTTTAAAATAGTAAATTTATATTCATGTTTCAACGATTAAAGCAAATTTATTTTTTCTGCTTAGCTTTGGGTTTTGAGCTTGCGGCTTTTTTCTCCGTATTTTCAGCTGGAGCTGTAGTTTGTTCCGGCGCGGTCAAATTTTCATCCGGTTTTAAAAATCCCTCTTCGACCATCAGCTCTACGGCCGCTCTAAAAGTCGGTAGCGCGCTCTGTGCGCCGAAATAATAATACGGTTTCTTCGGCTCTCTGGCTAAAACCCCGATCGTATAGCTATTGCCCTGCGAGTCGTTGACGAATCCGAAAAACGAGCCGTTGTAGGTATTTGCGTAGCCGCCGGTTGTAGCTATGTGTGCGGTGCCGGTTTTGCCGCCGATTTCTAGACCTTCCACCTTTGCTCTTTTGCCGGTGCCGACCTCGACGGTTTTTATCAGGATGCGCTTCATCCTCTCGGCCGCTTCTTGGCTTATGGCTTCGACCGGTTTTGGGTCGTTTACGACGAAAAATTTGCCGTCTTTATAGAGCGAGTCCACGACTTTTGGCGTCACCATAACACCTTTGTTATTAAATACGTTATACGCCTTTAAAAGCTGGATAAAAGTCGCTTGCAAGCCGTATCCGTAGCTGATCGTGGCCTTGTAAATTTGAGAATTTAGCTTGGCTACCGGCGGCATATTTCCGACCTGCTCGTATGGCATATCGATGCCTGTTTTTTGCGTGAAACCGAAATTTAGCAGCCCTGAGTAAATTTGAGAACCGTCTAGACGCTGGGCGATCTGTATCATGCCGATATTTGAGCTATATACGATGATGTCTTCGGCTGTGAGAAAGGGTTCTGGGTGTGTGTCTTTTATCGTGCGTTTTCCTAGCTGATAGACGCCGTTATACGTATTTATGCGCTCGAGTGGATTGATTTTGTCGTTTGCCAAAAGGAGGGCGAAAATAAACGGTTTAAAGACCGAGCCGACCTCGTATGCGTACTCGGTTGCCGAGGAGTTGAGCGACTTGTAGTCTTGTTTTCTGATGTTTGAGGGGCTATATCTAGAGGTGCTGGCAAGCGCTAGCAGGCCGCCCGTTTTTGAGTCCATAATGCCTACGATTATCTCTTTTGCGTTTAGAAATTCTTTCTTTTCATCGATGATTTGCTCTAGTCTGGTTTGTAGTTTGAGCGAGGCGTTTAGGATGATATCGTATCCGTCCACGCGGTTAGCCAAATTTGAATCGCTTGTAAGGATAATGTTGTTTCCGATGTCTTTTGGGCCTAGCAGTTTGGCGTCTTGGATCGAGGAGATGTAGTATTCGTAGGCTTTTTCTACGCCTTTTACGCCCTCTGTTTTGGTGATGCCGTCTTTTTCGACCTTTTTTACGTAACCTATCATCGGCGTGAGCGCGTCGGCGGCGACGTATTGCCTACTTTCTCCGCTTTCTATTATGCTCATATTACGTAGTATCGCAGCTCCGGTGCTTGGGTCTTCGTACGGGATAAAGATTTTTTTTCTATACAGCTTTTTTGATAGCTCCTGCAGATATGCTGCACCCTTGGCGTCGATCTTGTAGGAGAGCGTAACGGCGCCTTTTTGACTGTTGATGATTTTGGTTACGCGCTTGATATCGTCGCCACTATATATGCAGTAAAGCTTGATAAATAGATCTTTTTTATCGGGGTCGATATTTCTAGTATCTATCATCACTTTGTAGAGCTTTTGGCTGCCCGTGATGCTAAAGCCGTCCTTTGTGATGATGTTGCCGCGCAGGGCCGTGTTTATGTCGCTGGTTTCCAATTTTGGCAGGCGTCTTTCGATATTTGCTCGGTAAAAGATAACTGCCAAAAATATGCAGATAAAAAATAAAATAAACGCAAATAAAGCGATTGTTTTTGATTTTCGCTGATTCAAGGCTTAAATTTGCGTTCTTGAGATTTCTTTGTATGCGCTTAGGGCCTTATTTCGGATCTCTAGCATGAGTTTCATCGATGTGTCGGCCTTGCCGATAGCGATAGCGGCTTGGTGCAGGTCTTTTACCTCGCCTGTTGCTAGGTCGGCGATGGCTTTGTCTGCGTTGATTTGTATCTCGTTTAGCTCTTTTAGCGAGTTATCGAGCATGTCGCCGAAATTTAACTCGCCTTTTTGATTTTGCAGGGTCTTTGCTTCTTTTTTTTCAAACGGCGAAGCAACCGAGCCGATTTTATCTATGTTCGTCATAAAATTTAACCTTGTAATAATTCTAATGCGCTTTGAGCGATCGTTTTAGCCGACTGAAATGCCGAAACGTTCGCCTGATAGGCGCGCGTGGCTTCGATCAGATCCGCCATTTCGATGACTGGATTGATATTCGGGTACGCTACGTAGCCCCTCGCGTCGGCGTCTGGGTGAGACGGATCGTATTTTAGCTTAAAATCCTTGTCGTCGCGCACTATCTTGTCAACTACGACGCTCATTATAGCAGGTTTTGCGTCTTTTGTATAGAATTTATCGTCTAGCGGATTTTCGTATTCGAGCAAGTTATGTTTTTTTGCCACTTCGTCGTTTAGTACGCTATCAAAATCAACCGCCTTAAATATCACCTCGCGGCGTCTATATGGGCCGCCTTCCGCCGTTCGCACGGTATTTGCGTTGGCGATATTGGAGCTAATGACGTTCATTCTAAAGCGCTGAGCGCTTAGTCCGTATCCGCTGATATCAAAGTCGCTTAAATAATTACTCATAATCTATCCTTAAATTTTGCTGCTGGCATCAACCACGTTTTTAAATATCTGGCCGCTTTGCCTCATGGCGCGGTCAAGCGCAGTTATCATTATCGCGTTTTTGCTAAGCTCGGTCGTCTCGACGTCTAGATCGACGGTGTTTGCGTCGTTTCGCGCCATGTGTCCGTCACGTAAAAATATCGTCGCCCCGTTTGACGCCGGAAAATCCACGCGAGGAAAGTGCGTATCGTCCGTTTGCGCGAGTTTTAAAATTTTATTTTCGTCTTTGCCGTAGATTTCTTGCGCCGTTTGCGACAGAGCCGCTTCAAACGCGATGTCGCGGGCTTTGTAAAAAGGCGTATCGATGTTTGCTATGTTGCTAGAAATCATTTGCTGGCGCAAATTTCTGCTTGCCAGCGCGCTTTCTACGAGCGGTCTTGATTTTGAGGTTTGGATGCCTGCGAACATTTTCCTGCCTTTTTCTCTAAATTTTAAGAGATAATAAGCAAAAGACGTTCCAAAACTAGAGTAAATTTTTAAATTCGCCAAAGCCGCTAGGTTGGTTTTTTAGCTCGTTAAATTTGGCTAAAAAATCGCTTCGCCTCATCGCTTTTGCGCCCATAAATTTTAGATGTTCGTTCATGACCTGGCAGTCGATGAGAAAATCAAACGGCTCTAAAGCGCGGCAAAGTGCGATGAGAGCGACCTTTGACGCGCCCGTTTTTAGGCTAATCATGCTTTCGCCGCAAAAGACCTTGCCGAAAATTTGCCCGTAAAGCCCGCCCGCTAGCTCGCCGTCTTCGTAAACCTCCACGCTGTGCGAGACGCCTAGGCGGTGCAAATTTACGTATGCGCGCACGATATCTTCGCTTAGCCACGTGGGCCCCTTTTTTTCGCGCTCGCTTTTGCAGATTTTTAGCAAATTTTCAAAGTCGTAGTCAAACCGCACTTCAAATTTTTTAAGCGCGGATTTTATGCTTTTTTGCACGCGCACCTTGCTTGGAGCTAGCACCGCGCGAGGGTCTGGCGACCACCAGTATATGGGTTCGCCTGGCAAAAACCATGGGAAAATGCCTTTGTCGTAAGCTTGCAAAAGAGCATCGGCGCTTAGATCGCCGCCGACGGCTAAAGGCGAGTTTGCGGGGGCGTTTGCGGGGTCTGGGAAGTTATAAATTTTTTCCAAATTTGACCCCGCGTCCGCTTATTTTAGAGTTTCAAATTTAAACGCAAGCTCGCCGCCCTTTAGCGCGATATTTGCGACGCCGCCGTTTTTTAGCGCGCCGAAAAGTATCTCGTCGCTAAGCTTGGTCGAGATCTCGTCTTGAACTAGGCGTTTTAGATTTCTGGCGCCAAATTCCTTGCTATAGCCCTTTTGCCAGAGGTATTTTTTGGCTTCGGCGGAGGCTTTTAGGACGACTTTTTTCTCTGCTAGGCTTGAGTTTATCTCGTTAATGATTTTTTGTGCGATGAGGCTTAGCGCGTCCTCGCTAAGGTCGTTAAAATGCACGATTTTATCGATACGGTTGCGAAACTCGGGGCTGAAAAATCCCTTTACCGCCGAGTCTGCTTTACCGCTTTCGTCTTTGCTAAAGCCCAGCGTCGGAGCCTCTTTTGAGCCTAAATTTGAGCTCATTATGATGACGGCGTTGCGAAAATCGCTCTTTGCGCCCGTGTTATCGGTGAGGCTAGCGCCGTCAAAAATTTGCAAAAAGACGTTTATCATCTCGTCGCTGGCCTTTTCAATCTCGTCAAACAAAATCACGCTATAAGGGTGCTTTTTAACGGCATTTGTGAGTATGCCGCCCTCTTCAAACCCGACATATCCCGGAGGCGCGCCGATGAGACGCGAGACGCTGTGCTTTTCCATGTATTCGCTCATATCAAACCGCTCGAAATGCACGCCCAAATTTCGCGCCAGAGCCGCGCTTAGCTCGCTTTTGCCCACGCCGCTAGATCCCGTAAATAAAAATACGCCTACGGGTGCGTTTGGTTGCTTTAGCCCCGCATACGAGCGCTTGATCGCCGCTACTAGCGTATCTACGGCCTCGTCTTGGCCGAAAATTTCCGACTTCAACCTTTGGGCTAGGTTTTTCAAATTTGCCGCGGCGTCAGATTTTAGATTGGTATCGGGGATATTTGCCATCTTGCTCAAAACCGCGCTTAGATCGGACATTTTTACGGTTTTGCTTCTGTTTTGCAAGGCTAAAGCCGCGCCGACCTCGTCGATGAGATCGATGGCGCTATCGGGCAAAAATCTATCGTTTAGGTACTTTTTGGCTAGCTCTACGCTTTTGGCTAAAATTTCGTCGCTAAATTTGACTCCGTGAAAGCTCTCGTATTTGGTGCGAAGTCCTTTTAGGATCTCGACGCTCTCGTCCGCGCTCGGCTCTACGACGTCGATTTTAGCAAATCGGCGCGAGAGGGCTTTTTCTTTTTCAAAAAAGCTGCGATACTCCGCGTACGTCGTCGCTCCGATGCAGCGAAGCGAGCCGTTGGCAAGCGCTGGTTTTAGTAAATTTGACATATCAAGTCCGCCGCCGTTCGTGGCTCCCGCGCCCACGATCGTGTGGATCTCGTCGATAAAAACTATCGCATCTTCTTGCTCGGCTACCTCGTCCATTACGTCTTTTAGGCGTTTTTCAAAGTCGCCGCGGTACTTCGTGCCAGCTATCATCGCGCCGATATCTAGGGCGAAAATTTGCGCCTGCTTTAGCCGCTGCGGCACCTCGCCGCTTGCGATTTTTAGCGCGAGCCCCTCGACTACGGCTGTTTTGCCAACACCCGCTTCGCCTACTAGGATCGGATTATTTTTCTTGCGGCGGCTTAGCGTTTGCATTAGCCTTGCTAGCTCGTTTTCGCGCCCGATGATCGGATCGATCTTGCCCTCGACGGCTAGTTTGGTTAAATTTGACGAGTATTTGGCGAGGTTTTGGAAGTTTTTAGCGCGAGTCTGCTTGTCGTCTTTTGTTGCTTGCTTGATCTTTTGCGGATCGACGTCGTAAAATTCTAAAATTTTAGCTCCGTACGTGTCGCCTCTGGCTGCGATTTTAAATAGTAAATCCCTAATGCCGACGTTTTTATCTTTTAGTTCAGCGTTTAGCTCTTTAAAAATTTGCTCCAAAAGCACCGTCATGCGCGGCTGTTTGTGGTGCGGCACCTGCTCGTTGGTTTGCAGTAGATAGTTTTTTAGATCGCTTTTTAGTCCATCGACGTCGGTGAGTCCGGCCTCTGCTAGGATATCTCTAGTCTCTTCGTTTAAATTTACCAGCACGAAAAGCACGTGCTCGCTGGTTAGATACTCGTGAAAATTCGAGTAGGCAAACTGCCCGGCCTTTTCCAAAAGATAGCTTAAATCCGAGTCAAACATTATTTCCTCCTCTTTGCGTCTTTTGACGCGCCCGTTTTTACGGGCTACTCTTCCTCGACGACGGCCTTTAGCGGATAGCCCGCTGCGGCTGCGGCTTTTAGCGTTTGGTTTTGTTTGGTTTGGGCGATCTCTTTGGTATAGACGCCCGCCACCCCGCTACCTTCGTTGTGTATTTTTAGCATCACGGCTACCGCGCTTTGCATATCGCGATTAAAAATTTCTACCAGCACGCTCACGACAAAATCCATACTCGTAACGTCGTCGTTTAACAAAATAACCTTAAATTTACGCGGAAATTCGGGTTTTTCCTTTAGCGCGACGTCTCGCTCCCGCTCGGTGGCGGTTTTAGCGGGCATTTTTTATTCTCTCGTAATCTTTCGTCATCACGTCTAGATGGATGCCGCCTAGGTAGTATTTCACGCCGAATTTTCCGCTATCTACGTCGGTTAGCTCCTGATATACGCCGCCTTTTAGCACCATTTTTATCGGCACGCTCTCAAGCCGCTCGTATTTTATATCCTCTAAAATTTGCGCCGAAAGCTTGTCGTTTGTCTTTATATCGTTTGAGATAAAGTAAAAGGCGTTGTATTTTTGTGCGAAATTTTCTACTACGTACTCGTTCGTGACGTTTTCAAAGTGCGTTAGCCCCACGATCGTAAAGTCGTTTAGATGATCGATCTGAAATTTGGTGAGATCGGGAGCTTCTTTTTGACACGGCGGACAAAACGTACCGAATATATCAAACATCAAAATTTTATCCTCGTCGCCTTTGATGACAAAGCCGCCCTCTACGCGTTTTAGCGTGAGGTCTTTGCCAAACACGCTCTTTAGCGCGATCTCCTCGCCCGTTTTATAGCCCTCTATCTTTACGGGAGCCTTCGCCGTCTCGTCCTCGCCGCAGCCTGCTAGAAATATCGTGCAGGCCAAAGCCGCAAAAATCGCTTTTATGGTTTTTTTCATATTATTTTCCTTGTTTTGATCTTAGTTCGGTTATGCTTTCGCCGCCAAATCCGTAGTCGTCGGTGCTAACTTCCTCTATCACGACGACGGTTCTGCTTGCGTCGCGCTTTAGCGTATCGCCCAGCAGTTTCGTCACGCCTACTATGAGCGCGCGCTTTTGCTCGGCGCTTACGACCTCTTTTTCTTTTGTGATTTTTATATTTACGTAGGGCATTGGTTTTCCTTAAGCGTATTTTTTCATCGCCGCACGCGCTTCTTTGTCGGCTTCTTTACGTTTTATCGTCTCGCGCTTATCGTGTAAATTTTTACCTTTTGCCAGAGCAAGGCGCGCCTTTACGATATTTTTGTCGTTTAGATAGAGTGCTAAAACCACTAGCGTGAGACCCTCTTGCGTGACTTGACCGAAAATTTTATCTATCTGCTTGCGGTGCATCAGTAGTTTTCTAGGAGCCCTTTCGTCCGGGCGAAACGCCGAGTGTGTCGTGTTTAGGTGGCTGATGTGCGCGTTTAGCAAAAACAGTTCGCCCTTTATCACGCGCGCGAAGCTATCCTTTAGGTTTGCGCGGCCCGCCCTTAGAGCCTTTACTTCGCTGCCCTTTAGTACGATACCCGCCTCGAAAGTCTCGATGATGCTAAAGTCAAACAGCGCCTTTTTATTTTTGGCTAAATCCTTACCCATTTTTTACCTTTTTATTTTAAGAAAAATACGCTCGCGCCGCTACCGCTTAGAAAAAAATCCTTAAATTTATCCATCTGCGGATAAATTTTAAAACACGGCGCAAAAAGATCGTTTAGCTTGCTATTTTCGTATCGCTCTAGCAGCTGTGCAGTCGTCATCTCGCGCATTTTTTCCGCCGAATTTACGTCGATGCTATCCATAAAATTTGCCCTAAATTCGCCGTAAACTGTAGGCGTCGAGCAAAAGACGCTCGGCGTTAAAATTTCTACCTCTGGCACTTCGTCGTCAAAATCGCTTATTATCTCGCCGATACCGCTAACGTTTGCCGCCTCGGAATCGCTAGCGAAAAACGCTACGTCCGCTCCGATATTCGCGCCTATTTTCATCAAATTTTCGCGCGTTAGTTTTAAATTTAACTCCTCGTTCGCCATCTTTAAAAACGTAGCCGCGTTTGAGCTGCCTCCGCCAAGGCCCGCGCCTAGCGGGATTTGCTTTTTTATCACGATTTTATGCGAGGCGAAAAACTCGTCCAGCTCGTTTTTAAAGCCCGCTTTTTCTAGCTCAAATTTGGCCTTTAAAACGATATTGTTTTCGATATTTTCGTTATCGCACTCAAGCGCGAAGCCGCTTGATTTTTCAAAGAAAATTTCGTCGTAAATCTCGCGCCTTAAAACAAAGCGAGAGACGATCTCGTGGTAGTTGCCGCGAGTGCCGACGATCTTTAAAAAGGAGTTGATTTTCGCGTAGCTTTTCATTATTTTACGATTTTATCGCTCAGCTCTTTTAGGCTCGCTTCGCCCGCGCCGTTTAGGGCCTGTTTGTTTTCCGCCGCTACGTCTTCTACTAGCTCAGAGCGCAGGATCATCATATTTTTAGGCGCGTCGATGCCGATTTTTACGCCGCCTTTTGAGATACCTACGACCGTGATTTTGATATCGTTTCCCAGCATTATGCTTTCGTCTTCTTTTCTTGCGAGTATTAGCATTTTTCGACCTTATTTAGTTTATATGTTACGGTTTCGTCTTTGATTTCAATGATACTAAAAAATTCATCAAAGTTTATTAAATATAGCCCTTCGGCGCCAAATTTTAGCTTTTCTACGCTCAGTTTTTTGCCAAGCATCACGTCTGCTGGGTTGCCTAGATATTCGTTTTGTGGTAGCGAGATATAATCAAGCGGATTTAAAAATCGCTCGTTTTCGTAAACAAATTTGCCTTCTCTTACGCGTTTTAGCGCGCTTAGAGTGGCACTCGCGCCAAGCTTTGCGGCTAAAATTTGAGCGTACGAGCGCACGTACGAGCCCTCGCTAACGCTAATGCGAAAGCTCAAAAACGGATGCATATACGCAGTTAAATTTACATCAAAAACGCTCATCGTTTGGCTTTTTAGCTCAAACTCCTCGCCCGCTCTTGCTAGCTCATAGGCGCGCTTGCCATCCACGTGCTTGGCGCTAAATTTGGGCGGTACGTAGGCGATCTCGCCTTTTAGCTCGCTTAGCGCAGCCTTTACGTCCGCTAAATTTAAAGGTGGGCAAAGCGCGATGTCCTTGATATTTTCGTTATCTAGGCTAGCACTTGTAGCTCCTAGCCACATCGTCGCTTCGTAGATTTTGGGCGTTTTATCTACGTAGTTAAAAAGCCGCGTGTGATTGCCTAGGGCCACGATCAGGCAGCCGCCGGCAAACGGATCTAGCGTGCCTGAAAAGCCCGCCTTTTTTACGCCGTATTTGCGCTTTAGCCGGCTTAGGAAATGATTTGAGCTGATGCCTGCAGGCTTATTTGCGACAAAAAGCGCGTTCATTTAAATTTGACCTTTTAGAGACCGCGCTAAATTTGCGGAGTTTTTTAAATTTGATCCGCGAGCGTCAAATTTGAGCGCGTAAATTTGATCAAATTTGACATCGTATCTTGCCAGCAGAGCCTCAAATTTGCCCATTTTTACACCGCTTTTTCGACGAAGCTAGACATTATCTCGCGGCTGATTCCGCCGAAATTTATCGTTAGCTTTAGCTCTTTTTTGATCTTCGTTACCGCCGTCACGCGCCCGATACCGAAAATTTTGTGCTTGACGAGGTCGCCTTTTTTATATTCGCCCGCAGCTTGCGTTTGCGTCTGGATGATGAGGCTGCCGCTGCAAACGCCTGCTTCGCTTAAAAATCTGCTCTTTTCCAGCCTCGTTCGCTGGCCTTTATAAAAGCGCGAATTTACAAAGCTTAGCGTCAGGGTTTTTTTGGCGCGGGTGATGGCGACGTAGGCTAGGCGTCGCTCCTCTTCGATGTCGCTACCGTCTCCTAGAAGCGGGAAAAATCCCTCCTCAAGCCCGATCACGAAAAGATGCTCGAACTCAAGCCCCTTGCTAGCGTGGATGCTCATGATTGAGATCGCCTCGCCGCCGATGTTGTCTTGCTCGCTTTGCAGCGCGATCTCGTTTAAAAACTCCTCTATAGAAAAGCTTGGATTTTGCTTGATTTGATCCTTGATCGTAGCGTAAAACTCGTCGATGTTCGCCACGCGCTCGGAGCCGTCGGGCAAGCTCTCGTAGTATTTTTTGATGCCGAATTTCGCTTCTAGCTTATCCACTAGCTCATAGGGCGAGTCGCACTCTTTTAGCTCTCTTAAATTTGCCGCAAATTCGCCAAGGCTTGAGACGATCTTTTTACTTAGATCCTTGTCGTTTTCGTCTAGGCTAGATATCGCTTCAAATAGCGAAAATTTATGCTCGAAGGCGATCTTTTCGATCTTTGCGAGGCTTACCTTGCCAAGGCCGCGTTTTGGGCGGTTGATGACGCGCTTTAGCGAGAAGTCGTCGTTCTCGTTTGCGACCAGCCTTAGGTAGCTGATGACGTCTTTGACCTCGGCGCGCTCGTAGAATTTAACTCCGCCGACCATTTTATACGGGATTTTTTCCTTGGTTAGGCCCTCTTCGAGCGAGCGGGAGAGGGCGTTTATGCGGTACAAGATCGCGATATCGCTAGCCTGCGCGCCGCTATCAAGCAGCTTTTTGATGCGTTTGGCTACTTTTAGGCTCTCCATCGTTTCGTCGTCTGATTCCATTAGCGCGACGTCCTCGCCGCCTTCTTTGGTACTTTTTAGCTCTTTGCCGAGGCGGTTTCTGTTGTGGTCGATGAGCTCGTTTGCCGCGCGTAAAATTTGACTCGTCGAGCGGTAGTTTTGCTCTAGTCTTATGACTTTGGCGTCTTTAAACTGATCTTTAAAATTTAATATATTTTCGATTTTAGCGCCGCGCCAGCCGTAGATACTCTGATCGTCGTCGCCCACTACTGCTATATTTTCGTGCGTTAGGCAGAGTTTGCGCAGGAGTTTATATTGCAAGTCGTTGGTGTCTTGATATTCGTCCACCATCACGTAGGAGTATCGCTGCGAGATCTCGCGCGCTAGAGCCTCGTCCTCGTCTAAAATTTTATAGCTAAGGCACAGCAGGTCGTCAAAATCCACGAGGTTATTTGCCGCCAGATACTCCTCGTAAAGCTTGTAGATGTTTGCTAGCTTTGCGTGGTAGCCGTCTTTGAAATTTTGCCCGTTTGCAAACATGCCGCCGTGATTTAGCACCTCCTCTACGCTTAAAAGCGAGTTTTTAAAATTTGAGATCTCGCTAGCTAGAACCGAGGTCGCGATATCGCCCTCAAAGCCTTTTAAGATACGCTTTTTATCGTCGGTGTCGATGATGACGAAGTTGTTTTTGCGCTTTAGGCGGTCGATGTAAAATTTCAAAAACAAAAGCCCGAATTTGTGAAAAGTGCAAAGTAGCGGAGTGAAGTTTTTACCGGCGGTTCCTAGCATATTTAGCGCGCGGGTTCGCATTTCGCTTGCGGCTTTGTTGGTGAAGGTTAGCGTTAGGGTGTTTGACGGCGGGATGCCTAGCTCGCTTATGAGATAGGCTAGGCGAGTGGTGATGGTTTTGGTTTTACCGCTGCCGGCTCCGGCCAAAATCAGCATCGCTCCGTCCGTATGAGAGGCGGCCTCGCGCTGGCTTTCGTTTAGTTCGTCTAGTAAATCGGGCATTAAATTTCCTGCTTTATTTATTAAAATGATTAAATTCTAACAAAATAAGCTTAAAAATCGCCGCTGATTTAAATTTGGGTCTGATTAAGAGCGTTTTCAGATATAAATCAATACAATATTAAAAAGATAATTTTATAAGCTGATATAATAATAAGGAGCCCGACATGATCAATGATTTTAGTAAATTTTATACCTTTATGGAGATAGTGAAAGAAAGAAGCTTCTCAAAAGCCTCAAGAGCGCTTGGTATCTCGCAGCCAGCAGTTACTTTGCAGATGAAAAAGCTCGAGGAGATGCTACAAACTACGCTAATAATGCGTAAGAAAAACGGCATCGTCCTAACTCACGAGGGCGAGAAATTTTATAAACTCTGTACGCAGTTTGAAAGCGCTATGTTTCGCTTTAAAGACGAGCTAGCGCGCATAAAAACGGACAAGGTGCCGCTAGTCATCGCCACCACGCAGCTCATCGCCGAGGCGGTCATCTCGATACTGCTGGATAAAATCTCGCAAAGCGTAGGCAGCGAGCTAGATATCAGGATAAAAGAGCAAAACGAGCTCATAAACTACCTAAAAGACCGCCGCAGCGACATCGCCATCATCCTTGAGCAGTCGCTTGATAGTAGCTTGCTCGTTAAAAAACTATTCGACTACGAGCTGATTTTGGTTTCAAATAAAAAAATCGCCGAAAGCGTGAAGCCCGAGGAGTTAGTTAAATTTAAATTTATCAAAGATAGAACGCGAACTTATCTTGATGATATTTTGCATAAGCACGGCGTGGACGCGCATGCGCTTGACGTGGCGTATTCGCTAGACGGTTCGATAATGGTCTGCCGCGCGCTCGCGTCAAACCATGCCGATACGTACGTAGCGTTTTTACCGAGATTTTTGATCGAAAACGAGCTAAAAAACGGCAGGCTGTTTGAGATAAATATCTCTAAATTTAAGCTCACTCGCTCGGTTTATGCCGCCGCGCTAAAAGAAAACGAGGAAGCGTTGCATAAATTTCTAAAGATCAAGACGAGCTTTAATTTTTAATTCGCTTTGGCGCGGACGCTAAATTTGACTAAAATTGGTCTTTGCGCCGCGTAAATTTTAAATGCTCCCAGGCAAAGCCAAATCGGGAGCAATCTCGGTTTGGCGATTTTTATAATTTCAAATTTTAAAACTAGGCCGTCAAATTTGACTGTAAATTTATCATTTTTTAAAAGCGAAAAATAAGTTAAGAAGAAAAGCAAGGAGACGGGCAAGAGCCCGTCCGAATAAGAATGCGGCTTAAAACGTAAATTCCCAGTTTAGCCTGAAATTTCTGCCGGCCGAGTAGAAGCGGTTGATACCTAGTCCCGTGGTTCTATCGATCATGTTCATTGTACCAAAAGGCCTAATGGAGCGCGCAGCGTCCCAAGTGATGTATTTTTCGTTAGTTAGGTTATAAACGCCTAGCCTAAACGTCAAATTTTTAATCGGGCGCACGTAGGTTACGACGTCTACTAGCGTGTAGGCGTTGCTTCGCCATTTTGAGTGGCTGTTTGTATTGTATGGATTGCCGTACGGGTCGGTATCTAGGCGCCAGAACATATTATAGGTGTCTTTTTCTTTTTTAGATGCGACGCTAGTGACGTAGATGTCGGCGCCGAATTTATCCGCAGCGCTTGCGTAGCCTAGACCGTAGATCGCAGTAGTCGGCTGGATGGCATTCATCGGCACTTTACCGTCGTTATCGGTTTGTACTCTGCCTTTTTGCAGCGTTAGTTTGTAGCTAGCGTGAAAGCCCTCTAGCGCGTCTGAAATTTGACCAAAATGCAACATAGAGTTTATCTCAAGACCGCGCACGGTAGCCTTACTGCGGTTTACGTTGCCGTATAGCGCAAAAGGTATGGTGTTGCCGCCGCCGCCTGTGGCGTAGCTTTTGGTGCCAAGCGATATTAGGTCTATAAAGTTGTCGTATTTGGTCTCAAAAAAGCTTGTCGTTATAAAGCTTTTTCCCTCGTGCAGCGTTAATGCAAGCTCTTTTGTCTTAGCTATTTCCGGTTTTAGATCCGGATTTGGTTGGATGGTAAAATCAGGATGCTTAAACGCTAGATATAGTTCGTCCGTGGTCGGCGCTCTAAAGCCTTTGGAGTATTTTAGCTGCACCCTAAAGTAATCTAGCGGATCGATGTCGGCTCCGATGGCATAAGAGCTATTCGTAAATTTTTTATTTTGAGCGATGTATTTTATATTTGCTAGCGCGTTATTAGGCGCTTCTTGCTTCCATGCATCATGGGCTATTTTCCACTCGTCTCTATCCGCGTAGTCCCACCACTTTGGCTCCGGGCTGGGGTTATACGGCACGAAAAGGCCTAGCACCATATCGTCCGGGATTTTAGGCGTAGAGCCCGGGACGTAGTTTGGTTTATATTTTATCTTGTCGTAGCGGTAGCCTAAATTTATCCCCAACCAGTCGTTTACTCGCATATCGTCGTTTAGATATAGCGCGCCTTCTTTTGTTTTAACCGGGATGAGAAAAGACGTGAGAGGCTCGGTTCTAGGGCAAAGCGCGTAAAGTAGCGTTAGCGGCGCGTTTTCGCACGTATACGGCGTGCCGGTAAAATCCGTGCCTAGAGTCTTGGGCGCCCACCACTGGTTGCTTGTGGTATCGTAGCCCTGCTTGTTTGTCATGGATTTTTCGGTTTTAGTAAAGCTTAGTCCGTATGCGATATCGTGCTCTACGTCGCCCGTTTTGGCGTATTTGTTAAAGTCTAAGTTAAACTGCTTGGTGTTTGTGTCTAGATCTCGCTCTTTCCAGTCGCGGCTTATGTAGCCTTTGCCGTATGGAGTGATGAGATATCCGCTTTCTGAGCTTTGTTTAAACGTCTTACCCGTTCGCGCGTCGGTGTAGCTTTTATCTAGCGGGACGGTTGATTTTATGTATTGCTCGGTGGCGTAGTCGTATTTTAGCACGTCGATATTTGGCTGTGAACAGTCAAATATCGAGCAGTCCAGCCATGTATTGCTAACGTTTTGATTGATGCTAAATTTGTTCTGATCATGGACGTTTCCTTGGCTATCTACGATTCTGTTCACCCATGTTAGACCGCCGTACTGCGGATCTACTTCTTGGGTTCTTTGCAAGGTTACTTCGCCGCCGTACTTATCGACTACTTTGTTGTTTTTAACCTGAAGTCCGATAGGGTTTGAAATCTCAGGGCAGTTTTCGCCTCCCTGGCAGTGCTCCTCGGTTCTGGCGCGAGATTTGATTTTTTGATTAGAGTAGGTAAATTTCATCGTGTCCCATAGTGGAGTTTCGCTAAAATTTTCATATGCAAAAGCGCGATTTTTCCTATCCATCATATCGTCGTTGTATCTTAGACCGGTATCTATGATCTCGTCCCTGTTGCTAGAAAGCGTAAGCGTGTATGATAGGTCTTTGCCTTGAGATCGGTTTTTGTAGGTATCTGACATAAAGGTAAATCTATGCTCCTCGTGAGGCTGGAAGCCTAGCTTGATGAGACTGCTCGTTTTTTTGATGTAGTACGGGTCGGCCTTTTCTCTGGTTCTACCTAGCACGCTATCGTCATAACCCTTGTAACCGTAGTTTTCCGTCTCGTGGTGCCTGCGCTTAGTTTGTACGGCTAGGATATCAAACCACTTAAACCTACCGGCTAAGGTATGCGAGTGCATGGTTTGGTTATCAGCGGTGTTGTAGCCGCCCTTATAGCCGTAAAAATAGTCCTTATCTAGCAAAAGATCCCTTGCGTCTTTTGTTTCAAACATCACGGAGCCGCCCAGAGAGCCAGAGCCCGTACGAACGGAGTCTGCGCCTTTTGAAATAGTGGCTTGTTTTAGCGTTTCAAATTCCACGCCGTTGCGAGTGTTGTTAAAGTTTCCGTATCCTTCAAATAGCTCCTTAAAGCCCTGCGAGCTTAGCGTTTGAGCCTGATGGAGTCCATCTACGGTTATAGCCACGCGGTTTTCCTCCACGCCTCTTATCGCGTAGCCGCTCTGGCCGAAACGCCCAGCCTCTACGGTCGTTACGCCCGTTTCGTATCGCACGAGGTCTTTGTTGTCTGAGACCTGCGTTTTAGTTAACTCCTTGGCGCTTTTTACGCTTTGGCCGACTTTTTTTTGCATCGGATCATTCTCAGCGCCTGCTTCGCCGCTAACCGTTACTTCTTTTAGCTCGACTTCGGCTTCTTTTGCATTTAAATTCGACAAAAGAAGTAAAGCGGCAAGAGAAAATTTAAGATGATTCATTTTTACCCTTATTAACGATAGTTTTGATATTCATTTGCTATAAAGGCGAAATGATAATAAATATTTGTTTATACTTTGATTAAAAAATTAGATTTTAGTTTAAAAATTATAAATCAATTTTTTATATTAAGGAATAAGAATATTGATATTAGCAAAACTGCTGTAAATAGGATAATATTTTGCTTAAGTAAATTTAGTAAATTTAAGACAAAATCCGCGTCCGTAAAAATGCATATGCGAACCGAGGTAAGCGCTGTAAAGCCGCCTATTTGAGCAAAACTAATATCGCCCGACTTGAATGAAGGAAAAGCGTATAAAAGTAAACCTATAAAAAATAGCGCGAGCAAAACGGCGAATAAAATTTGTTCACTTTTTAAATAGATCTTTATTGTTCGGGTTTGACATTAGCGCCGACATCGACTTTTCGAGCTGATTTTTTTGGGATTTGTAAATGGAAAAATTTACCAAGATCGGACTGTTTTCTACTAAAATTTGAACGATAGCTCCAAGCGGAAAGCTAACGACGCTGGCAAAATTTTCCTTACCGAAGCCGGCCTCGAAGCTCAGCTCCTCCGGCGTGAGTTTGGCGCTGCTAAAAGTATAGCCCGCAAGCGTAAAGACGATAACGGGTGCCGTAAAAGTGCTCATAATATACTCCGGCAACTCGGGGCTAAATTTAACCAGATCAAGGTTGGCCATCGCCGAAAAGGAGCGGTCGTTTTTTAGCAAGTACTCTACGCACTCAAAAACGTGCTCCTTCATCATCGCCGCAAATCTCTCGTCGTCTAAAATTTCATCAAGCATTTTGCCTCCTTTTGTACCTTTTCTCAAATTTACCGTCCGTCGCCGCGCCGAATTTAGCTTCAAATAAACGCAAAATTTAGCGTCAAATTTGTCGCCTTTGACTCGGTTTGGCTAGTCAAATTTGGCCGCTCTTTTAAATTTACTCCCCAAAGTGCGTCAAATTTGCGCTCGCTACGCTTCCTGGCAAAACTCCTCAACTAGCTTTCTAACCTCGTTTATGCCGATCTGCCAAAACGCCGCGTCCTCGATATCAAAGCCAAACATCTCGACCAGCTCTTTTGGCGAGCGCGAGCCGCCCGCGCTTAAAAACTCGGTATAAATTTGCACGAAATTTTCGCATTTGCCGCTTTTGTAAAGCCCGAAAATCGCCAGCACCAAGAGCTGCGCGTAGGAGTAGGCGTAGCAGTAAAACGGCGTGTGGATAAAGTGCGGGATGTAACTCCACCAAATTTTGTAGTAGTCGTTTAGCGTAACGCTTCGTTCGAACATCTTAGAACTCTCTTCGAGCCAAATTTTATTTAGCTCCTCGGCGCTGATCTCGCCCTCGTGCGCGTGAACTCGGCGCTCAAAGGTCGTGAAGTTTATCTGGCGATAAAGCGTAGCAAAGATATCCTCGATCTTGCCGGCGAGTAGGGCGGTTTTTTCTCTGCCTTTTAGCGTGCTTTTTACGTGATCAAAAACCAGCATCTCGCAAAATACCGATGCCGTCTCCGCAGTGGTTAGCGGCGTGTCGGCGTTTAGAAATCCTACGGTTTCATAGGCTAGATTTTGATGCGCGGCGTGACCTAGCTCGTGCGCTAGGGTAAAAAGATCCCGCCTCTCGTCGGTGTGGTTTAAAAGCACGTAAGGATGGGCATTTGCGACGCCTGATTGCGAAAAGGCGCCGCCTCGTTTATTTTGCGCAGGATAGACGTCGATCCAGCCCTCTTTAAACGCGCGAGCGGCTATATCGCCGAATTTTGGACTAAATTTGGAAAAAGTCTCGAGCACGATTTTTTTGCACTCTTCAAATTTATAAACGCTCTTGCTCTCTCCGAGCGGCGCGTATCTATCGTAGTCGTAAAGCTTTCTAAAGCCTAAAATTTTGCGCTTTTTCTCGTAAAATTTAATCGGCAGATCAAAGCTCGTCTCGGCCGCCTTTATGAGCGCGTCCACGCTGGCTTTGGTCGTTTGGTTTGAGAAATGCCGCGGGCTTTCGGGTAGGTCGAATTTCCTCAGCTCGCAGCTGGTTTTTAGGCTGGTTTTTATCATATTATAGATGTAGCTAAGCAGATGCTGCTGCAGCGCTAGGCCGCCCGAGAGGCTCTTTGCGGCTGCTTTTCGCTCGGCTCGATCCGGGCTGTGAAGTTTTGACAAAATCTCCTCTTCGCCTAACATTTTGCCTTTAAATTTAAACTTAAGCGCGCTTAGCGTCTCGTCAAAAAGCCGCGAAAAGCCTTCCGCGCCCGTGTTTGCCGTGCGGAGTAAAATTTGCTCCTCTTTTAGGCTCAGCTGGTGGGCTTTTTCTTTTGCGATATTGGCTAGATAGTAGCCAAGTCTTTGGCTTTTGGCGATGATTTTGTTTTGTCTGGCTTCGTCAAATTCGTTAAATTTAAGCTCGAAAAAGAGCAGATGATTTTGCGCCTTTGAGCTAAGCTCGTCAAATTTGGCGTAAAACGCGCCCTTTGAGGTGTCTTTTGAAAAAACTAGGCTCACGTAAATTTGCACGCGAGCGATGTTTTCTAGTAAATTTTCATATTCGTTAAGCGCGTTTAAAAACTCCTCGTCGCTTAAATTTAAAAATTTATCCGAATATTTTGCTTCAAATTTTTCGCACTCGTTTTGTAACGAAAGAGCCGAAATCTCCAGCTCTTTTTCGTTTTTAAAAAGTGGGGTCAAGTCCCAAACGTTCATTTTGCAGCCTTAAATTTACTCTATAGTTTCTGAAGCTACGGCGGTGAAAAGTACGTCTGAGGCGCTATTTACGGCTGTTTCTACCGAGTCTTGGATCACGCCGATGATAAATCCTACGCCGACAACCTGCATCGCGATGTCGTTACCGATACCAAATAGCGCGCAAGCAAGCGGCACCAGTAGTAGCGAACCGCCAGCGACGCCGGAAGCCCCGCACGCGCCAAGAGCCGAGATAAAGCAAAGCAGTAACGCGTCGCCAAAATCAACAGTGATAGACGGGATCGAATTTACCGCTGCAAGCGCCAAGATGCCGATAGTTACGGCCGCGCCGCCCATGTTTATAGTGGCTCCTAGCGGGATCGAGATCGAGTAGAGCTCCTCTTTTAGTCCTAGCTTTTTACAAAGCGCCATATTCACCGGGATATTTGCCGCGGACGAGCGAGTGAAAAACGCCGTAACCGCACTCTCTCTCACGCAAGTCATCACTAGCGGATAAGGGTTTTTCTTGGTAACTACAAACACCATCGCAGGATAAACGACGAAGGAAACGAAAGCCATCGAGCCTACTAGAACGAGGATTAGTTTTAGGTAGCCTGCAAGCGCCTCAAAGCCCGTCTCGTGGATGCTGATGGTAACTAGGCCAAAGATACCAAACGGCGCAAGGCGGATGATAAATCTAACGATTTTAGTCACGCCGTCGCTGACGTCTTGGAATACTTTTTTAGTTTCTTGCGTGCAAAATCTCATCGCGATACCGCCGCCCACGGCCCAAGTGATGATGCCTATGTAGTTGCCGCTAGAAAGCGCGGTGATAGGGTTTTGAACCATTTTAAAGATGAGGTCTTTTAGGACGTCTACGATGCCTTGCGGAGCGCTCATATTTGCGCTCTCGACGCCTTTTAGCACGAGCTCCATCGGGAAAAGAAAGCTAGCGACAACCGCAACTACGGCAGCTAGAAAAGTGCCGACTAGGTAAAGCGTAACTACCTTTTGCATGCCTTTTGCATGGCCGAATTCTTTCACGATGATAGACGTCGCAACTAGTACGAAAACTAGGATCGGAGCGATAGCTTTAAGCGCGCCGACGAAGAGGTTGCCCAAAACGGCAATAGAGTTTGCGACGGAATTTGCTACGTCGGTTATGTCTTTTTTTGCTGCGGCTAGCTGTGCTGCGTCGCTCACGCCTTTTGCGATTAGTTCGTTATAAGGAGCCGCCTGATAGTGCGTCCAAAAGCCGATAACGGCGCCTAGAGCTATGCCGATTAAAATTTGAATGATCAAATTTCCGTCGGCGAACCTTTTTGCTAGTTTGCTAAACATTCTAGTGTCCTTGCCTTAAAATTTAATTTTAGTTTAGGATTATAGCCGAATTTACGCGGAATTTACAAGCTTTGAGCGAGATTAATTTGAATTTTATTATGAAATGTTACAATTGCGAGATTAATTTTCATAAAGGAAAAGCATGTATTTATTTACTTCTGAGGTTGTGAGCCCGGGTCATCCGGATAAATGCGCCGACATCATTGCCGACAGTATCGTCGATACGATCTTGATGCAAGATCCAAACGGCCGCGTCGCTAGCGAAGTTTTCGTCGCGGGTAAAAACATTATAATAGGCGGAGAGATAAACTCTAAGGTCAAGTTAAGCTTCAAAGACTACGAGGGTATCGTTAAAAACGCGCTAGCTAAAATCGGCTACGACGGCAAGTCTAAATTTACGAAAGAGCAGTGCCTGCACCCCGACGACGTAGAGATAAAAGTCTGCATAAATCAGCAAAGCGCCGATATAAACCAAGGCGTCGATCAAGAAGGCGGCGAGATAGGCGCCGGGGATCAGGGTATAATGTTTGGCTTTGCCAGCTGCGAAGCGAACGAATATATGCCTGCAGCCATAACCTACGCTAGAATGCTTTGCGATAAGGTTTATAAATTTGCCAAAGCTAATCCCGATAAACTCGGCGTCGATATCAAAACTCAGGTTACCGTAGACTACGGCACGAAGGATAACTTTGAAAGTTGCAAGCCGCAAAGCATCCATACTATCGTTGTTTCGGCTCCTTGCGTCGAGACGATGAAGATAGAGGAGCTGCGCGCCCTAGTGCAAACTCTCATCGACGACGCGGGCTTGCCAAAAGGCCTTTACGATAAAAGTAAAACGCTCATCTATATCAACCCGACCGGCCGCTACGTAAATCACAGCTCGCTTCACGACAGCGGACTAACCGGCCGCAAGCTCATCGTAGATAGCTTTGGCGGATATAGCCCGATAGGCGGCGGCGCGCAAAGCAGCAAAGACTACACGAAAGTCGATCGCAGCGGTCTTTACGCAGCGCGCTGGATAGCTAAAAATATCGTCGCTGCGGGCCTTGCTAAAAAATGTATCGTCCAGCTAAGCTACGCTATCGGTATGGCAAAGCCTACCTCTGTTAGCGTCGATACGATGGGCACGCAGATCGCGGGTATAAACGACGATATGCTGTCAAATTTCGTTAGCGAAAATTTCGCCCTCACTCCGCGCTGGATCACGAACAAATTCGGCCTGGATAAACCTGGCAAAGATACGTTTTTATACGCTAAAGTAGCAGCCAAAGGTCAAGTCGGAAACGCCAAATATCCGTGGGAAAAGCTTGATGCGGTCGATACTTTCAAGGCTTTGATTAAATAATTTTGAAAGCCCGCTAAATTTAACGCGGGCTTAAATTTACCCTCAAATTTAAGGCTTCGTATGAAATTTCATCCCGCTTTACGTCTTAAATTTTACTTCAAAAACGCGCGATAAAATTTAAAGAGAATTAAAATGCAAACGGCAACAAAACAAAACGGCAAAAACAAGACGCTCGGATTCGTTTTACTCGGGCTTTGCCCGTTTTATTTTATCTGCGCGCTAGGCATTTTTGTATTGCCTTTTGACGTGCTGGCTCGCTCGTCTTTGGCAAGAGATTTCGTGGAAGCTATGCTTAAAATTTACCCGGCCGTAGAGCGAGCTTTTTCTCACACGGATTTTACGCAAAAGGCCGCGTTTTATATCGCTTATATGGGGATTATCAAGGTCGTCACGCTTGTCGGTTTCGTCGCGGCTTGTTTGCTGTGCGGCAGTAAAGAGAATAAAGCTCGCGTGATGAAACAAGCAAGAAAAGAAAATCCGGTAGCGGGATTTTTTCTTTCATTTTGCGGCATTTTGTGGGCTGGTTTTTTGATAAATATGGATTTTACGGGTTATTATATCGGATATCGTAAACCAAGAAATTCGCCTGAATACGAATGGGTGCTGAGGTCTCCCAGCGAGCTATTTTGGCAGATGTGTATTGATTTTATGTTTGTAGTTTTTGTTGCAGCTTGTATATTTTACGCGGTGTTGCAAATTCGGCTGCTATTTCGCAAACGCAAAAACGCCTAAATTTAGCAAATTTATCTAAAAAATTTATCGAACAAGCCCTGTTTTGGCGTTATTATCTCAGACGGCGAGCCGTTTACGCTGTGATAGATGGCTTTGCCGTATTTCGTCGCGTAGTATTTGAGTAAATTTCGCTGTAAATTTGGCTCGGTACTAGGCACGAACCAGCCGTTGTTAGTTACCGCAATCATGACGTCAAATTCACCCTCAAATAGCTCGTCCCTAGTCGCTTCGTAGCAGATCGCGTTTCTGATTTTTACGCCCTCTATCTCGTAGTCGCTAGGGGTGCTTGCCGTCTCAAAATCCTTTGCTCCGCTGAAAAATATTTTATTTATCAAATCACGTGCAAATGCCGGTAGCGGGATCTCTTCGCCAAAAGGCACAAGGATAAATTTATCCATCCGCCGCATCTTGCCGCGATCAAAGAAAAACGCCGAGTTGTAGTTGGTGCCGTTTTCGCGAGCTAGCGCGCCGGCGACGATAGCGATCTTTTGCGACTTTTCGAGCAGCTCTGTGATGAGATTTCGCTCGTGCGTCATATAGACGGGAAAGGCGTTCTCGGGCAAAATAATCGTCCTAAATCCAGCGCTTATCGCCTCGTCTATGATGTCTAAATTTTGATTTATAAACTCGTTTTTTAGCTGCTTTTGCCACTTTAGCTCTTGCGGAACGTCGGTGTTTGTTAGCTTTACTTCGAAAGGCAGGGTTTTAAAATTTGGCGTATCATACTGCACCGCGCAGGCTAAAAGCGCGACAAAAGCGATAAATTTGAAGCGGTTTTTGACGTAAAACAGGCACAAAATAGCGGCGAAAATAAACGTAAGCGCGAGCAAACTGGGCGCAAATATGCCCGGCACGAAAACGGCTTCTAAATTTAGCCAGTTAAAGCCGAAGGGATGGATGTTTGTAACTAGGATAAGCAGCAAGGCCCTTAGCCAAATTTGAGCCGGGATACCTGCTATCAAAAACAGCGCGCCGTAGATGATCCCGATAGCTAAAATTTCAAGCGGGATGAGGTAGCCAAGCTCGTAATAAACGAGGCTAAAGCTGATCCAGTAAAACCATGAAATCCCGACAAAAAATCCCGTCCAAAAAAAGCCGCGGCGGTCAAATTTGAGCAGCAAATAAAAGCCCGCGATCGCAAAAAACGGCGAGATAAAATTTAAAATTTCGCCGCCTAAAACATCGGCTAGTATAAAATTTGATATTAAAATCGCGCCGACAAAGGCTTTTATTATAATTTTAGTGCTAAAATAAGGGCTTAAAATTTTTTTTATTAAGGAACCCCATGCAAGAAGGAAATTTCGTAGCTTCATTACTGCCTCTAGTCGTGCTTTTCGCGATATTTTATTTTTTGGTTATCAGACCGCAGCAAAAACAGCAAAAAGCTCATGCCGCGATGATAGCCGCACTCGAAAAGGGCGACAAGATCATAACTAGCGGCGGACTAATCTGCGAGGTGATAAAACCGGAAGAGGATTTTATCAGAGTTAAGCTTAACGACGACGTAATCGTGCGAGTTTCACGCGAATTCGTCGCGAGAAAAATAGAAAAAACAGAGACGAAAGCAAATGCGTAACGGCAAAATAACGTATAGGCTGATTATCTTTGCTTTGGCTTTGATTTTCGGCATTATCTTTTCCGCGCCGTCTTTTACTGACAAGCTAGGCGGCTCTAAAATCAGTCTAGGACTTGATTTGCAGGGCGGACTTCATATGCTCCTTGGCGTCGAAACCGAGGAAGCCATACACTCAAAGATCAAGTCGATAGCCGCTAGCGTGAACTATTTTGCGAAAAAAGAGGACGTTTTGATAGATAGCTTTAAGATCCGCGAAGACAAGGTGGACTTTGAGCTACTTGATGCGGACGAAGCCGCTAAAATCGACGGCATGCTAAAAGATATCAAGGGTCTTAACGTACAAAAAGACGGCCTAAAATACTCGGTCGGCTTAACCGACGCCGAGAAGGCCGAAACGATCGAATACGCGATAAATCAAGCGGTCGAAACTATCAGAAACCGACTCGATCAGTTCGGTCTGGCCGAGCCTACGGTAGCAAGACAGGGCAAGGATAATATCCTAGTCGAGCTTCCGGGTATCAAAACGGCGGCCGACGAGCAGCGCGCACGCGATCTCATAGCAAAAGCCGCGCACCTCCAGTTGATGGCCGTCGATGAAAAGCGCCAGTCGCAGGCAAACTCTATGAGCGAAGCCGAGGCTGAGAGCTACGGCGATATCGTCTATCCGGACGTCAAAAACGAGCAGATAAAATACGTCGTAAAAAACATCCCCGTACTTGACGGCGCGATGCTAACGGACGCTAGAGTCGCCTTTGATCAGCGCACGAACTCGCCTATCATCAGCTTTACTCTAAACGCCGAGGGAGCTAGAATTTTTGGCGATTTTACGGGCGCAAACGTCGGCAAGCGCCTAGCTATCGTGCTTGACGGTAGGGTTTACTCGGCTCCGTCGATAAACGAGCGAATCGGCGGCGGAAGCGGTCAGATAAGCGGCGGATTTAGCGTAGAGGAGGCTCACGACGTAGCTATCGCGCTTAGAAGCGGCGCTCTTTTGGCTCCGGTAAAAATGCTAGAAAAACGAAGCGTAGGACCAAGTCTGGGCGCCGATAGCATAAAACAATCTATGATCGCGCTAGCCTCGGCTTCGGTTTTGGTGGTGCTGTTTATGATAGCTTATTACGGATTTAGCGGCATTTTGGCAAATATCGCGCTTGTCGCAAATATCTTAATATTAGTCGCCGTGATGGCGATGTTCGGCGCTGCTCTAACGCTACCTGGAATGGCAGGCATAGTGCTAACCATCGGTATGGCCGTGGATGCAAACGTCATCATAAACGAGCGTATCAGGGAGCTGCTGCGCGACGGAGCCAGCATCGCAACGAGCGTGAAAAAGGGCTACGAAAACGCGATGAGCGCGATCATAGACGCAAATTTGACCACGCTTATCACATCGGTCGTGCTTTACGCCTACGGTACGGGTCCAGTCAAGGGCTTTGCCGTTACTATGGGCATAGGTATCATTGCTTCGATGATAACGGCGATCTTGGGTACTCACGGTATGTTTGATACGATTATAAATAAAATAGAAAAAAGCGGCAACACGCGGTTTTGGTTCGGTTATAAAAGGGTATAAATGCAATTTTTCTCAAAGGCACATGTTTATGATTTTATGAGCAAGCGCTACATCGCGCTAGCCGTCTCAGCCGTGCTATTTTTCGGTTCGCTTTTTTTGATGGCGACGAAAGGCTTTAACTACGGCATCGATTTTTCCGGCGGTACGCTCATCCAGGTGAAGTACGATAGCGCAGTCTCGCTAGATAAAATTCGCGCGGCTTTGGCAAAAGACGAAGCCTATAAAAACGCGAGCGTTACGGAGTTTGGCTCGGCGGAGGAAGTTACGATTAGATTTTCTGGGGCAAACTCAAATTTGGGTAGCGACGTCGGAGCTAGCGTCGCCGAGCTTTTAAAAGATACGGGTAAATTTGAGATCCGCCGCACGGACGTGGTCGGACCTAAAGTCGGCGACGAACTACGCGAAAAAGGTATGATGGCGCTTGCGATCTCGCTCGTCGGTATTTTGATCTACATCGCGTTTAGATTCGAGTGGAGATTTGCGATGGCGGCGGTGGCCTCGGAGATACACGACGTCGTGATCACGATGGGCGCGATCAGCTTTTTTGCTATCGACGTAAATTTGGACACTCTTGCGGCGATCCTTACGGTCGTAGGCTACTCGCTAAACGATACGATCATCGTCTTTGACCGTATCAGAGAAAATATTAAAACCAGCAAGAGCACGCATCTTGACACGATAATAAACGAATCGGTCTCCGCGACGCTAACTAGAACGATACTCACTTCAGGCACCACGCTCATCACCGTCGTCGTGCTATTTTTGTTCGGCGGAGATATGATACACGGATTTTCTTTGGCGCTGATAGTGGGCATCGTCATCGGTACGCTTAGCTCGATATTCGTCGCCGCGCCTATGCTTTTATGGTTTAAATTTAGCGTGGAGAAATACCGCGCTATGGAATCGGAAAAGGCGCGCGTGCAAAGAGAGAAAGACAAGCAACGCGCGATGTTTGAAAAAGGCACTATATAAGGAGAAGCGATGAACTGGGGTAAGGTTGTTTATATATTTTTCGCGCTTATGAGCCTGACTACGACGGCGGGGTTTTTGTACGATAAAAACGAGATTGCGCTATTTGTAGCGGCGAGCGTAAACGTGATCTCGACGCTGCTAAAAATCGGCGTCAAAAACGTCTTTGCCGCCGAGCTTTTTGCTAGCTCGCTAGTGGCCGACTTGCATCTTATTCCGGCTTTTGTATTGCTTCAGGTAAACGGCAACGCGCATATGGCGTATTCGCTAGCGATCGGCGCCGCGATAGCAAACGTCTTTTCTCTAGCGCTTGTTTTGGTTGAGTCCGGCAAGACGCAAGAAGAATTTTAGGAGTAAAAATGAGTGAAATTTTAAAATACGAGCCGGCAAAAATAGAAAAAAAATGGCAAGAAATTTGGAGTAAAAACGGCGAATTTGAGCCCAAAGACGACTATAGCCTACCTAAAAAATACATCCTAAGCATGTTTCCGTATCCTAGCGGACGTATCCATATGGGGCACGTGAGAAACTACACCATCGGCGACGCTCTCGCTCGCTACTACCGCAAGCGCGGCTACAACGTCCTTCATCCGATCGGCTTTGATAGCTTCGGTATGCCTGCGGAAAATGCAGCGATAAAGCACAAAATTCATCCTAAAATTTGGACTTACGAAAATATAGACTACATGCGCGGCGAGCTTGAGACGCTAGGACTTAGCTTTTCTAAAAAGCGCGAATTTGCGACTTCCGATCCGCTTTATACTAAATTTGAACAAGAGTTTTTCATCAAAATGTACGAAAAAGGGCTGGTCTACCGCAAAAGCGCAGTCGTAAACTGGTGTGAATACGACCAAACCGTGCTTGCAAACGAGCAGGTCGAGGACGGATGCTGCTGGAGATGCGGTAACGCCGTCGTCCAGCGCGAGCTGCCGGGCTACTATTTAAAGATCACCGACTACGCGCAGGAGCTGCTAGACGACCTAAAGCGCCTTGAGGGCAAATGGCCGTCTCAAGTGCTCACGATGCAGGAAAACTGGATCGGCAAGAGCTTTGGCTTGGAGTTTAAATTTGAGCTTGACGAGGAGTCGAAGCAAATTTTAGAAGGCGGCGAGCAGATAGACGGATTTGAGGTATTTACTACGCGCCCTGATACGATTTACGGCGTTAGCTATGCTGCCTTGGCGCCTGAGCACAAGATCGTAAAAAGGCTGCTTGACGGCGGTAAGCTTGAGGCGGCCAAAGCCGAGAGAATCAGAAAAATTTTAAACCAAAGTCCGCGCGAACGCCAAGCCAGCGAAAAAGACGGACTGTTTTTAGGTATCAACGTCTTGCATCCGCTAACCGGAGAAAAAGTGCCGGTTTGGGTGGCGAATTTCGTCCTAGCAGACTACGGTAGCGGCGCGGTTATGGCGGTGCCGGCTCACGATGAGCGCGACTATGAGTTTGCGAGCAAATTTGACCTGCCTATAAAATGGGTGGTTAAGCCTGCACAGGGCGAATTTGAGGGCGGCAAAGCGCTAACTGAATACGGAATATCTATAAATTCGCCGCTCATAAACGGTCTTGGCAGCGAAGAGGCAAAACTAAAAATAATAGAAAAATTTGAAGCGGACAAGATCGGCAAACGCGTCGTAAATTTTAAAATCCGCGACTGGGGTATCTCTAGACAGCGCTACTGGGGCGCGCCGATACCGATGGTGCACTGCAAGTACTGTGGCGTCGTACCTGAAAAGATCGAAAATCTGCCTGTGACGCTACCTGACGACGTACAGATAACGGGCGAGGGAAATCCGCTCGATAAACACGAGAGCTGGAAGCACGTAAAGTGTCCAAAATGCGGCGGAGAGGCTATCCGCGAGACCGATACGATGGATACGTTTTTTGAGAGTAGCTGGTATTTCGCTAGGTACGCGAGCGACGAAAAAACGTGGCAGGATCGCGCGTTTGACGCTAAAAGCGTGAATTATTGGATGAACGTAGACCAGTATATCGGCGGTATAGAGCATGCGATCTTGCACCTGCTTTACGCGAGATTTTTTCAAAAGGCCTTACGAGATCTAGGTTACTTAAGAGATGACGAGCCGTTTGAGCGCCTGCTTACTCAGGGCATGGTACTAAAAGACGGCAAAAAAATGAGTAAAAGCAAAGGCAACGTGGTCGATCCAGATGACATCATACATAAATACGGCGCCGATACGGCTAGGCTTTTCATCCTATTTGCTGCGCCTCCGCAAAAAGAACTTGAGTGGAACGACAGCGCTGTCGAGGGCGCGTTTAGATTTTTAAATCGCTTATACGAACGAAGCTCGGGCTTAAAAAGATGCATGCAAATCCCGCAGATAACGCACGCAAATTTGAGCAAAGAAGAAAAATACGCACGCATGAAGGTTTATGAAGCGCTTAAAAAATCAAACGACGTTTACGAGGAAAATTTTACGTTTAACACCCTAATCGCCGCCTGCATGGAAGCTCTAAACGCCGTAAATGCGCAGGATAATCGGGACGTAACGACGGAAGCCTTTTTTATCATCTTAAATTTGCTCGAGCCTATCGTGCCGCATGTCGCAAACGAGCTTAGCGAGCAGTTATTTGCTAGGGCGAATTTTACGAAAATAGAAATTTTAGACGAGGTTTTTGAAAAAGATAGCTTAAATTTGGCTATCACCGTTAACGGCAAAAGGCGCGGCGAATTTGAAGCGCCGAGCAGCGCAAACGAGGACGAGGTTTTGGCTCTAGCTAGACAAAGCGCGGCTAAATGGCTAGAAGGAAAAGAGATAATCAAACAAATTTACGTGAACGGAAAGCTCGTAAATTTCGTAATAAAAGGCTAAAATTTGAAGATAAAAATTTTACTATTTTTAGCGGCTTTTATCTTGGTCGGATGCGGCTATAAGCCCGTCTCAAAGATCACGAACGACATAATGGGCGACCGCGTATACGTAAACGTGCTAATAAGCAAAGAAGAGCCTAAAAATAGCGTCTGGATCAAAGATAGCGTGCTGGAGGGTATCGTAACAAGGCTAGGCAAGCGCATGAACTACGATAAAAACGAGCCTACGACGATAACCGTTTCGATCAAATCACTCAATTACCAAGCGTTGCTATATGATGAAAACGGCTACGTGACGTCGTACAAAGCGATACTAACGCTAAATTTCGATACTAAGTTAAAAGGCGGCAAGATACTATCGGTGACGACTTCGGGCGAGCATGACTTCACCGTTTCGCAAAAAGTAAGGGATACTAGATTTGCCGACGGCGTTATCAGCGAGAGTGAGAAGTATAACGCCATAAAAGAGGCTTCGCAGGAGGCTTTTGACGAGTATATCGCAGTGCTTGCGGTAAAGGGGCTAAAAAATGGCAATTAGCGTAAATCAGATCATAAGAGAAGCTATACAGGCAATAAAAGATCGCGGACTCGTATTTACTCCGGATAACTACGCAGAGGTTTTTTGCGAGATAGCGAAAAAAAACGGCGTTACCTTGCCCGAGTGCCAAAAACTCGAAAAATACGTCGCAAGATTAAATGATGATTTTAAGGATCAGCTAAAGCAAAAAAACGTAAAAAACGTGGACGAGCTTTTTGCGTTTATGGCCTCTAGGTTAAATTCGCCAAGCATAATAGACAACTCAAAGCTCGTAAGCTCGCTTTTGCTAATGAATAAAAGGGTTTTGCAAAGCATATCCCTCTTACACAACAAAAACGCCAAAGAGCTCTCTGAAAGCAGCATAGAGGCGCTAAACAGGAGGCTTGACGTAGCCACGGTAGAAAAGGTAAAAGACAAGTGGTTTGATTTTCTAACAGATTACGACGATTCGTTTTTAAAGCGTCTTGGCTCATACGGCATAAAAAAATTCGATGATTTGCAATCTATCGTCATAGAGCTTGATAATGCGACTATAAAAGAGCTAGATAGCACGCAAATTTACGAAAAAATAATCCCGCTCATAGCTATGATGCTAGAGCCTTCTATTACCGATAAAATCAGCGACGACGTAAGAAAAATAAATAAAATTTTAAAAAGCGATCCGAGCCTGCTCGAAGACGGTCAAACAAGAGAAAAGATAGAAGAACTGACCAAAAAACGAATCGAGCTAGATAAGGCCGAAATTTTAAATAAAGTCGGCGTGCTCGATAAGGTTTTAGACGGCATAAATAACCAAATCGTAAGCCTAATCAGCAGCTCGTCAAAAAGCTCTAGCACGATGCAGTACATCAAAGACGATCTAAGCTCGATAAATTTGCGCGAAGATAGCTTTGAAGGCATTAGAGATAAGATGCTAACCATCGCCGACGCTCTTGACGGCGAGGTTAAGCAGCTGGGCGAGCAGATGGTAAACGATCAAAAGACCATAAAAGAGCTTCAAGAAAGAGTAAATAAGCTAGAAACCGATCTAGAAAGCGCAAGATCTCAAAGCAAAGAGGACTTTTTAACCAAAACCGGAACTAAAAAGGCGCTAGTTGAAGAGCTCGAGCGAATGGAACAAAAATACAACAGATACGGCAACGATTACGGCGTTTGCTTTTTTGATATAGATCACTTTAAGCGCATAAACGACGTTTACGGGCACGAAGCGGGCGACGTCGTCTTGGCTACCATAGGCAAGATGCTTAGAAAATACTCCCGCCAGGCTGATTTCGTCGGTAGATACGGCGGCGAAGAGTTTGTTATTTTATTGCCCGAGATCACTTTGGCCGATGCGGTTAAATTTGCCGAAAAGATGCGAGAAATCGTGCAAAATTCTAAATTTATGTATAAAGGCGAGCGCATAGACGTAACGGCAAGCTGCGGCGTAGCGATAAGAAGCGCGAGTACGGGCTCGAATGCGACGATAGAAGAGGCCGACAAGATGCTTTATCAGGCAAAGCAGGGCGGCAGAAACAAGGTCATGCCGGAATGCTAAATGAATGTTAGATAATTTTTTAGAAAACAAACCCCTTTTTTATAAGGAAATCAACCGCGCGCGCATGCCAAACGCCTTTAAATTCGTGCAGAGTGCGTTTAAAATACCAAAAATCATCCATCTTATCGGTACGAATGGCAAGGGCAGCACGGGGCGATTTTTAGCGCAGATGCTCGCGCGCGGTCATAGCGTCGGCCACTATACGAGCCCGCATATCTTCGAGTTTCGCGAGAGATTTTGGATGAACGGCGCCGTGGCTAGCGCGGATGCGCTCGAGACGGCTCACGAGAGGCTGATTAAAATTTTGCCCCCCGAGGTCGCGCGCTCGCTTTCGTATTTCGAGTATGCGACGCTGCTTTGTGCTCCGCTTTTTGAGGGGTACGACTTTTTCGTCTGCGAGGCGGGCGTGGGCGGCGAATTCGACGCTACGAACGTATTTGACAAGCGCCTTAGCCTCTTTACTCCGATCGGCTTTGACCACACGGCGCTACTGGGCGACACGATAGAACAGATCGCGACGACTAAATTTAACGCGATGTCGGACGTTGCTTTAATGAACGACGATATGAACGAGCTTTGCGTCGGTATCGCTAGGCAAATCGCTGCTAAAAAGGGCGCAACGCTCAAATTTGCTTCCCAAAATTTAAGCGACGATGATAAAAATGAGATTAAAATTTATGCGGAAAAATTCGGCTTACCAGAGTTTTTACGTTCAAATTTGACTCTCAGCTCTTCGGCGTTTAAGGAGCTTGGGTTTAGCTTAAATTTAGCAAATTTGGGTGCGCTAGATCTAAATGGACGCTGTGAAAAGATCTCGCCAAACGTAACGATCGATGTCGGGCACAACGAGATGGCGGCGCAAGCTCTCGTGAAAAGATTTGAGGGCAAAAAGCTAAATTTGATCTTTAACGCCTTTGCCGATAAGGACATAAAAGCCGTCCTAAAGGCGATCAGGCCAATCGTCAAAAAAACCTACATCATCGAGTACGAGACGCCGGGCCGCGAGCTTGCGACGGAGCAGGTGAAAGAGGCTTTGCGCCAGCTCGGTATGGAGTTTGCCGACTTTACGGACGTGCGCGCGGACGAGGAGTATCTGGCGTTCGGGTCGTTTTACCTCGTGGAAGCCTTCCTAAAAAGGTACCGCGGTGCAAAGTGAGGTTTTTGAGTATTTTTTAAACGGAGGCGATGCGCAGCTACTCGTCTGCGAGGATGACAAGGAGGCCATCGCGGCTCTTAGCGCGGCGGAATTTGCCGGGCTTAAGGTATTTAGATTGCCCGATTTTAGGGCGCGAGAGGGCGATGATCTGCGCAGCTTTAGCGCCGAGCTTTTCGAGCTATCGTCCGAGCTAGCCAAATTTTACGAATTCGAGGGCAAAAAACTCCTCATCAGCCCCGTTTGCACTGTCCTAAACAAACTTCCGGGCAAAAAACACCTACAAAAGCTAACGCTAAATTTCGGCGATAAAATCGATCCCAAAGAGCTAGCCGAAAAGCTATTGCGCTTTGGCTACGAGGCAGTCGATATCGTGGAGAGCGAGGGCGAGTTTTGCGTTCGCGGCGAGATCATCGACGTTTTTTGCGTCGGCGCGCAGGAGCCAAACCGCATTTTGCTTTTTGACGATGAGATAGAGAGCATCAGACACTACAGCACGCAAACGCAAATTTCAAACAAAACCGAGCTAAAAAGCGTTGAAATTTCGCCTTTTATCGCGGCTCTGGGCGAGGCCGAGTTTGAAAAAACGTCAGAAAAAATAAAAGATATGCAAACGGACGCGCTAATCAGCGACCTAAAGACGCTTGGATTTTGGGCGATAGACGGTTTTATCGACTATACGCGCGAATTTAAAACAGTTTTAACGAAAAAATTTGACGGCTTTGAGCGGGATCTAGGCGAGGTGGCAAATTTGCCCGTATTGCCCGCAGCTAAAGTTTATAAAGATTTAAGCGTAACTCCAAACGCCGATTTTTTCGAGCTAAATAAAAATAAAAAAATCAAGGTTTTAGCGCGCAACGAAGGTCTTTTTAACGCATTAAATTTAAGCGAATATCAAAACGTAGAGTTCGTGCAAACCGAAGCGGCGTTAAATTTGGTCTCACCAAGCGAAATCATCGTTTCGCTAAATAAATTTGAAAAGAAAAAGCGCGCCAAAAAACCGAGTCTAGTCATCGACGAGCTAAAGGCGGGCGACTACGTCGTGCACGAGGAGTACGGCATCGGCAAATTTACGGGGCTTGAAAAGCTAACGGTGCTCGGCAGGACGCGCGAGTTCGTCGTGATCGTTTATCAAAACGAGGACAAGCTGCTTTTGCCCGTGGAGCATCTAAATTTGATCGATAGATACGTTGCCGGTAGCGGTAGTATCGCGGTTTTAGACCGTCTAGGCAAGGCGAATTTCGCCAAGATAAAAGAAAAAGTTAGAGCCAAGCTTTTCGTTATCGCCTCAAAGATTATTTCACTAGCCGCCCAGCGCGAGCTAATCCGCGGCGAAATCATCGAAAAGGACGATGCGGAGTATCTAAATTTCTTGCAAAACGCGGGCTTTGCCTACACGAGAGATCAGGAGCGCGCATCAAGCGACATCGCAAACGATCTAAAAAGCGGCAAGGTGATGGATAGGCTGCTTAGCGGCGACGTGGGATTCGGTAAAACCGAAGTTGCGATGAACGCGATATTTAAGTGCGTAAAATCGGGCTTTCAGGCGCTATTTTTCGTGCCGACGACGCTTCTTAGCTCGCAGCATTTTAAAAGCCTAAAAGAGCGGTTGGGCAAATTTGACGCTAGCGTCTTTAAGCTTGACCGTTTCACGAGCGCAAAGGAAAAAGCGGTAGCCATAAAGGCGCTAGAGTCCGGGCAGCCTTGCGTTTGCGTGGGTACGCACTCGCTTTTGTCGGTTAAGCCCTCAAATTTAGGCCTCATCATCATCGATGAAGAGCATAAATTCGGCGTAAAACAAAAAGAAAAACTAAAAGAGATTTCAAGCGCCTCGCACGTGTTATCTATGAGCGCGACGCCGATACCACGCAGCCTAAATATGGCGCTTTCAAGCGTCAAAGGCTACTCCGTATTGCAAACTCCGCCAAGCTCGCGCCTAGACGTGCGAACCAGCGTGCGCGAGTGGGATGAAAAGGCGGTAAAAGAGGCCGTCATGCGCGAACTGCGCCGCGGCGGGCAAATTTTTTATATCCACAACCATATCGCCACGATGCCTCAGGCAAAAAAGCAAATTTTAGACATCATGCCAAATTTACGCATCCTCACGCTACACTCCAAGATCGACGCCAAGACGACCGAAGAGGAGATGATGAAGTTTGAAAACGGCGAATACGACGTGCTGCTAAGCACCAGCATCGTAGAAAGCGGTATCCATCTGCCAAACGTAAACACCATCATCATCGAGGGCGCGAATAAATTCGGCATCGCAGACCTGCATCAGCTACGCGGACGCGTCGGCAGGAGCGACAAGCAGGCGTATTGCTACTTTCTAGTCGAAGACAAAAACGCCCTAAGCGCAGACGCGCTAAAACGCCTAGTCGCGCTTGAGAGTAATTCGTTTTTGGGCTCGGGCAGCGTGCTAGCCTATCACGATCTAGAGATCAGAGGAGGCGGCAACCTCGTCGGCGAAGCTCAAAGCGGCCATATCGAGGCGATCGGCTACTCGCTCTATATAAAAATGCTTGAAGAAGAGATAAATAAACTACTAAATAAAGAGAGCTTTGAGAGCGCGAAAATCGACCTGAAACTTAGCATAAACGCATTTTTAAACTCAGAGTTTATCGGCGAGGATAGGCTGCGCTTGGAGCTATATAGACGGCTTAGCAAGTGCAAAGAGGTCGCCGAGGTTTATGAGATAGAGGGCGAGATCGAGGATAGATTCGGCAAGCCCGACATCTACACCAAGCAGTTTTTAAGCCTCATTATAATTAAAATTTTAGCGATCAAAGCGGGCTTTAAAGCCATCTCAAACGCCGAGCAAAACATCGTGCTAACCGCGCAAAACGGCGAACAAACCAGACTAAGATCAAAGAGCAAAGACGATGATGACGTGATAGAAGAGATCTTGATCTATCTTAGAAAACTAAATAAAGGACGGGCGGAAAAATGATAGACTGGAATACGACTGCCGCAGCGATTTACAGGCGTAAATTCGGCGCATTAAAAGGCGTGATAGACGTTGATTTTACGCAGCTTGAAGGGCTTATCGGGATAGAAAAACAAAAAGAAGAGCTCGTAGAAAATACGCGAAATTTTTTAGAGGGTAAGGGTGCCAATCACGCGATACTGTGGGGCGCTCGAGGCTGCGGTAAAAGCAGCCTGGTTAAGGCCGTTTTTACTAAATTTTACCCAGATGGCCTGCGACTAATCGAGCTAAAAAACGACGAGCTGGAGATGATACCCGAGATCATTTACGAGATCAGGGATAGTAGTTTTAAATTTATCATTTTTTGCGACGATCTTAGCTTTGAGGCCGGAGACATGAGCTATAAGTTTTTAAAACCCGTGCTTGAGGGCTCAATCGAAAAGGCGCCTAAAAACGTGCTAGTTTACGCCACCTCAAACCGCCGCCACCTGATCAGCGAACTAAAAAGCGACAACGAGGGCGCGAAGGTCGGCGAGACGGAGCTGCACTATAGCGACGCGGTCGAGGAAAAGATCGCGCTTAGCGATAGATTCGGGCTTTGGCTCAGCTTTTATCAGGGCAGCTTTACGGACTATCTAAAGATCGTGGATTTTTATTTTAAAGATTTCGTAGGCGACAAAACGATGCTTCATGAGCTAGCAAAGCAATACGCCCAGCTACGCGCGAGCCGCTCCGGACGCACCGCGAGGCAGTTTTATCTAAGCTATAAAGATAAAATTTGATGGCAAATTTAACTAGAGTGGGCTTTGTGGGCGATATCGTCGGACGCGCTGGACGAAGCGCGGCGATACAAAATTTGCCTAAATTTAAGCGAGAATTCGAGCTTGACTTTATCGTTGCAAACGCCGAAAACGCGAGCGGCGGCTTTGGTCTAACCGCAATAAACGCGCACGAGCTGCTTGGCTGCGGTATCGACGCGATCACGGGCGGCAACCATAGCTTTGATAAAAAAGACGTGGTAGCGCTGATGGACGCCCTGCCTATCATCCGCCCGTATAATCACTTCGCGGGAACTGCTGGGCGCGGCGCGATAAATTTGAGCAAAGAGGGCAAGAGTCTAAGCGTGGTAAATTTGATGGGGCACTACGGCTTGCCGCATACGAACAACGCCTTTTTTGAGGCTGAGCGCGCGCTAGAGGAGTGCGAGAGCGAAAATATCCT
Organism: Campylobacter massiliensis; assembly: GCF_014253065.1. NCBI lineage: Bacteria > Pseudomonadati > Campylobacterota > Epsilonproteobacteria > Campylobacterales > Campylobacteraceae > Campylobacter > Campylobacter massiliensis. Next base: position 425,190 of record NZ_JACLZK010000001.1, read on the forward strand.
CATAGACTTTCACGCCGAGGCCACGAGCGAGAAAAACGCGTTTTTTAGGCTATTTTGCGGGCGAGTGGGAGCCATAGCCGGCACTCACACGCACGTGGGAACCGATGATTTGCAAATAGTTAGCGGCACCGCATACGTGAGCGACGTCGGTCTTAGCGGGGCGTTTGACGGCGTCATTGGCATGGACGCGGAAGCGCCGGTGAAGAGCTTTTTAACGGGGCTCAAGCACTCGTTTAAAGTAAATGAAAAATGCAGGCGAATCTTTCAAATGGTCGTGTTTGAATTTGACGGCGGGTGCTGCGCGGATGCCTTTAAGATCCGCGTGATAGACGGAGTTAGCGAGCCTTTGGTACAGCGAGCGGTTAAATTTGCATAAGCGAGCGCAAATTTGAGCCGCGCAAGGCTAGCTACGGCTTTTACTCAAATTTAAGCGAAAAGGCGTTTTGGGCTGTAAATTTGAGTAAGAGCCAGGCGTAAAATTTGCTAAAAAACAAAGAAAAAGGAAAACGATGGATAGCACGCAGCTTTTTTTGGCGCTAAAAAACGCGGGCGTAAAGGCTGACGCGGACGGCCCTCTTTGGTGGCCAAATGCGGGCACTTTCGAGGTCGTGGTCGGCGCCGTCTTGATACAAAATACCAACTGGAAAGACGCCGATAAAGCGCTAAATAATCTAAAAAACGTAAATTTGATGAGTCTGGAAGGTATCGTAAAAACTCCCGCGGCCGAGCTTGCCTTGCTCATAAAACCAAGCGGCTTTTACAACACCAAGGCAAAACGCCTAAAAACGCTTTGCGAGGCGATTTTTAAAAAATTCGGAGATTTTGAAAATTTCAAAGAAAACGTTAGCCGCGAGTGGTTGCTAGGCATCAAAGGTATCGGCGCGGAGAGCTGCGACGCGGTGCTTTGTTATGCGTGCGGGCGCGAGGTGATGGTCGTAGATAGCTACGCTTTGCGGATTTTGAGCTTTTTTGGATATGAGTTTGAAAGCTATGAAGAGGCGCAGGAGTGGCTGGGAGCCGTAGATAGCGAGCAAATTTGCAAAGCCTACGGGCGCGAGCTAAACATGAATGAAATTTACGCCAAATTTCACGGCAAGATAGTGGAGTTTTGCAAAGCGCACTTTAACGGCAAGAGGCTAGACGAAACTGGCGAAGAGATACTAAAATCCATAAAATAGGGGCAAAGATGAAGATAAATTTTATAAATTTACAAGCTCAGTATCAAAAATACAAAAACGAAATCGACGAGCAGATCAAAGAGGTGCTGGATAGCTCGGTCTATATCGGCGGCAAGGTTGGCGAGCTGGAGGAAAATCTGGCTAAATTTAGCGGCGCAAAGCACGCGATAGCTTGCAGTAGCGGCACGGACGCGCTGCTGCTAGCCTTTATGGCGCTTGATATAAAGCCCAGCGACGAGATCATCACGACGCCTTTTACCTTTATCGCTACGGCCGAGATGATAGCGTTTCTGGGCGCAAAGCCCGTGTTCGTCGATATCGACGAGAGGACGTACAACATTGATCCAAATTTGATCGAAACAAAGATCACGCCAAAGACCAAGGCTATCGTGCCGGTGTCGCTTTTTGGGCAGGCGGCAGATATGGCGGCGATAAACGCTATCGCGCAAAAGCACGGCTTAGTCGTCATCGAAGACGCCGCGCAAAGCTTTGGTGCGAGCCAAAACGGCGTAAAATCCTGCAATCTTTCGCGTATCGCTACGACCTCGTTTTTCCCGGCTAAGCCGCTTGGCTGCTACGGCGACGGCGGAGCGATATTTACGGACGACGACGCCCTAAACGAAAAGATACGCATCCTACTAAATCACGGCCAGTCCGAGCGCTACATCCACAAATACGTCGGCATAAACGGCAGACTCGACGCCATCCAGGCGGGCATTTTAAACGTCAAGCTAAAATATCTCGGCGACGAAATCGCAAAACGCCAAGAGATCGCTGTGCGGTATTCTTGCGAGCTAAAGGGCGTCGTAGCGCCTTTTGTCGCACAGGGCAACGTCTCGGCGTGGGCGCAGTACTGCATCCGCGTAAAAGATAGGGCGAAGATGCTAGAAATCTGCGCGCAAAAAGGCGTGCCGACGGGAGTTTATTACCCCGTGCCGCTGCATTTGCAAGAGGTGTTTAAGGATCTTGGCTACAAGCGGGGAGATTTTGCCGTGAGCGAGGCGGTGGCGCAGGATATAATGGCGCTGCCGATGTCCGCGTTTGTAACCAAGGAGGAGCAAGACTACGTCATCGAGGTTATAAATAATGCTTAAATTTGCGCTCATAGGTCTTGGTGTAATGGGTAAAAACCACTACCGCGCTCTACAAAACGTCGGGGGCGTGCAGATAGTTGCGCTTTGCGATCCGTTTAGCAAGGAAAATTTCGCGCAAAAAATTTACGCTGATCTTGACGAGATGCTAGAGAGCGAAAATTTAAACGCCGCCGTCATCGCTACGCCGACCTCGCTACATAAAGAAGCGGCGCTAAAATGCATGCGAAAGGGGCTAAATTTGCTCATCGAAAAGCCCGTTTGCGCAAACGCCGCGGACGCTCAAATTTTACTTGAGGAAGCTAAGCGGCGAGATATAAAGGTAGCCGTCGGGCACGTCGAGCGCTTTAATCCCGCGATCGTAGCGCTAAAAAAAGAGCTTGAAAACGAGGAAATTTATAGCGTGCAAATAACCAGAAACGCGCCCTTTCCGCAGCGAATCGCGGATGTTGGCATACTGGCCGATCTATCAGTGCACGATATAGATCTCATTAGATTTTTAAGCGGCAAAGAGATAAAAAGCGCCGATATAAAATGCTCGCGCAAAATCCACGCCAAATTTGAAGACAACGCGGTTTTGTCGTTTGAGCTTGATGGCGAGATAACGGCTCTCATCGCTACTAGCTGGCTAGCGTACAGACGCAAAAGAACGGTTGAGGTTGCGTGCAAGGGGGCGGTTTACGAGGCTGATTTGCTAAATCAGAGTCTCGTTAAATTTAGCGAATTTGACGCAAGCTCGTGCAAAATGCAAAATATATTCGTAAAAAGAACCGATCCGCTAACAAGCGAGCTAGAGGACTTCGTGCGTCTCTTAAGCGGTGAGCAAAGTGCGGGCGCGAGTATAGAAGATAGCCTAAAAACGCTAAAAATCATAGAGAATGCGAGCTAAATTTTAGGCTGAAATATAAAAGAAAATTTATTTTTTTATATTTTATTTATATTTATGGAAAAAGAAGTTATTATTACACGATTTTTTCAAAAGGAGTCTAAATGATATATGAAAACATCGTTCAAACCATCGGTAAAACGCCGATCGTAAGGATAAACAGCGTGCACGAAGAGGGCATGGCTGAAATCTACGCAAAGCTTGAGTTTTTTAACCCGGGCGGCTCGGTAAAAGATAGAATCGCCGCAAATATGATCCTCGGTATGCAAAAAGAGGGCACGCTAAAAAAAGGCGACGTCATCGTGGAGCCAACTAGCGGCAACACCGGCATAGGCGCGGCTATGGTCGGCGCGGCGATGGGATACAAGGTCGTACTAGTGATGCCTGAAACTATGAGCATAGAAAGACGCAAGCTACAAAAGGCCTACGGAGCGGAGCTAGTGCTAACCGAGGGCGCAAAGGGCATGAAGGGCGCGATCGAAAAAGCAAACGAGCTCGTGCGCGAAAAAGGCTACGTGATGCTAAGTCAGTTTGAAAATAAATTTAACCCGCAGGCTCACGAACTAACGACGGCAAAAGAGATCATGGACGACTTCGGGGAGCTTGACGCGTTTGTAGCGGGCGTAGGCACGGGCGGTACGCTAAGCGGCACCGCAAGAGCGCTAAAAGCAAACGGCTATAAGACTAAGATCGTCGCCGTCGAGCCAAACGACTCCGCCGTGATCTCGGGCGAAAAACCCGGTCCGCACAAGATCCAGGGCATAGGAGCGGGCTTTATCCCGGCTACGCTTGATACTGCTTGCATCGACGAGATAGAGCGCGTGGATAACGACGAGGCCTTTGAGACGGCTAGAAAGCTGGCTAAAGAGGAGGGTATCTTGCTAGGTATCTCGGGCGGCGCGGCTCTGGCGGCTGCGGTAAAGGTCGCAAAGAGGCTAGGTAAGGGCAAAAAGGTGCTTTTCATAGCTCCTGATAACGGCGAGAGATATCTTAGTACTCCGCTTTACGAGGCGTGATTTGGGACTGATAGCTGAGCTAAACGAGCTGGTCGCGACCGTGCGAGAAAAGGACCCGTCGGTAGCCTCGTGCTGCTACGGGGCGATCCTCGTCAATACTCCGGGCATCCACGCCGTCTTTTTTCATAGATTCGCGCACTTTTTGCATGTTAAAAATTGGCGATTTACGGCGCGCTTCGTTTCGCAGATGTCGCGCTTTTTAACGGGTATCGAGATACATCCGGGCGCCAAGATCGGCAGGCGGCTTTTTATCGATCACGGTATGGGCGTGGTTATCGGCGAGACGGCCGAGGTGGGAGATGACGTGCTGATCTATCATCAAGTAACTCTAGGCGGCACGGGCAAAGAGTGCTGCAAGCGCCACCCGACCGTAAAAAACGGCGTCACGATAGCAGCCGGCGCAAAGGTGCTAGGAAACATCCTGATCGGCGAAAACGCCAAGATAGGCGCAAACTCGGTAGTGCTAAAAGACGTGCCCGATAACGCCACGGTCGTAGGAATCCCTGCTAGGATCGTGCGAATAAACGGCGAACGAGTCGGCGAGTAGGTCAAATTTGCGCCGACCTTGGCTGCTATTTTTATAAATTTACTTTTTTATTCTGTTAAATTTGAAAGATTTCTAGGCGGCAGAGATAGAGTATATTTTTGCGAGCTTATATCGGGCTTCAAATTTAGCAAATTTAACTACGGCAAAATTTAGTTAAATTTACTCGTCAAATATTGGAAGTTTAGGCTCTTTTTCTTTTTGTATTTTGCCGCCGACGTTTAAAATTTGAGACTCGCTTGCTTCGCTCAAATTTTCATTGTCGTCAAATTTGACCGGTTCGCCGGCTTCATTCGTCGTGATTTTTAGTCGCTTCATCGTCTTAGCCGATTTGCTAAATTCTATTAGATCCTCGGTCGTTTTTACCTCGCTCGGGAGCTTTTGTAGTGAGTATTTAAAAATTTCAGCCGCTGCGATAGCGTCGCTTAGTGCCCTGTGGTGAGTGTTCTTTATGCCTAAAATCTCTTTTAGCGTGCCTAAGCCGTATTTTGGCGAGGCGATAGTGCGGCGGGCTAGGTCGATCGTGCAGAGTTTGCGGTTTAGTAGCTCTCCGTATCCTAGCGCCTCTAGCGTCGCGCTGATAAAGCCATAGTCGAAGCGAGCGTTGTGTGCCACAAAAACGCTCTGGCCTAGAAAAACTTTAAATTGTTCCATGACAAAGGCTAGGCTTGGCGCGTTTTTTAGGTGTTCTGCGGTGATGCCAGTTAGTTCGCTGATATTTTCCGGGACGTAGGGCGCGTACACGAAGGTTTCAAATTTGCCGATTATTTCGCCGTTTTGTAGCTTTAGCGCGCCGATTTCGATGATCTGGCCGCTATTTATACCACCGCTAGTTTCTATATCTACGACGCAAAAAATTTGATCTTTTATCTCTTTGCGGCGAGTTTTTAGCTCGATTTGGTTTTTTGCGGTGCGGGTTATGTCAAGCCCCAGCGCGCGCCACATCTGCACGTCGCGAACATCAAAAAGCTCGGTGTATTCGTCCATTTGCTTGGTTGCGGCGACGAAGTCCGCGTAGGGCACGTTTCGCTTAGCGATGACGGCTAGTAAATTTTCAAAATCTTGGTTCAAAACTCGAGCTTTAGCGAGCGGATAGAGTGCTCGTATGAATTTGACGAAAATATATAACTGCCCGCCACGACGATATCCACGCCCGCTTCGTCGAGCTGCGCGACGTTTAGTCCCGTCACGCCGCCGTCGACTTCGATCATACATTTAGCATTTTTGCGCTCGATCATTTCGCGTAAGCTGCGGGCTTTTTCGAGCACCGAAGGGATAAACTTTTGACCACCGAACCCCGGATTTACGCTCATTAGCAGCACCATATCGACCTCGTTTACGATGTGCTCGATCGCCCAGATCGGAGTATGCGGGTTTAGAACGATGGCAGGCCCCACGCCGTGACTGCGGATATGATCTATTAGACGTAGCGGATGCTTTTCCTCCTCGATGTGAAAGCTTAAAAATTTAGGCTTCAAAGGCAAAAAAAGATCCGCAAAAAAGGTATTGTTTTGCACCATCAGGTGTATGTCTAGCGGCTTTGTAGCGGCCTTTGCTACGGCGTTTACGACGACGGGGCCGATGGTTAAATTTGGCACGAAATGCCCGTCCATCACGTCAACATGCACGAGATCGGCTCCGGCCTCGCAGATGGCCTCGATCTCGGCTCTTAAATTTCCAAAATCAGCCGATAAAATACTCGGTGCTACGTACATTTGATTATCCTTTATTTACTTAGAAAAAATATCGCGTCCATACCGTCTATATCGAGTCGCACTAGGACGCCTTTGTTTTTTTTGTCTTCGTCTATGATGGTTTCAAAAACGTGCGGCAAGGTAAAATTTGCCTCTATCTTTTGGCCTTTTAGCCACGCCTCGATGCGATCAGAGATGACACTAAGTAGGTCTGCGTAGGCCTCGGTCATACTCACGCCGCTACCTTCTTGGAGTAAAATTTTGCAGATCCTATGAACGGCGTATTTTTCGATGCAGAGAATAAATTTGGCATTGATGTCGCCGTAAAACGCTACCGAACCCATGCAAAATTTCTCCTCGTCGCAGCCAAAATTTGCTATCTCCGTGGCGGTACGGGTGACGGGTAAATTTGATAAAGACGCCAGCGTATCTATGATGACTTTTAGCAAGTTAGGTAGGACGTCTACAAGCTCTTTCGTGATATTTTTGGGTCTATCCTCGGCTGTTGCGCCGCCGCCTTCTATCGTAGCGTCGTCGTTAAAAAAGTCCTCTATCGAGCGGTAAAGCAAAATCCCGCAGTCTTCCAAGTCATAAACAAGCGCTTTTGACATGCTTTCTTTTTTTAATCCGCACAGAGCTATCGTGGCTCCGTATTCGGCGCACTCCATCATAAGTTTGGCTAAAAACGATACGCCGTGGATGTTGATAGAGCTTGATTTGCTCATATCAAAAACAAAAAATTTAAAGCCAACCTTGAGCGAATTTAGAAAAACTTTATAGTCGAAATTTTCCGAGAAAGAAGAGTCGATAAAGCCGTCTATGCCGTAGATCACGACATTTTCTTTAAGCGTGATTTTGATATCTTTTTTGCTTGATTTTATGTCGGTTAGATGTACGGCGTATTCAAAATCTTTATAGGTACTCTTAAATTCGTTGATATCTTTTGCGATCACGGGCTTGTATCCGCGGCCTGAAAGCCTCAGTGCGATCTGACGTTTTTGTTCGGCGTCCGAGTTAAATACTATGATGCGTCTGTTTGCAAATTCCGGCTCAAAAGTACCCCAAAATAGGAGCGCGACGTTTGAAGTCTCAAAAAACGATACGTTTAAAACGTCCTTTGACATCCTTTTTAGCGCTTTAAATTTAAGCTCGTTGTAGTCGCAAAAGCCTATGTCGGCGTTACTTTCTTTTGCTAGCCTTGAGACGATTTCTAGGATGAGATTAAAGCCTACCTTATTGAAATAAACGGCGTTTTTTAGGGATATTAGTATATGGCGCGGCGCATTTTGGCGCAATTGTCTCATGCTTGCATCGCCAATGCTGTATTTGTCGATATCTCCGTCTAGAAAGCCAAGAGGGTAAAATATCGCAACGTTATCTTTAAATCTCAGTCTCATAAATGGGGATAAAAGCTTTCCTAAAATTTTAAATTTTGCTAAAAATCGACTAGTAAATTTTTAAAATTTAACCGCGTTTAAGTTGCGATATTTTAGCTTTTTTATCCATAAAATCAGTTTAAAAGCTAACGCTTTTGTAAAAGTAGCTTTAAGCTTTTATTTTGTTTCTTTTAGATAAAATCAGCAGAAATTTTTATTTTTAAGGAAACAAATATGTCAAGAGTATGCGCAATAACAGGCAAAGGCCCGATGGTAGGCAACAATGTTAGCCACGCGAAAAATAGAACGAAAAGAAGGTTTTTACCAAATCTAAGAACCATCCGTGTTACGCTAGAGGACGGCACTACGAGAAAGATCAAGGTAGCTGCTTCTACGCTAAGAACGATGAGAAAACAGTCACGCTAAATTTACCGCAAATTTGAGGAGTTGTCTTTGTTTAAAAAGATTTTAAAATTCCTCAACTGGTCAAGTTCCGCCAAACCTCAAATCAACCTCAATACCGAACTTTACGAACAACTTCGCCCGTTTCGCTTACCGCTCATCTTAGTCGTTTTGATGATGATGATCGGCGCTATGGGCTACGTCACGATCGACGGTTTTAGCCTGATAGACGCGATTTATCAGGCCGGTATGACTTTTACGACCGTCGGTTTTACCGAGGTCGCTCCTATTTCTCCGGCTGGCCGGATTTTTACTATCACTTTTATTTTGCTAGGCTTTGCCGTTTTTACGTTTTCTACGGGTTTGATGCTCGAAGTTTTAAAAAAAGGCGCGCTCGTAGCGATCATAAAGGAAAGACGAATGCTATACAAGATCGCAAGACTAAAAAACCACTTTGTCATCTGCTATCACAACCAATACACAATGGAATTAAGCCGCGAATTTAGGGAAAACCACATCCCATTTATTGTTATTGATCCGCGTGAGGATCTGCCGGAAATCGCGGAAAAATACAAGTATCCATACTATATCGTCTCTCAGCCGCACACGCAAACGGCGCTTTTAAAGACGCATTTTTCAAGCGCAAAAGGCATGATCACGCTAAGCCCAAACATCGCCGATAACATCGCCCTTATCGCCACCGTAAGGCTATATGAAAAAGAGATCGGGCGCAAAAAGCCGTATTTTATAATGACAAACTCCGATAACCAAGACGATACCGAGCGCCTAAAAAAGCTCGGAGCAAACAGCGTCGTGAGCCCATCAAAGCTCGTAGCTCAGCGCCTTAGCGCGATGAGCGTACGTCCGGATATGGAAAATTTGCTCGAGCAGTTTTTGTATAAGCAAGACTCGCCGATCGACATCGAGGAGATATTGGTGCCTGATTATTCGTGGGTGCGCTTTAAACGCCTAAAAGAAACTAACCTGCGAAATATAACAAACGCCGACGTCGTTGGCATCAAAGACGTAAATAACAAATTTATACCGATGCCAAAGGGCGATACGCTGATAGGCACAGGCACGAAGCTGCTAGTCATCGGCACGGGCGAGTCTATACGCCTAACTAAACGCGTCATAAAAAGCAAGCATAAGCCAGAAGAGCTAAAATACGTTTAAATTTGAGCTTTACGCGGCTAACTCGGCTTAAATTTGCATCAAGTAACCACTTCAAATTTGACGCAAAAACAATTCGTCGGCGCAATAAAATTTGATAAATTTAAGCTTGGCTTAGGCTGGGTAAAATTTGCCAAATCGCCCAGATACGGCGCGTTTTTAACCCGCTCTTAAAATAATATTCGCTAAAATTAAATTAAAATTTAATCCATCAAAGGAGCAAATATGTTTCATGAAGATAGAGAGCTTATAACTAAGCTAAAAGGCACGAATGCGAGATTTACGTCGCTTTTCGACAAACACAACGACCTAGACGAAAAGATCGCAGAGATGCAAAAAGGCAATGTCTACAACGATGCGGAAGTGGATGCTCTAAAACGCGAAAAACTCAGACTAAAAGACGAAATTTACGCCTTTTTGGCCGAGTATAAAAAAGAAAATAATCTTTAATTTAATAGCGGCGGACGATTTGTGCCGCCGTTTTTCTGCCTCAAATTCTCTCGAATTTTTATCTTTGATTAGCTGAAAATCGCACTAAATTTAATTCAAAACAAGAATGCAAAATTGCTACAAAAACACCAAATTTGACGCAAAATATAAATTTGTTTTCAAATTTACAACGTGGCTACATCGAAATCTTTTTGAGTATCCAAAAAACCGCCATCCCAATGCATAAAATCATAACCGCCCAAATATAATCCATCTTTTTTCCTTGCCTATTTTTGCCGAAGCTTAATTTGTTTTTCGTTTATTATAACACAAACTTACAGCTTTTCGGAAAGGCCGTGATTTAAGAGAAAATTTGCTAAAATTTATGAAAGTTTAAAAAGGATGGAAAATGGATGAGACAAAGAGCGTTTTTATCAACCGCGAACTTAGTTGGTTGCGCTTTAATTCGCGCGTTTTAGCCCAATGCGAAAAGGCGTTGCCGCCGCTTGAAAAGCTAAAATTTATCGCGATTTATATGACGAATTTGGATGAATTTTACATGATCCGCATCGCGGGGCTCAAGCAACTTTTTGCCGCAGGAGTCGCAGCTAGCGGTAGCGACGGCATGAGCCCGCTTGAGCAACTAAGGGAGATCAGAAAATACATCAAAGACGAACTCGCGCTCGTGGAAAAACACTATAAAGACGCGCTAAAAGAGCTCGCGCAAAACGGGCTTTTTATGAAAAATTACGACGAAATTTCGCCCGAACTTCGCGCCAAATGCGACGAGTATTTTTTCTCAAATATCCTGCCCGTCATCGTGCCTATCGCGGTTGATGCCACGCATCCGTATCCTCATCTAAACAACCTTAGCTTTAGCCTGGCCGTTAAGCTTGCCGACGCGGATAGCCCAGAGATCATAAAATTTGGCATGATACGTATTTCGCGCGTTTTGCCGAGATTCTATCAAGCGGCCGACAACGTCTATGTGCCGATAGAAACGATCGTGCATCGCCACGCTGAGGAGATTTTCCCGGGTTACAAGCTACTTAGCTCGGCGGCGTTTAGGGTTACGCGAAACGCCGATATCGTGATCGAGGAAGAAGAAGCCGATGATTTCATGATGATCCTCGAACAGGGGCTTAAATTGCGCCGCAAGGGCGCCTTTGTCCGCATGCAGATACAAAAGGACGCCGACGCCGAGATAGTCGAGTTTCTAAACTCGCATATGAAGATTTTTTATAAGGATATCTATGAGTACACCGTACCGCTGACGCTAAATTCGCTCTGGCAAATCGTGGGAAATAAAGAATTCTCGCACCTTTGCCTGCCGCCGTACGCGCCAAAGACATTGCCGCCTTTTAGCAGCCACCTCTCGATGTTTGACGTCATTGATAAAGAAGACGTGCTAGTCGTGCATCCCTACGAGAGCTTTGATCCCGTCGTGCAGTTTATCAGGGAGGCGAGCAAGGATCCGCGCGTGATCTCGATCCGTATGACGCTCTACCGCGTCGATAAAAACTCGCCTATCATTCAAGCTCTCATCGACGCTGCAAACGACGGCAAGCAAGTAACCGTGATGGTCGAGCTAAAGGCGAGGTTTGATGAGGAGAACAACCTACACTGGGCAAAGGCTCTAGAGGACGCCGGCGCGCATGTGATATACGGCATCACGGGCTTTAAGGTGCACGCAAAAGTTAGCCAAGTTATCCGCCAAGAGGGCGGTAAGCTCAAATTTTACATGCATCTATCCACCGGCAACTACAACGGCGGCTCGGCTAAAATTTACACCGACGTGAGCTATTTTACGAGCAGGGCGGAGTTTGCCAGCGATACGACGACGTTTTTTCATATACTTTCGGGTTTTTCTAAAAACCGCCGCTTGCAGACGCTTTCTATGTCGCCGATGCAGATAAAAGAGCGCGTGCTGGAGATGATAAAGACCGAGACCGCGCACGGAGAGCAGGGCAGAATCGTGGCAAAGATGAACGCGCTAGTAGATAGCGATATCGTGGATGCGCTGGTAAAGGCAAGTAGCGCTGGCGTAAAGATCGATCTCATCGTGCGTGGCATCTGCTGTGTGCGCCCGGGTGTGAAGGGCCTCAGCGAAAATATCCGCGTGAGATCGCTCATCGGCAAATACCTTGAGCATGCGAGGATATTTTATTTCAGGCACGCCGAGCCTCAAATTTACATCGCTTCCGCCGACTGGATGCCGCGAAATCTAGAGCGCCGCCTAGAGCTCATGACGCCGATCATAGATAAAAATTTGCAAGAGCGCTTGCTTGAGTTTTTGCGCTTGCAGCTTAGCGATAACGAGCTGGCGTTTGAGCTGCAAAACAGCGGCGAATACACAAAAGTAAGGCCAAAAGAGGGCGACGCGCGCATAAACTCGCAAGAGGTGCTCGAGGAGTACGTGAGCGGGATATACAAGGCGACGAAAAAGGATAGCGATAAGGGGAAGAGCGAGCAGATGGTGGCGAAACTTTTGAAAGAAAGTTAAGCGGCTTTTGGGAAGGCTCGTCTCGCGAGCGCTTTTCCGAGATTTTGCAAAATTTCGCTCCGCAGGCTATATGCCTAGCGCACGCTCAATTTTGCTTCTTCTGCTTGCAGCTGCGAGCTTGTGAAGCAGAAAACTCGAAAAATCATCTCGCGATACTTCACCTTATTATTCTCTATTCAAATTTAAAGTCAAATTTTTAGATTTCGGCTTCAAATTTTACATGCCCAAACCCGCATCTTGAAACTTCTAAATTCGGCGAGCAAATTTGCAAAAATCTACGCGTGCGGCAATTTTACTTTGCCGAGCTTTTGGTTATATGCGTTTTGATCAAAATTTAAAAAACAAAATATAAGTGATAAAATGATTTCTTTTAATGCCTTTTTCTCTGGATTTTCGCTCGGGCTCTCGCTGATTTTACCCATTGGAGCTCAAAATGCCTTCGTGCTAAAACAAGGCATCAAAAAACAGCATGTTTTTCTTGTTTGCATTATCTGCGCGCTTAGCGACGCTGCACTGATTTTTGCAGGAGTGTCGGGTTTTGGCTACGTGGTTGAGCGCTACCCTATCATCAAAACGGCCGCGCTTTGGGGAGGATTCGTATTTTTGAGTATTTACGGAGTTCGTAGCCTTTATAGCGCGTTTAGCGCCTCGCATGCGCTAACGGCAGGCGGCGAGGAGGCGCACAGTGCGGTTATTAAAACGGCGCTTCTTACGCTAGCTTTTACGTGGCTAAACCCGCACGTATATCTTGATACGGTCGTACTTTTGGGCTCGGTTTCTACGAAATTTAGCGAGCGCGCGGGACTCTTTGGCGCGGGCGCGATGTGCGCGTCGTTTGCGTTTTTCTTTTCGCTCGGATACGGAGCGAGATTTTTAGCGCCGCTGTTCCAAAAGCCGGCCGCGTGGAAAATTTTGGAGTTTTTCGTCGGCGTAACGATGATAACGCTTGGCGTGATGTTAGTAGTCGGCGAGTGAGAGCGTTTAAATTTGACGACTAAATTTATGTAGTTTTGGTATGCTGTTTTTATGTCTCGTTGGCTAAACTTTGCTAAAATTTAAGTAAATTTACAAGAAAAGAAAAAATGAACAACCAAATTTATCTCATCGGCGACGTTCACGGCTGCTATAAAACCCTTTGCGCCTTGATAGATCGCTTGCCGCGTGGTACTGATTCTAAAATTTGCTTCGTGGGCGATCTGATAGACCGCGGCGAGGGGAGTTTTGAGGTCGTACAGCTAGCGATTCAGCGCGGCTACGCGGCCGTGATGGGCAATCACGAATACCGCCTTTTGCAACACAAGGACGCATTTTTACGCGGCGAGACGCCTAGCGATCCGCGCTGGTTTTACCTAAACGGCGGCGCGCAGACTTTCGCCTCCTACGCCAAAGCTAGCCGCGCACAAAAGCTCGCGCATTTAAAGTTTTTGTCGAATTTGCCGCTTTATTTGGAGCTTGCCGAGTTTAAAAACGCTCAGGGCAGGCGGCTTGTCGCGTCGCATTCGGCGATTGGGCGGATGTGGGCGCTACGCAACTCGCACGGCGATAGCGCGGCGGAGTTTAGGTGGCATGTGCTTTGCGGCAGAGATGATTTTAGCCAAAACGAAGGCGTTTTTAACGTCTACGGCCATACGCCGATCGCGAGCCCCGATATCACGAAATTTAGCGCAAATATCGACACGGGCTGCGTTTATAAGCATGATTTCGGCCGTCTTTGTGCGCTCGAGTTTCCGAGCATGCGGGTTTTTATACAGGAAAATGTCGAGGACGGAGAGTAAAATCCGAAATTTGAGGCTAAATTTGACTAAAATTTGAAATTTTATCCGCCGAGACCCGAATCTTTAAAACGTTAAATTTGAGTTGGTTAAATTTGGCGTTAAAAATTAGATTTTTTGCATAAATCAATGTTTCTTGTTAAGGGGGAAGGGGCTTGAATTACGCTCTGCTTTGCAGTTGCGAAGCGTAGCTGAAGCAAAAGAGTTCCCTTCCCCTTAACAATCCCCTATCCCCGACGATGTGAGAGGTTGCTGCGCTACGCGCAGGTTTTATCTGGCGCTGTCGCGCCGCACGTTTTTAAATTTCACTACAAATTTATTGAGCCAAATTTAGTGCCGTAAAGACTCGGGTCTCGGTGAGTAAAATTTGAAGCCAAATTTACAAATTTAGCCAAATTGGACCCCAAATTTGAACGCAAAACGATAAGGCGGAAGTATTTTGCGATAGATTTAAAATGTTGTGTAGATAAAATTTTGCGTAGGCTGGACAGGTAGTCCGCCGAGCAAAATTTTAGCAAACTCATTTAAAGATACGCAAAAGACAACGCCTTCATAGTTTACGTATTTTGGCGATTTCGTCGCGTAGCGCCGCCGCCTTCTCAAACTCCAGTTGCTCCGCCGCATCCAGCATCTGTTTTCTTAGCTCTTTGATTATGCTCGCTCGCTCGGCGGCAGGCATTTTTTCTAGATTTGCGCCTTTTCTCAAGATCTCCGTGCCGTCCTCGACGTGCAAGCTCTCCTCGATGTTTCGGCTAGCCGAGCGCGGTGTGATGCCGTGAGCGCGGTTGTATTCGTCCTGCATCTTTCGGCGAGCTAGCGTCGTATCCATCGCTTCTTGCATGGATTTGGTGATCTTTTTGGCAAACATCAGCACTCGGCCGTTTACGTTTCTAGCCGCGCGCCCCATCGTTTGGATCAGGCTCGTCGTCGAGCGCAAAAAGCCCTCCTTATCGGCGTCCATGATAGCTATGAGGCTAACCTCGGGCAGGTCAAGCCCCTCTCTGAGCAAATTTATGCCGATGAGCATATCAAACTCGCCCCCGCGCAACCCGCGGATGATCTCGTTTCGCTCGACGGCGTCGATGTCTGAGTGCATGTATTTGACCTTGATGCTAAGCTCGGTGTAGTAGCGGCTGAGCTCCTCGGCCATCTTTTTGGTGAGCACGGTGACTAGCACGCGTTCGTTTCTCTCGATGGTTTTTTTCGCCTCGTCGAATAAAATCTCCACCTGATTTTCGCTGTCTTTTATCTCGATCTGTGGATCAAGTAGTCCCGTCGGACGTAAAATTTGCTCGTAAACGTGACCGCGGCTCAAATTTATCTCGTATTCGTTCGGAGTCGCCGATACGAAAAGAAATTTAGCGCGTTTGTTTATAAACTCGTCAAATTTAAGCGGACGATTGTCAAGCGCAGATGGGAGGCGAAATCCGTACTCAACCAGCACCTCTTTGCGGCTGCGGTCTCCTGCGTACATACCGCGAAACTGCGGCAGGCTCACGTGGCTTTCATCCACGATGACTAGGTAGTCCTTGCCGCCTAGCTCGAAATAATCAAACATCGAGTAGGGCGTCTCTCCGGCCTTTTGCCCGGTTAGGTGGCGCGCGTAGTTTTCGATGCCCTTGCACATGCCCGTGCTACTCATCATCTCTAGATCAAATTCCACTCGTTGTTTTAGGCGCTGCGCCTCGACGAGCTTGCTTTGCTCGTTAAATTCCTTTAGCCGCTCGGCTAGTTCCTCCTCGATCTGCTTGATGGCGATTTTTAGGCGGTTTTCGCCCACGATAAACTGGCTGGTCGGGTAGAGGATAAATTTTTTCAGGTCGTGTCTTTTTTTGTTTTCCAGCACGTCCAGGCTATACATCGTCTCGATCTCGTCGCCGAAAAACTCGATCCTAAATGCCTCGTCGTTAAAATACGCGGGATATACGTCCACCACGTCGCCGTTTACGCGAAAGTCGCCACGGTCGAAATAAACGTCGTTTCGCTTGTAGCCCATATCGACGAGCTTTTGCAGTAGCGCGCGCTGGTTGATTTTATCGCCGACGTTTAGGTATGCGACCATGCCTTGGTATTCGCTAGGATTACCTAGGCCGTAGTTGGCCGACACCGACGCCACGCACACGACGTCGTCAAAGCTAAGCAAGCTCGCCGTCGCAGATAGGCGCAGACGCTCGAGTTCTTCGTTTACGGAGCTGTCCTTTTCGATGAAAAGGTCTTGACGCGGGATGTAGGCTTCAGGCTGATAGTAGTCGTAGTAGCTGATAAAATATTCCACGTGATTTTTAGGGAAAAAGCCCTTAAATTCGCTATAAAGCTGCGCGGCGAGGGATTTGTTGTGCGTCATTATTAGGGTTGGCATATTTAGCTCGCGTATAACGTTTGCCATCGTAAAGGTCTTGCCCGAGCCCGTGACGCCTAAAAGCGTTTGGTATTTGTTGCCAGACCTTACGGAGGCTACGATGTTAGCGACTGCGCGGGCCTGATCCTCGCTTGGGCTAAATTTGGACGAAATTTCAAAATTTTTCATTTTTTACCTTAAAAATCAGCTTTTTTTGTTACAATTACGTAAAATTATACCAAAACTAAGGAAAAATGATGTTTGACGACGATAAAGTGCTAAATACCCTAACCGATAGAGTAAACGACCTGCTAGCTAGATATAATGAAGTTTGCGAAGAAAACGAATCTCTACGCAACGAGCTAGTAAGCGTCAAAGCACAAAACGAAGCCAAAAGTAACCAAATCGCACGCCTCGAAGAAGATCTAAGAGCCAAAAATACCGAGAGCGACGACGTTATCCGCAAGATCGAAGCGGTACTGGGAAAATAAATAAGCTATGAGAAAAATAACGGTCAAAATCGCCTCTACTTCTTATACAATCAGTCTCGAAGACGAATTTGCGCAAAGCTTTGAACGCGAGTGGGATACATTTACGGACGGTAAAAGATATCTTGACGTAAAAGAACTACTTAGTGCCTTTGTGCAAAAATGCTATGAAAACTACCAACAAGAGCGCGAACTGCGCTCACTGGCTCAAAAACTCAGCAAAGAGATCGGCTAAAATTTGCACCTTCGTTTCGTTTTTACACGCTCCTTATAAATTTATTGCTATTTTATTTTTTTTTAAGTTAAAAGTCGTATAATTCCGTTTAACTACAT
The DNA here is from genome assembly GCF_014253065.1 of Campylobacter massiliensis. Classification (NCBI taxonomy): domain Bacteria; kingdom Pseudomonadati; phylum Campylobacterota; class Epsilonproteobacteria; order Campylobacterales; family Campylobacteraceae; genus Campylobacter; species Campylobacter massiliensis. The sequence goes on from NZ_JACLZK010000001.1 coordinate 442,413, forward strand.
AAGTGTATGTAGAATTTATACAAGGAGTCTCATATGAGAAAAGGTTTTACAATGATTGAGTTGATCTTCGTGATCGTTATTTTAGGTATTTTGGCTGCTGTTGCTATCCCAAGACTTAGTGCAACGAGAGATGATGCAGAGATTTCAAAAGCTGCTACAAACTACTCTACGCTTATTTCTGATCTTACCGCGTATTATACTTCTCAAGGCAACTTTTCAACCAACTGGGCGGATATGACGCAAACAACAACAGATGGAACAGTAAAGCTTATTGGCGAAACTTGCGTTACAGTTGAGTATAATGATACTGCTGGAACTATTACTGCTACACCTACTGCTACAGGTAAATGTGCAAAACTATTTGAGATACCTGCTATGAAAAATGTTTTTGGTAATACTCCGGCTGCAAAAACTTATCAAGTTGGCGGAAGAAGCGTAAAATTTAACTAATCTTTTAGTTTTATATTTTACTTAAGAAATAAAGCCCAAGTCCGCTTTTGGTGGATGCGGGCTTTTTTAAATTCTGCTCAAATAAAGGAAATAAGTTGAAACGTGCATTTACTATGGTTGAGCTTATTTTTGTGATTATTATTTTGGGTATTTTAGCTGCTATGGCTATTCCAAGACTAGCTGCTACTAGAGATGATGCTGAGATTGCAAGAGGGGCATCAGATCTTGCGGTTCTTGTTATGGATTTATCAATGTACTATACAAGCATGGGAGAGTTTAAGTCCGATGCGAAGTGGAAAGATATTACTAATGTAAAGCTATTGCTGGATAATACTGGTTCTGTGATTAACGATACTACTCTTTTAAATACCGATGTTTTTTTGAGCGTAAAAGATAAGGGCTGTTCAAAAATATCGGTATCTGATGGTAGTGTTGCTATCTCGGATATCGGAATTAGCAGTGATGTTATATGTGTAGCTTTTAATGGGGTTGAGTCTGTAAAAAAGCTTAACAAAACACATGCATTTGGTGGCTCAAAGGTTAAATTTAATCCTTAGTTGGATCGGCTATAAGTTTATATATGCTAAAATAATTAAAAATTAAAGGAATGATAATGAGGCGCGGGTTTACGATGCTTGAATTGGTTTTTGTCATAGTGGTTTTAGGTATCTTGGCTAGTATTGCAGTGCCGAGACTTTTTACCACAAGGGATGACGCAATAATTGCAAAAGGAAGGGCTGATATAGCGTCTATAAGAAGTGCTGTAGTTAATGTATACAATACAAATATGTTAGCTGGTAATTTTACATATCCTGCGCTTGAGAGAGCGGGCAGTACTACTGGACTTCTGTTTGAAAACGTCTTGCAAAATGGTATTAAAACTGATGAAAAAAGCGGATGGACCAAAGATGGAGACGGTTATAAATTTGCACTTCAAGGAAAATCCACTAAATTTACCTATGATGTGGCAAACGGCACTTTTTCGTGCCCTAGAACCGATAGCCTTTGTAGCGCCTTAACGGAGTAATGCTCTACTACCAAATTTTACCTAGCGGCTTAAATCTTAAGCCGCTTACCTATAATTCAAATTTTAAAATCCCAAATTTTACACAAGTCTTAATCAATATAAAAAATAAAAAAACTATCGGCTACGTCTTGCAAGGAGTGGCAGAGCCAAATTTTAAAACGCTTGAGATTTTAGAAATTTTGCCCACTGCGCTTACGCCTATACAAATCTCGCTTTTAAAATTTATCTCGCACTATTACGTCGTAAATTTATCTATTGCGGCCGGACTTTTTACTCCGCTAGAGGCCGATATATCTTGCTTGCAGAATTTAATGCAAGCGCAAATTTTGAGCGATAAAAACGAGACAAACGGTAACTTAGATGTCAAATTTGACGATAGTAAAGAGTTAAATTTGACTATGGAATTTGACAAAATATCGCTGCCAAATTTACTCCAAAATTTAAATAATAATAGCTTTCAAGAAAATTTGAAATTAAATGAAAATGTTGCTGCCAAATTAAATTTTAATAATCCCGCACAGTCGCCAAAAATAAGCACTGACCAATCAGCTACGACGGAGTTTTTCCCTAAAATCCCAAACTTAAATCAAGATCAACAAGAGGCGCTAAATTTTGCTAAAAGCCATAAAACGAGTTTGATTTTTGGCGATACGGGAAGCGGTAAAAGCGAGATTTATTTTTCTCTTATCCGCGAATATCTACTCGCGGGCAAGCAGGTTTTGCTTTTGATGCCGGAAATCTCGCTCACACCGCAGATGACAAAGCGACTAAAAAGCTATTTTGGCGAGAAATTTGGCGTCTGGCACTCCAAAATAACGCCGAAAAAGCGCAGCGAAATCCTGCAAAAATTTCAGAGCCGTGAGATAAATTTGATCGCAGGCGCGCGTTCGGCGCTATTTTTGCCGTTTACCAAGCTTGGGCTTATTATCGTCGACGAGGAGCACGACGACAGCTATAAATCCGCGCAAAATCCGCACTATAACGCCCGCGACCTCGCGCTATTTTTGGCGAGCAAATTTGACGTCAAAGTTGTGCTTGGCTCAGCTACTCCGAGCGTCGTGAGCTTCAAAAAGCAGCCTCACTTTAGGCTAAGGGGTACGTTTTTTAAAAGTGAGAAAAAGTTTATCTACGACGAGAGCGAGACGGGGCTTGGAGAGGTGATCCTAGGTGAGCTTGCGGCGAGTTTTGCGGGCGGCAAACAGGCGGTCGTCTTTTTGCCGACGCGTGCAAATTTCCGCTATCTTTCATGCCGCGAGTGCGGTAGCACGATAAAGTGCCCGTTTTGCAGCGTCGGAATGAGCTTTTATAAGAAGCGAAACGTTCTAAAGTGCCAGTACTGCGGCTTTACGACGGCTGCGACGTGCTCGTGTGATAAGTGCGGCAGTGAGATGATTGAGGCAAAAAAAATCGGCACCGACGAGCTGACGGAGGCCCTGCGCTCGGCGTTTCCAGCGGCTAGGATCGAGAAATTCGACCGTGACGAGATCACGACGCAAAACAAGCTCGAAAAGACGCTAAAAGCCTTTAACGCGGGCGAGATAGACGCGCTTGTCGGCACGCAGATGCTGAGCAAGGGGCACGACTACCACAATGTGGATCTCGCCGTCATCATGGGCATCGATGAGCTGCTAAATTTTCCTGATTTTCGCGCTCGCGAGCGGACGTTGGCGCTGGCGATGCAGGTGGCGGGCAGGGCAGGGCGCTCGGGCGAGGGGCGCGTGGTCGTGCAGAGTAGGCAGCGGGAGTTTTTTGAAAATTTTATCGCGGATTACGACGCGTTTTTGGCTGAGGAGATTCTTGCTAGAGAGCCGATATATCCGCCGTTTGCTAGGCTTTTGCGGGTTGTCGTTTCTGAAAAAAGCGAGCAGGTGGCAAAACAAAGGCTTGAAATTTGCGTAGCCGAGCTTGAAAATTTGCGCGTGGCCGAATCTTCGCTAGATATCGTAGGACACGGCAAGTGCGCGATCGAAATCCTAGGCGGAAAATACCGTTTTGAGATTTTGCTGCGCTGTGCCTCGCACGCTCCGCTTATAAAAGCCGCTCGCATCTGCGCCGCGCACGGCTTTGACGTCGATATGGATCCGATAAATTTCTCGTAAATTTTGCTTTTGTCTGATTTTTTATAGCGGCTTAGATACGTTGCTGTAAATATCTTGCAAAGTTCACAAAATCAAATTTTGCATTTGGCTTGATCTTGAAATTTAAGTTGCGATAAATTTGCCGTCCAGCAAGTTGAGCTTGTTTTTTGATGCAAATTTAGCCGCTTTGATTTTTGCGACGTTTATAAAATCTTAAATTTGACGCACGGGGGTTAGTCAAATTTAGATCGAGTCTCTTAAATTTACGGTTTAAATACTTGTGATCTTTGTAGTGGGGGCGGTTTTAATCAAGCTTTGCTCATTGACGCTTACGCATATTTTAGTCCTTTGGGTCGTTCATGCTTTTTACTATGCGTAAAAGATGTATTTGCTTGCTTTTTTGTTTTTATCGTTCGCAAATATAGACATTATATGATCAGATAACGCCTTAAGCTTCTACCGTATTCTATAAACTTCAAATTTAAAATCTTGCTTAATCCAAAACTAAAATGTAATTAAAGTTTCCATTTATGATAATGCTTATCTTTTTAAGCAGAATTTTATATGATTTATATATAATCCCGTTATAATTTTATCTAGCCTTAAATATACAGTCTAATTAAAATTATAAAAATCACCCTAAAGGAACTTAATGCAAAAATTTTTACAAGCCTTAGCAAGCTCGCAAAAATATTTCGTAAACTACGTTAGCGTCGCAATTTTCATCGTGATGGCGTGGATAGGCGGACTCAAAGTCGTGCAATACGAGGCTGACGGCATCGTGCCGTTTGTAACCAACAGCCCGTTTTTTAGCTACATGTATAGCAAAAAAGATATCGTAGATAACGGCAAGGGCAAAATGGTTGCCGAGTACAACCTACACAAAAACCCGGAAGGCTTGGTCGTGCCTAAAAACATCGAGTGGCACAAACAAAACGGTACTTACGCTGTTTCGTATTTGATCGGTGCGATGATCTGCACTATCGGTACGCTCGTGCTGCTTGGAATCTGGTTCCCTAAACTAGGGCTTATCGGCGGGCTGCTGACGTTTGGCATGTCTATCGTAACGCTTAGCTTTTTGATAACGACGCCTGAGACTTGGGTGCCAAATCTAGGCAATCCGGCGCTCGGCATCACTGAAAGCCCTAATCACGGCTTCCCGTATCTATCGGGTGCCGGACGACTGGTGCTAAAAGATATAATAATGTCTGCTGCAGGACTAATCGTAGCCTCAAATGCGGCGCGCAGGCTTTTGGAGTGCTGCAAAAGCTGCGCAGGTAAGTAAAATAGCGGATTTTGGCGAGCGGTAGGCCTAAGTTTAGGTATCTTGTCGCTCGCGGCCGTTTTTATCCCTAAATTTACGGTCTTGCCGTAAATTTATCTTCTTTTTCTACTCTAGACTAATTTTTGCGCTAAACACCACACCGGCGGAACTCTGAAAAATTGCTAAATTTTATTTTCTACATTTTGCGGATTGACGAGCGTTGATTTTAAATTTGCCTTTGCTTTTTGTTTGTCAAATTTAATAATCCAAGCGCGTTTATGGATACGGCTAAAATTTGCCGCCGCCGACTAGATCGTGCAAAAAGTCGGGGTAGATTTATCCACGCCCAATAAACCTTACTTTGCCTTTTCGCAACCTAGATCAAGCCCTGGTTCGCAGGATTTTTTATAAAATTTAGCCGCTTGTTCGCTTGATTTTTCCGTGCCTTTACTGCTCTCATAAAGCCCTGCTAGTCCGTAGCAGCTGCCGCTACTACCCATTTCGCAGCTTTTGTTAAATAACTCGAACGATTTTTGCTCCGAGCGCTCCACGCCTCTACCCGCGCCGTAGACGTCGGCTAAATTCGAACAGCCGTTAGCATCGCCTAGCTCGCACGATTTTTCGTAAAATTTAGCCGCCTTGGCGTAATCTTGCGCAGCGCCCATACCGTAGTCGTAGGCTAATCCCGCACGACGACAAGCATCCGCGTGCGACGCCTAGCAAGCCTTTTCAAAACCGCCGAGCGCACCCGCAAGATCGCCTTTTGCTTTCGCCGTTTGCGCCGCGGCGTAGATTTCGTCCGCGCTTGCGCCAAACATCGCGCTTGCAGCGCATAGAAGCGAAACTGCTAAAATTTTTCTCATTTTTTATACTTTAAAATTTGATGGATGCGGATCCTAGCGCAACGTTTTTGAAATTTACGTAAATTTGTCGCCGACAAGTCGCTAAATTTTCCGTTTATACGCTAAAATGCCCGCGTAAATTTATGCAAATTTTAAGGAGAATGCGTGGGTATTTTTGACTTTTTTAAAAAAGGGGCTGATAGCGCGCGAAAAAGAAGCGCAAGCGCCGCAAAGATCGGCAAGACCGCGCAGGAGCGCAAAGATATAAGCATCGAAATTTTAAAATTGCAAGGCGTGCCTTTTATAGACCATCTGCCGCTGCGATACGAGACGGGCGAGGTCGCGCCGCGCGAAAAGGACGAGGTTATCGCCCGCTCTATTTGCTCGTTTGCCGCGATAATGTGCGCTTGCACGATCAGAGATAACGGCGAGCTAACGGACGAAGATAAGCAGGGCACGAAGGATTTTCTCGATAACCGCTTCGGGTGCATAGACAAGCTAACGCGCATGGAGCGCCGCGTTATAGAGGGTGAAGCGAGCTACGACGAAGCCGTAAATATGGGCTGGAAATACGAGTCGCTGTGGGCGCTGCTTTGGGCGATGGGGCTAGTAAAAGAGCTGGATTTCCCAAAGGATATCTGCGACTGCAAATTTGTGATGGATGCCTTTATCGGCGGCGATTTTTCGGAGCGCGTAAAAATGCGGGGTACTGATGAAATCCTGCAGGCGCTCGATCTCGTCTACCGCTATCACTGGGCGTGCGTCAATGCCAGAGTAAACGGCACTAAGAGCGCAGGCCTTGATGAAGAGGTCGTGATGGAGAGGCGCGGCGGGCTAGAGTGGCTGTGCTGCAAGGGCGCGGAGAATGATAATCTGAGCGATGAGTATAATGCGTGGGATTATCCTGATCTAAACACCTGACGCGTTGTCTCGCTTTGTTATATGTCGTTGCGTCTAAAATTTGCTCGGTCACGTATTGCATACACGCTTCCATCGCAAATTTTATTCGCGCCTCGTCTAGCTTCGCGATACTGTGGCTTGTATACTTGCATTTAAATTTAAAAATAATTTTTTCATAAGCGTTTTTGATTCGCCCTGTCTCCTCATAGTGAAGTCTCGTTACGAGCGTATGGCGCAAAGTAAAGCGAAAAATACCGCGCCTTATTTTTTGCGCGTTGTCTTGCTTTGCTATATTTCGTTGTCTTAAAATTTTACTCGGTCATTATCTATACGTAAAATTCTAGCTTCGCGATACTGTCGCTTCCATCTTTTTGTTCAAATTTAACTTTCAGGCTCGATAGACTATTTTTCGCGTATCGTCTTGTCCTTACCTTTATTTTTGCGCCTTTGTGTCAAATTTGACTGCCAGCTTGTTTGGTATCTTTATTCACCGCTCGTTAAATCGTTACTATTTTATTTAAATATTAAATAAAACATATTATAATTGCGCTAAAAAATGGATAAATAAATGCTCTTTAACTCTTATGAATTTATATTTTTGTTCTTGCCTTTTACGTTTTTTATATATTTTTATCTAAACAAAAAGCGCCTTACCGAATTGGCAAAGGGCTTTTTGGTACTATCGTCACTATTTTTTTATAGTTGGTGGAACATTACTTATTTGCCATTAATTTTAGGTTCTATGATATTGAACTATTGCCTTGGATTGGAGCTAAATAAAGATAATCCTAAAATTTCAAAGAAGATTATTCTTCCATTAGGAATAACTGGAAATTTAGCGCTTCTTGGGTATTTTAAATATTCTGATTTTTTAATAAGCAATATAAAATTTGCCTTTGATGTTCAAATATCTCATTTAAATTTACTTTTACCTCTTGCTATTTCGTTTTTTACTTTTCAGCAAATTGCATATTTGGTGGATAGCTCTACGGGGGGGGTACGAAGCAGTATGATTTCTTGAGTTACTGCTTGTTTGTTACATTTTTTCCACAACTAATCGCAGGTCCAATCGTGCACCACAAAGAAATGATGCCGCAGTTTGCAAAAGCTAGAAATAAAATAATTAATTATAAAAATATAGCTCTCGGGCTTTTTATATTTTCTATTGGACTTTTTAAAAAGGTCGTTATTGCCGACACCTTTGCTGTTTGGGCAACAAACGGATTTGATAATGCCGCATTTCTGAATTTTTTCGAAGCTTGGGTTACTAGCCTTAGCTATACTTTTCAGCTTTATTTTGATTTTAGTGGCTACTGTGATATGGCGATCGGCGCGGCGCTGCTTTTTAACATCAAACTCCTGATAAATTTCAACTCGCCCTACAAGGCTTTAAATATTCAGGATTTTTGGCGCAGGTGGCATATCACGCTAAGCCGTTTTTTGAGAGATTACGTCTATATCCCGCTGGGAGGCAACCGCAGAGGCAAGGCGAGAACGTACGTAAATTTAGCTGCGACCTTCGTGATAGGCGGTATCTGGCACGGGGCGGGCTGGACGTTTGTATTTTGGGGATTTTTACACGGCGCAGCTTTGATCGTCCAAAGGATTTGGAGCGAGCTAGGCTTTAGGCTAAATAAATTCCTAGCTTGGTTTATAACCTTTAACTTCGTAAATATTGCGTGGGTATTTTTTAGAGCTAAGGAGTGGGACGACGCGCTAAAGGTGCTAAAGGGGATGTTTGGCCTAGGCGGCGGGCTAGCTCTAAATTCGCGGCTAGAGAGAAAGGTCGGTTTTTTGAGGGAGTACGGCATTAAATTTGGCGAGTGGAATCCAAATATACAAATAGACAGCACAAATACCTTGCTCTACTACTTGATCGCGGGTTTTGCGGTCTCGCTACTGTTTAAAAACTCTGCGCAAAAGCTACAAGGCTTTAGACTCGGCGGGCTAAATTTGACCCTTGCGGTACTTTGTTTTACGCTGGGCGTTTTAAATTTGCACAAAATGTCTCAATTTTTATATTTTAACTTTTAGGAAAATCGTATGAAATTTAAAAAATGGACGTTTAGTTTTTTGGCCTCGGCGGCTTTGATTTTCGCGCTCGTAGCGGTTTTTAATTACCTGGTCGATCCATATAGGATTTACGATACGGATATCTTTAAAAATAAACCCAGAGAGGACTTGCAGTCGCGCTTTATGAAGGTTGTAAAGATCCAAAAAATCAGGCCTGCATCGATATTTTTAGGCAACTCCCGCCCGCAAACAGCTCTAAATTCGGCGCATAGATACTTTACGCAGCCTGCTTTTAACGCGGCTGTATCGGGAAGCAATCTAAATGAAGCTAAAGCCTATCTAAAATGGGCGATAAAGCAGGGAAATTTAAAGCAGGCATTGCTCGTTTTTGACGACAAGACGATGCTAGGCGGCGGTAGCAAGGCCGATGATTTTGAGGAGTATTTTAAAAATCCTAGCGCGTATAAGATTTTATTTAGCTCTCAGACGCTTCGCGACTCGGTAGCGACCGTCCTAAAATACGGCAAAACTCTGCTTTTTGAACCAGACGGCAGACGAACCGAGGCGTCGCTACTGGAAGAGGTGCGAAGAAACGGCGGATACCGCAAATACTCCGTAAAAAAGATAGAGAGCGGATATATGGCTGAACGCAAAAGGGACGAGGTGTCAAGGCTGTCTTATGAAAATTTTATCGAGATTTTAACGGACGCTCACGAAAATAACGTAATCCTAGATATCGCTATAAGTCCGCTGCACGTAAGGTTGCTTGAAGCTATGGACTACAGGGTCGGGCTTGACGTGGCGTGGTACGAGTGGAAAAAGCAGATAATGGCCGTAAACGAAGAGGTTGCCAAGCGTCTAGGAAAAAAGCCGTTTAGGATAGTGGATTTTGGCCTTTATAACGAGATAACGGCGCAGGAGCTACCCAAAGACGCAGACCAAATTTCGCCGTACTACTGGGAGGCTAGCCACTATAACGCAAGGCTCGGCGATATGATGCTGGATTTCTTAACGGGGCAGGGCGAGCAAGTGGGGCTAGGCGTAGAGATAACTAGCAAAAACATAGACACGCACATAGAAAAGCAAAAGGGCTTGAGAGCTAAATTTATAGATATGCGGGAGTATAGGCGCGAGGTTTTGGGCGAGTAGATTTTAGGGCGGTAAATTTATTTAAAAGCCAAGATTTTATATAATCGCACAATAAAATTTAAAGGCTAAATTTGCAAAGATACCCCACGAAACAGATAAAAATCCGGGACGTAAAAATAGGCGGAGACGCGCCTATATCGGTGCAGTCGATGACGTTTAGTAAAACCAAAGACGTAAAAGGCACGCTAGAGCAGATACAAAGGCTCTATTTTGCGGGCTGCGATATCGTGCGCTGCGCCGTGTTTGACAAAGAGGACACCGCCGCGCTACGCGAGGTGGTCAAATCTAGCCCGCTACCAGTCGTCGCCGACATTCACTTTAACCACAACTACGCCGTGATAGTTAGCGAGTTTGTCGACGCTATCCGCATAAATCCGGGCAACATCGGCTCCAAAAAGAACATCAAAGCCGTCGTGGACGCGTGCAAGCAGCGAAATCTGCCTATCCGTATCGGCGTAAACTCGGGCTCGCTCGAAAAGCAGTTTGAGGACAGATACGGCCGCACGGTCGAAGCGATGGTGCAAAGCGCGCTTTATAACATAAATTTGCTCGAGGATTTTGACTTTACCGATATCAAAATCTCGCTAAAATCAAGCGATATCGAGCGCACGATGGCCGCATACCGCGCGCTTAGGCCGCTTGTGGCGTATCCGTTTCACCTTGGCGTGACGGAGGCTGGCACTAGTTTTCACGCGACGATAAAATCAGCGATTGCGCTAGGCGGACTGCTACTGGAGGGCATCGGCGACACGATGCGAGTTAGCATCACGGGCGAGCTAGAAGAAGAGATCAAGGTCGCAAAAGCGATCCTCAAAGATAGCGGCCGCCAAAAAGAGGGGCTAAATATCATCTCGTGCCCGACTTGCGGGCGTTTGCAAGCTGACCTGATGGCCGCGGTAAAGCTCGTCGAGGAGAAAACCAAACACATCAAAGAGCCGCTAAACGTCTCGGTGATGGGCTGCGTCGTAAACGCGATCGGCGAGGCCAAGGGCGCGGACGTAGCGATAGCGTTTGGCAAAGGAAACGGCATGATAATGCGCAAAGGCGAGGTAGTCGCGAGGCTGCCCGAGAGCGAGCTAGTCGATAGATTTTTACTAGAAATTGACGACGAGATAAAGTCTCGGGCGTAAATTTTGGGCGTCAAATTTGACGTTTGGCGGCGAGCGGCTCGGTCAAATTTGAGCCGATAAATTTGGCCTCTGGCTCGGGTTTAAATTTGATCGTCAAATTTGAACTCTATTTTATCGGCGCGAGCCTGCGAAACTGCGCCCTTTACGGCGCTAACTCAAATTTGACCGCTCAAAGCTAAAGCAAATTTACGAGCAAGCGTCAAATTTGAATCCAAATTTTATAAAATCCGCCCAAATGCAGGCAAATTTAACAAGATAAAAGGACACTAAAATGGCAAAAGAAAACATCGATATGCACAATCTCTACGACCTAGATATGGAGCGCGCGATCCTCGCGTCCATCATCTATAGCGCGGATAATCTAAGCGAGATTTTCGATATCCTAAGCCCGTTTGATTTTTACCTGCGCGCTCACGGCGACGTTTACGACGCGATGGTAAAGTGCCTAAACGAAAATTTGCCCGTCGAAACGGGGTTTTTAAAAACCAAGCTGGGAAACAAATTTGACGAAAACGTGATGAGCGAGATCATCGGCACGAACTCGATCCTAGACGTCAAAAAATACGCCAATGAGATCAAAGAAAAATCAATCAAGCGAAGCCTGGTAAAAATCGCGCACCAGATACCTAGCAAAGTGAGCGAGGATAAGCCTAGCCGCGATATGGTGGACGAGCTGAGTCAGAGTTTTTATTCGCTAGTGGACGGGCAGAGCGCGGGCGTCGTAAAAGACGCTCCCGTCATCATCGCAGACGTCATCGCGCACCTAGAAAAGCAAAAACTGCTCGAGGACAAGGATATCGTAGGCATCGACACGGGATTTCGCCAGCTAAACGAGATGACGAAGGGCTTTAAACACGGCGATCTCATCATCATCGCGGCGCGCCCGGGTATGGGGAAAACGACGATCTGCCTAAATTTGATGAACCACGTGCTAATGCGCGGCGGCGGAGTCGTATTTTTCTCTCTTGAGATGCCCGCCGAGCAAATCATGCTACGTATGCTAAGCGCCAAAACCTCGATCCCGCTACAAAACATAATGACGGCCAAAATGGACGACGAGGAGTGGTCGCGCCTAAGCGACGCGTGCGAGGATATGTCTAGTCGCAAGCTTTTCGTCTACGACAGCGGCTACGTAAACATCCACCAGATCCGCACGCAGATGCGCAAGCTCAAGTCCTCGCACCCAGAGATCACGCTATGCGTCATCGACTATATCGGCCTCATGATGGCGACGTCAAATTTCTCCGACCGCCACCTGCAGATCGCCGAAATCTCGCGCGGACTAAAGCTGCTAGCACGCGAACTAAACATGCCTATCATCGCGCTTAGTCAGCTAAACCGCAGCCTGGAGTCCCGCGCAAACAAACGCCCGATGCTAAGCGACCTGCGCGAATCAGGCGCCATCGAGCAGGATGCCGACATGATACTTTTCGTGTACCGCGACGAGGTTTACCGCGAGCAGGAGGAGAAAGAAGCCGAGAAAAAGGCGCACGCCGAGGGCAAGGAGTACGTGCGTAAATTCGTCCCAAACAAGATCGAAGAGGACGCCGAGATCATCGTGGGCAAGAACCGAAACGGCCCGGTCGGCACGGTAGAAGTAATATTTCAGAAGGAATTTACGCGCTTTGTCGATAAGAGTTTTGGCGCCGCGCACGTGGCGGAGTTTAACCCAAACGCCTAAAATGCGCCCTTTAAGCTCAAATTTTGCAAAAGCCGCAACGTAAATCTATCTTTGAAAACGCGCGCGAGGTTTATATATTTTGCCTTGCGTGCGCACTCGTTTTTGCGCTAAATTTGGGTTTTAGCTACTATAAATTTCGCGAATTTAAATCCCAAAGCGGCGTTATCCTGCAAGCTAAAATTTTACAAAACTACGAAAAAACGAACGAAAAAGGTAAAATTTACCGCGTTTTAAAGCTTAAAACTCAGGATTTTAGCTTTTACACGACGACGCTATCAGACTTTGGCGCGGGAGCGAACGAGCAAATTCTAATCGGCGCCGAAAATAAAAACGTCAAATTTAAAGAGTACCTAAGCGGCTCGTTTTTTATGCCTAGCTACGGCGTAGTCGAGCTTAGGTACGCCGCGAGCGAGGAACGAATTTACGATAAAATTTTTGAGTTTATCGCTGCGCAGCACGAAAACGAGAAAATGGCCGAGCTTTTTACCGCGCTGTTTCTGGCTGCGCCCGTGGGCAAGGAGCTTAGGCAAGACGTAAATTTCTACGGCGTTGCGCACCTCATCGCGATTTCCGGTTATCATTTGGGATTGATTTTTGGGGCGTTATATTTTATTTTGCGCCCGATTTACCGCTATTTTCAGGCGCGATACTTTCCGTATCGAAACGCCAAATTTGACCTCTCGGCTGTGATCTTTGCGGTTTTGTTTTGCTATCTTGCGCTGATTGGCTTCGTGCCGTCATTTTTGCGGGCGTTTTTGATGAGTTTGCTGGCGCTGTTTTTACTCGCTAGAAACGTGCGCGTCGTTAGCTTTGAGCTTCTTTTTACGGTGATTTGCGCCGCCGTGGCGCTGATGCCGAGCCTGCTTTTTAGCGTCGGATTTTACTTCTCAAGCATGGGCGTGTTTTATATTTATCTGTATTTGCGGCACTTCGGCGAGCGATTTTCAAATTTAAGCAACGCTATCTTGCTAAATTTTTGGGTATTTTCGGCGATGATTTTGCCCGTGGTTTATTTTTTCCCGCTCGTTAGCGCCCAGCAGCTAGCCGTCTTGCCGCTCACGCCGCTTTTTAGCTTGTTTTATCCTATTAGCGCGCTTTTGCATGCTTTTGGCGCTGGCGGCGCGCTTGATGAGTACCTGCTAGAATTTCTCTCGTGGCGCGCAAAGGGGGTAAATTTGAGCGTGCCGTTTTGGCTGTTTTTGTTCTATAACGCGCTTAGCTTAGCAAGCGTCAAAAGCAAAATTTTAGCCGCCGTTATCGTGCCGCTAAATTTACTCTGCTTTGCTGCGCTTTTTTAAGCTTCTTTGTCGCTCTCACCCGCTTTTTCCAGATACGCGCACAGCTTCACGCCGTAAAGAAATATGATCCATGACACGTAAATCCACACGAAAAAGAGCAGCACCACCGAAAACGAACCGTAGATGCTGAGGTAGGTTTTGTTATTTGCGGCGTAAAAGACGAAGATATTTTTGCCCAGATACCAGATGAGTGAGGCGACAAATGAGCTAAAAAGCACGTTTTTTAGGGCTATTTGGCGGTTTATCGAGATGAGATACGTCACGCAAAATATCGCCCAAATGATGAGGTACGGAAAGATACTTATGAAATTTATCCACTTCGTGTAGGTGCTGGAGTTTAGCATATCTTGAAATAAATTTGAGAGATAAAAGCTAAGCCCAAGCCCTAAGGGAGCCAGCGTAATGAGCGTCCAATACGCGCTTAGCGAGTTCCAAAATTTGCGGCTGCTCGTGTGCATGATGCGGTTGATGACGTATTCGTAATCGGCAAAAAACATGATCGAAGTAAAGATGATGGCGCCAAGGCCGAGGATGCCAAGGCTTGAGCTGTTTTGCAAAAATGTTTCGATGTAGTTTGAGATCGCGTCTTGGTTTGACGGCAGTAGCTGGGCGAATATAAATTCCTTGATCTTAGCGTAATAGACGCTAAAGCTTGGCATCTGCGTAAAGAGCGAGAGCGAGATGAGCAGCACGGGGATGATGGATAGCATCGTGTGAAAGCTCAGGCTAGATGCGTAGTGCAGTAGCTGCTTGTCCTTGATCTTTAGCATCGCCGTGAGCCAAATTTTAAGCGTTTGTTTTATCTTTTCAAATTTTTGCGGGTTCATTTTGGATCCTTAAATGTAACTGCTTATGGGTTTAAGGTTTTTAAATTTGACGTTTTTTTGTATCATTTTTTCTAAATCATCCATGTCTTTTCTCGCATACAATAGCCCAAATCCAAATTTGGTATCGCCGCTCTCGCTTTTTATTTTGAATACTTTTTCATTGTTCCTGAAGGCAACTCCGACATCATAAATCATTTCGTCAAATTTAACTTCATAGGCGCGTTTAAAGCCTAAAAATCTTATCTCTTTTGAGATGCCGTCTTGCTTAACTCTTATACCTTTTTGCATCAGGGTATAAAAAGCGAAAGCCAAAAAGCAAACAGGCATCATATCGTAAAGAAATAGCAGCAGATTATAGTCGGCGAATAAATTTTCATCTGCTGCTCGGCCTAATAGCGCCATTGTGCCGCAACATTAGAACATTAAAAAGTACATTATCTTTAAAAACGGATCGGGGCGTATAAGTAAGTCTCCGCAACCGACATGCTGAAAAGATATTTTGTCATTTTTCCTAAAAAGCAGTACAACCATAAAAATAATCACCAAGGCGTCAAGGACTATTTTTAAAAAATCAGCTACGCCTTGCGCCAAATTTACAACCCCATTTTAAACGGGTTTAGGATATTGTTCGGGTCAAACGCCTTTTTGATATTTCTAAAAAGCTCCATTTCAGCAGGCGTAAAGGCAAGCGGCATAAACTCGGCCTTGCTGATGCCGATGCCGTGCTCGCCGCTAAGCGTGCCGCCAAGCTCCACTGCGATCTTAAAAATTTCCTCGATCGCCTTGTGTCCGCTCTCTACCTGTGACGGGTCGGCTTTGTCCACGACCATGACGTTGGTGTGTACGTTGCCATCCCCAGTGTGGCCGAAGCACGGCACCTGCACGCCGTATTTTTCAGCGACGCCGCCGATACGCTCTAGCAGCTCGGGTAGCTTTGAGCGCGGCACCGTGATGTCCTCGTTTAGCTTTAAATTTCCGTAGATATTTATCGCTTGCGAGCAGTTGCGGCGGGCAAACCAGATGTCGTTTCGCTCGCTCTCATCCTTAGCGCGTCTAAATTCGCTAGCGCCGTTTTCTCTAAACACTCGCTCTATCGTGGCGAGATCCTGCTCTAGGCCGTCTAAAACGTCGCCATCCACGTCGGTGATGAGCAAAGCGCCCGCATCTTGCGGTAGGCCTTTGTTAAATTTAGTCTCGACCGCGCGTATGCAAAGCGCGTCCAAAAACTCCATCGCTACCGGCGTCACGCCTGCAGCCATCGTCTTATAAACGGCGTTCATCGCGGCGTTTACGCTAGGGAAAATTCCCATCGCAGTTTTTCTAAATTTAGGCTTTGCGATGAGTTTTAGCGTGATCTCGGTTATTACTGCTAGCGTGCCCTCGCTAGCGATTAAAATGCCTGAGATGTTGTATCCGGCGACGTCTTTTATCGTGCGTTTGCCCGCGCGGATCACTTCACCGCTAGGTAGCACGGCTCGTAGCGCCATGACGTAGTCTTTGGTGATGCCGTATTTTGCCGCGCGCATGCCGCCCGCGTTTTCGCTGACGTTACCGCCTAGCGTCGAGTACTCCTGGCTGGCGGGATCGGGCGGGTAGAAAAGCCCTAGCTTCTCGGCTTCGCGCTGCAAATTTATATTTATACAGCCCGGTTGCACGACGGCAACCATGTTTTGCATGTCGATCTCTAGGATTTTGTTCATGTGCTTTTCAAAGGCAAGCACCACGCCGCCCTCGTGCGCTAGCGCACCTCCCGTAAAGCCGCTACCCGCACCTCTAGGCACGATTATGATTTTATTTTCGTTACAGTACTTTAAAATCTCGCTAACGTCGCGCTCGTCCCTAGGGAAAAGCACTCCGTCGGGCAAATGTCGCTTTCTGGTCGCGTCGTAGCAGTAGGCGATCCTGTGCGCGTCGTCGAAGTAGGCGTTGTCCGCGCCTAGTAAATTTACAAAAAATTTAGCGTGTTTTTCGTGCATCATTTTTCTTTCAAAAGAGCTTTGTAGTGGCGGTCAAAGTCGCTGATCTGCTCCGAGCCCCATTTCCAAAATACCGTATCGATGTCCTTGACGCGAGTGTAGAAAGGCAGCTGGTAGTATTTGACCGCGCCGCTTTGGAAGCGTTTTAGCGGCTCGAAACTCTGGCAGTCGGCAAAAAGCGCTTCGTTGTTCATGGCGATAAATATTAGCCCCGCGGCGCTTTGAGAGCACATTTTGCGAAAATCGTCGCGGCTAGGGTTTGGCTTATACTCGTAACTTAGGTACGAGCCCACGATATCGGGGTGGATAAAGGTGATATCTTTAAAAGCGTTCGTTACTTCGGCGTAAATTTCTTTGTTCGGTACGATGATGAGCGAGCGGTTGTAGAGGTAGTTTAGGATGATCTCGTCGCCGCTTTTAGGCAAAATTCCCGGTATAGGTAGGGCTTTTTGCGCTAGCGTGTCAAATACCTCGAATCGCACCTTTGCAAAGCCGCCGCTCTTTTGCGTAACGACGGCGCGAGCGATGATCGAGCTTTGAGAGCCTTCAAATTTATGCATCACGACGCCACTACTGCCTACGACGATGTCCGAGCCGTCTATGATCGTGCCTACGCCCTCATTCACGCTTATTAGCGGGGTTTTGTACTCTCTCATCGAGAATTCCGCCGCAAAACCGAGGCAAGCCGCCGCTAAAAATAAAAGAAATTTTTTCAAAATTTATCTCCTGAAAGTTTGAAATTTTAGCGCTCATTATATCTGAAACTGGCTTAGTTTTGCAAAATGTAAGTAATTTTCGAGTAAAATACGGCTTTTAAATCAAGGGATTTTATGAAGAAATTTTCATTAGCTTTACTGCTGGCGGTAAATTTATTCGCTGCCGCGCCTATACAATCTACCGTCCAGGAGCTCAGCTGGCCCAAGGGCGATAGCTTTTTGACGTTTTTAGAAAAGAACTCCATCCCGCTAAAGCTTTATTATGATTTGGACTCGGAGGACAAAGAGTTCCTAGACGAGATTAAGGAAGGCATCTCGTATCAAATTTCAAAAGACGAAAAAGGCGGGATATCTCAGGTGCTGATCCCCGTAAACGAAGAGCTTCAAGCGCAAATTTACAAAGACGACGATGGCGGGTTTAAATTTCAGCTCTCCCCGATCTCGTATCAGACCTACGACCGCGTGCTTAGTATGCCCGTTAGCGCAAACCCGTCGCAAGACATCATAGAAACTACCGGCAGCGTAGCGCTGGCGCATGGGTTTTATCTAGCGATGAAAGGCGAGGTCGGCGACGGCGAGTTTAAAAGGCTGAAAAAGGGCGACAGGCTCGCGATGAGCTACAAGCAAAAGATTAGGCTTGGTCGTACTTTCGGTATGCCTGAAATCGACTGGGCGGCGATAGAGATCAGGGACAAAAGATACACTGTTTATAGACACCAAAACAAATACTACGACAAAAGCGGCAAGAAAAGCGATAAATTTTTGCTCACTAGACCTATCTCAAACGCCCGTATCACGTCGCCGTTTACGCCCAAGCGCTTTCATCCGATACTAAAGCGCTATAAGGCGCACTTGGGCGTTGACTACGGCGCTCCTAAAGGAACTCCGATAAAGGCTGCGGGCGAGGGAACGGTCAAATTCGTCGGTACCAAAAGCGGCTACGGCAAGGTCGTGATCCTAAAGCATGCCGGCGCCTACGAGACGCTGTATGCGCACACGAACGGCTTTGCTAAAGGTATAAAAACCGGCGTCAAGGTCAAGCAAGGCCAGCTCATCGCCTATGTGGGAAATACGGGCATGAGTACGGGTTCGCACCTGCATTTTGGCGTCTATAAAAATGGCACCGCGGTAAATCCTGAAACCGAGATAAAGGTGGCTAAAAGCGTATTTTTCTCAAAAGAAGAAAGAGAGTTTAAAAACCGCGTAGAGCGGCTAGAACCCGAGATAAAAAAGGCTCTTGGCAAGGATATAATCCCTGAAAAAGAGTATAGATTTGACGCGGCGATGGACTGGGAACACCCGATCGCAGAACCGAAAAGCGACGTAAATTTAACCCTGCAGAGCGATGATTTAAATTTAACGGCGCAGCCAAATGCCGCGGACGTAAATTTAACTAGCGAGCCTGTAAGCGGCAACAACGATGCAAATTTGACGGACTCAAATTTCACTACACCCGAGTCAAATTTGACCGCGCAGCCTAAAGCCGAAAATAACTCCTCTGGAGCAAAAACGGACGCGAACGAAACGGCAAATTTAGCCGCGGCAAAATCTGCGAAACCAGAGTCAAATTTGACCTCCGCAAAAGCCGCAAGCAAGGCGACAAGCAAAGCCGAGCCAAAAAAATCAAGCAAAGAGGCGAAAAAATCCGAGTCAAATTCGTCCGCTAAAAATAACAAAGACAAACCAAAGCAGACGGACAAGAAAAAGGACAAACCAAGCCAAGAAGCAAAAAGCGAGTCCAAAAAGAAAAAGGACGTAAACGCCAGCAAAGATAAATCTAAAAAACAAAAAGAGACCGCCGATAAAAAGGCTAAATCAAAAGATAAAACCGCCGAGTCAAGCGACAAAAAGAGTAAATGATGGAAGAAAACGAGCAATTAAACGAAGCCAAAGAACTGCTAGACTCGCACCTAAACGAGACGATCGATAAGGAACTAAGTCCCGCCGACCTCGCCCAACACCTAAAAACGCTAAAAAAGCATGATGAGGAGCTTTTTGGCGAATACCTAGAAAAGCTCGACCCCGAGATCCTGGGCGACGTAGCGATCGAGATGCCCGATCACATGCTAAAGGACGTGATCGAGCAGATACCCAGCGACAAGATCATCGAGGCGATCGAAGAGCTAGAGAGCGACGACGCCGCCGAGCTTTTAGAGTATATCGAGGAGATCGACGAACAAAAAGCTAAGGAGCTCTTTGACGGCCTAGATAAGGACGATCAGGAGGAGATTTTACGTATCCGCAGCTATGACGAGGGCGAGGCGGGTGCGTTTATGCAGACGGAGCTTTTTAGCGCGCATATCGACGAGCAGCTAAAAACAGCGGTCGAGCGGCTAAGACGCGAGAAAGAAGAGGGCAAGCTAGAAAACGTCTCGCAGCTTTTTATCACCGATAAAAAGGGTGTTTTGCTCCATGCGGTGCCGCTTGAGGATCTGATACTATTTGACTTTAACCAAACCTTAAAAGAGATCATCTCAAAGAGCGAAGAGGACAAATACAAACCCAACGTAGCCGTAGATAACGAGCCTATCGAAACGGTCGTAGAAACAGTCGAAAACTACGATATGAACTCGATCGCGGTCGTAGATAGCAAGGGCTATTTGCTCGGACGTATCACCACCGACGACATCCACGACTTTATAAAAGAAAGCGCCACGGAGCAAATTTACAACCTAGCCGGCGTCGACGACGAGGCGGAGGAAGAGGATACGAGCCTGGTTAAGGCCACTCGCGCGCGCGCCGTTTGGCTACTTATAAATTTATTTACGGCGCTGATCAGCTCATCTATCATCGGGCTTTTTGACGAGACGATAGCTAGCTATGTAGCGCTTGCGGTACTGATGCCTATCGTCGCATCCATGGGCGGAAACACCGGCACGCAGGCGCTTACGGTTACCGTGCGCCGACTAACTTTGGGAGAGATCGAGTTTAAAAACGCCGCAAATGCACTAAAACGCGAGGTCGGTATCGCGCTTATAAACGGACTGACATTTGCGTTTTTGATGGGCGTTATCGCTTCTTTGTGGTTTAACCGCCCGATGCTTGGCGTCGTTATCGGCGCTTCGATGTTGATAAATTTGTTTTTCGCCGGATTTTTCGGTACTTTGATACCGCTAACCTTAAAGAAATTTGACATCGACCCCGCCGTCGGCTCGGCCGTGCTGCTTACCACCGTTACCGACACGGTCGGCTTTTTTAGCTTTTTAGGACTGGCAAAATGGATACTTCTGTAAAAAATATCAAAATAGAAAATTTAACCTCCCCGCGCTACGTAAAGCCGTATCAAATTTCGTTTGATCTGTGCGAAAAGTCCGTCAGATGGGAGTGTATCAAGGCTCACGACAGCGTCTCGGTGCTGCTTTATCACGAGGATAAAGACGCGTTTTTGCTAGTTAAGCAGTTTCGCCCCGCCGTTTGGTTTAACCTACAAGACGGGCGCGAGCTAAATTTAACGCAAAAGGGCGACGAGGGCTATACTTACGAGCTTTGCGCGGGTCTGATGGATAAAGGCAAGAGCGAGGAGCAGACCGTCATCGAGGAGATCGCCGAGGAAACGGGATTTGCCGTGAGTAGGGTCGAGCGCATAACATCCACTCGTGGCGCGCTGGGGTTTGGCGGGGCGAAGCAGACGATGTTTTTTGCCGTGATAAACGACGCGATGAAAATCGGCAAGGGCGGCGGCATAGACGGCGAAAATATCGAGCCGGTTTACGTGCCGCTTGAGCGGGCGCGCGAGTTTATGTTCGACGAAACCAAAACCAAGGCTACGGGGCTAATGTTTGCTTTTATGTGGTTTTTTGCCAAATTTAACCGTTAGTTCGTGTCAAATTTCAAATTGCACGAAAAATAATCAAATTTAAGGAAAACAAATGCTAAAGAAAATCGTTTGTGCCGCTTTTTTGGCGTCCGCGGCTTTTGCCGCCGTGCCTGCTTTCGAGGAGGCGAGCGCGGAGCTAGCTCAAAACAACTACGACAACGCCTTAAAGCTCTTTGAGAAGTCTTGCTACGAGGAGAAAAATATCGTAGGCTGCTATGCCGCGGGTTTTATAAACATTAACGCCTATTCGCAAAACTCTAGCGAGGCAAAAGGCTTTGAGCAGTTTTCAAAGGCTTGCGACGCGGGCGATATGGACGGTTGCAAATCTCTGGGCGACATCTATGAAAACGGACAGGCCGGACAAGAAACCGACTATAAAAAGGCGATGAAATTTCACGAAAAAGCTTGCGAGGGCAAAGTGGGCGCCGCATGCGCGAGAGTGGCCGGATACTACGACGAGGGCAGGGGTGTGGAGCAAAATTTGGCCAAAGCGTCTAAATTTTACGAAACCGCGTGCAAGTACGAGGACGCGAGCAGCTGCCACGCGCTAGCCGATATGTACGAAAGGGGCGAGGGCGTGAAAAAAGACGCAACAAAGGCGATGGATTTTTACGGGTTAGCTTGCGACTACGGCTCTAGGGGAGCTTGCGCCGATTTTAGAAAACTTTATAAAAACAAAAAATAAGGAGCCGCTATGTTTAAGAAAATTTATCTTGTTTTGATTTTAGCCGGATTGGCGGTCGCGCAGACGAATTTTGAAATCGCTACTAAAAAATACCTACAAGATATGGGCGATAAAAACGTGCCCAAACTCTACGAAAAGTCTTGCCGCGAGGATAAAAACGCCGTAGGTTGCTACATAGCCGCGCAGCTAAAAGCATATCAAACATACGACCTAAAAGACGATGACGAGTATGCGCAAATAAACGGCGAAGTTTTTGAGCTTTATAAAAGTGCTTGCGATCTTGGCTACGCTAAAGCTTGCTCGGCGGCGGGCGATTTTTACGACTCTACGCCGTCAAACGATAATTTTGTCGTAGAGCAGGACGATACGGAAAAATCAGCCGAATTTTACGAAAAAGCATGCGAGAGCAAAGACGGGGAAGCTTGCCTAAAGATAGCTAAACAGCACGACAATGCCTCAAAATTCGCCGATGCGCTAAAATACTATAAACTAGCCTGCGAAGCAAGAGAGGCCGAGGGCTGCTACAACGCGGCGGACATCTATGAGTCAGGCGACGGAACGCCTAAAAATAGCGCCGAGGCGGCGAAATATTACGGCCTTGCTTGCGAAAACGGCCTTGGTCGCGGCTGCGCCAAATCTAAAAAATTTAGCAAATAGGAGGATGCGTTGAGAAAGATTATTTTAGCCGCGATCTTGGCGGCGACGGCTTTTGGCGGGAACTTTGAACAAGCTACGAAAATTTATCTAAAAAAATCGGACTTCGAAAACGGCGCGCGACTGTTTGAAAAATCTTGTAACGACGATAAAAATGCCGCGGGTTGCTATATGGCGGCGTTTTTAGGCGAGCAGGGGCTCTCGCATGACGACGATGGCGGCAGCGAAAAGACCTTTGCGCTATATAAAAAAGCCTGCGATATGGGCGACATGGACGGCTGCACGGCCGTAGCCGCGGTGTACGAGGGTACCATACTGTGGCAAACCTCTCAGATAGACTACGAAAAGGCGGTGGCACTTTATGAAAAAGCCTGCGAGGGCGGAGTCGGCGAGGCATGCTATAGGGCGGCCGCTCATCACAGCGGCGAATACGGCGGCGAAAAAGATCCGCAAAAAGTCCGCAAATACTACTCGCTAGCCTGCGATCACAAAGACTCGCAAGGCTGCTATATGCTCGCGCAAGGATACGAAAAGAGCGAAAATGATATGAAAAAAGCGATGGATATCTACGGGACCGCTTGCGACTACGGATATACGGAAGGCTGCGTCAAATTTAGAGAACTCGTTAAAAAGGCGAAGTAAGATTTCGCGCCTCGCTAGATTTTGATTGTCTGGCGGGGCGTAAATGCGGCGAGCGAACTCTGCTCGCCGTTGTTTTTGATTTATGGGCGGACTTGATTTGGCTTTGAGCTTTGCGCAGCGCCCGCCTCTAAAACTTCTATCATTTAAAATTTACTATTTTGGTTTTGTTTGAGCGTCTTTTTAAACGTGCTGCGTATCTGCTCACTTGAATCTTTTTTGGTTAAATTTGTCGCCGTCTCGCTCGGTAAAATCAAATTTGACCAAATTTAACGCTCTGCAGTTTAAATTTAACGGCGAAATAGCGTGTCAAATTTGACGATAAGCTAAATTTTTCAGCCTCTAAAACCAAGCCGTAAATTTAAGCAACAAAGTCCAAAATCAAATCAGGCAACGATGTTGTCAAATTTGGCGACCGCAAATCAGCTTTCAAATTTACCGCCCGGCAAATCGTAAATTTGACCGCCGAGCCGAGCAGCAGCTCAATTTGACCGCCGAGCCGAGCAGCAGCTCAAATTTGACGCGCCGAGCAAACGAGCTCCTGCTTAAATTTGCCGCACTTACCGAACTTATTTTACTCAAATTCGGCACCAAATTCGCCGTCTGCCCAGCTCAAATTTACCTAAAACAGCCCCTTGAGAAGCCCTTTTATCGCATCTTTTTTCGCATCGCCCGTGGTGCCGTTTTCGTCGTCCTTGCCGAATTTCTTATCCAAAAATCTATCCAGCTCTTTGACTGCCTTACCCTTTAGATAGTCCGAGCCGATCGTGTATTTCGGGTTGTCGCTAGCGCCAGTGACCGTGATGTCGATGTCGGTTTTTTCGTAGTTCATCTTTATCGGCACGTTTACGGCCTTGGTCGCCATGTCGTATTTGCCGCTAGTTACCCAGACTCGGCTTCTAGTTGCGTTCATATCGGCGTTAAAGTCGATGAGGTTTTTGTTTATCGTGCCTTTTATTTTGCTATTTTTATAGATTTCGCTCGTGATGTCGCGTCCCGTGAAGGTCCTTACCTGCTCGGTAAAATCGGTCTTTGCAAGCTTGCCGTCATTTACGGCGACGTCAAATTTACCTTTTTGCGAGGCGAGATTATAATCCATCGTCATATCGCCGGTGCCGTCGTAGACGTGCGAGAGACCCAAAAAGTCGGTGAGGCCTTTGGCGGTGAAGCTTTTTAAATTTGCGTTTAGGATGTCGTCTTTTAAGACTGCTTTAAGATCGCCGTTAAAGAGCCGCGAATTTACGTTCGCACCTAGCTTTTCGCCCGTTTTAGTCGCGTCGCCGATAACTAGCAAAGGCCCGTAAAGCGGCCTTCCGACCAAAAACTCGATCTCTTTTAGCTCCCTTATGCTAAGCTCAAAATCCGCCTTCGCCGAGCCGCTTTCAAGCTCGTAGTCGCCTTTTAGATTTTTTAGCGCTATTAGGTTCTTGTTTGCGTTTGAGACGAGGTTTGCTGCTGCGTCAAATTTAGCCTTGCCGCCGTTTATAGCGACATCCGCATTTGCGTCAAATTTGGTGCCGCTTGGGAAGCGTTTATCCAGCTCTTTTGCTACGACGGCGCTGTTTACGATACCGTTTTTGACGTTAAATTTAGCCGTACCGCTGAGATTTTTCGGATCCAGTCCGCTTAGATTTACGGATCCGTCGATCACGGCGTCGGCGTAGTTTGGCAGCGCAGCCAGCGTAAATGCGTCTTTGAGCGAAAGCGCGCTTAAATTTGCCGTGAGTTTTTCGTTTTTGAGGATCGCATCTATCTTGCCGCCTAGCGCGTTTGCGTTTAGATCTAGCTCGCTAAGCGCGCCCTTTGCGAGTTTTGCCGTGCCTTTGACGTCCACTTTGCCAGATAGTTTTTTGCCGATTAGCTCTTCAAATTTGCCCAGATCATCGATGCCCGCGTCAAATTTGACGTCCGCGTTTTCGTCGTCCAGTCCGTAAATGCCGCTTAGGCTCTTTAGTTTTAAAAGCTCGGAGTTTAGAGCGGCGTTAAATTTGGCTTTTGAGCTTGCCACGTCGGCGTTTGCGTTTAGTTCAAAAGCTAGAGGTTTGCTTAAATTTATCTCCTTTGCGACCTGTTTTAGCTCGGCCGGATTTAGTCGTGCGTTTTTGGTGGCGAGTTTAACAGAACCGGAGATATTTTGCGTGTTGTGCACGTCGTTTAGCACCGCTTCGCCGCTGATCGTTCCGCCGACAAATGCCGGGAAAGCGGCGATTTTAACTAGTTCGTCAAGCTTTAGCGAGCTGATTTTGGCTATGAGTTTACCGCCGTTTAGCACCGCATCGACGTTACCGCCAAATCCCTCGATCTTGACGTCGAAGTTTTTTAGCTCGCCGGCGGTGGCGATGACGTTGCCGTTTGCTTTAAACGCGCCGCTAAGCTTTTGCTTTATGACAGGCTCAAATTTAGCCAGATCGTCCACGATGAGTTTGACGTCGCTGCTTAGGGTTTTTGAGTTTGGATCGTAGATCGTCTTGTCGCTGCCGATCGTCGCTAGCAGCGTGATCACCGCGCTTTTGGCGTTTACGATGCCGTCTTTGACGTCGGCTACGATTTTGCCGTTTGCGGCGAAATTTGACGGCAGAGTGACGTTAAAATCTTTTGCGATTAGCGCGTTATCGGTTTTTACGTCCAAGATATCGACGTTTGCGGTGCCGTTTGGCTTGCCGCCGCTTTCTACGATGTTTGCGACGGCAGAGATTTTACCGCGCGCGTAGATAGGCTGGCCGGCTAGCGCTAGGGCCTTTTCTACTTGTAAATTTTTGGCGTCGAGCTTTAGAGAAAGCGGCTTGTAGTCTTTTAAATTTGCGTCGAAGCTGACGTTTGAGCCTAGCATTTGGCCTACTCCGCTAGCGGTGAAATCGCTAAATTTGCCTTTTGCGATGCCTGAGATTTTCATGGCTTCGTTTAGTTTGACGCCCAGGCTTTTTAGATCGCTAACGGCGACGTCGTATTTTAGATCGAGGCTTTGGGAGAAAATAGAAAGCCCGCCGTTTACGTTAGCTACGATCTCGCCATTTACGTTAGCTACGATATCTACGCTCGTCGGACGGATCTGAAATTTATCGAATTTAACGTCAAATCCGCTTTTTTCTTTAATCAAATTTTGGGCATACGGCTTAACCAAGCCGTTGCCAAAATCCGTAAAGGCCGCGACGTAAGCCGCGATAAGCAAGGCAAAAACCAGTCCGAGCAGGGCGCCTAATATTTTCATCGTCTATCCTTTAGATTTAGTTTAATTTTATTATGAAACTTGAGCCGATTATACTAAGACTTGTTAAGAATTTTAGCTAATTCATTGACAAATTCTAAAAATTTGACTATAATTTCATCACTCAAAACAAAAGAGTGCTAAAAAAGTAAAATCAAACCATAAAGGATGAATCATGAATTTTCAACCGTTAGGCAAACGAGTCTTAGTCGAGCGTCTTGAAGACGTCAAAACGACCGCTTCTGGCATCATTATACCCGATAATGCAAAAGAAAAACCTTTAAGCGGCAAGGTTTTGGCGGTATCAAGCGAGGTAGAAGGCGTGAGCGTGGGCGATAGCGTAGTTTTCGCAAAATACGGCGGCACCGAGGTCGTGCTTGACGGCAAGACGTATTTGGTTCTAAAAATCGAAGATGTTTTAGGCGTTTTAAAATAATCTAAATTTAAAGGAATAAAAATGGCAAAAGAGATATTTTTTTCAGACGAGGCTAGAAACAAACTATACGAAGGCGTTAGAAAACTAAACGACGCTGTAAAAGTAACGATGGGGCCTCGCGGCAGAAACGTGCTAGTGCAAAAGAGCTTCGGCGCTCCAGCGATCACCAAAGACGGCGTGAGCGTAGCTAAAGAGGTCGAGCTAAAAGACGCTCTAGAAAACATGGGCGCAGGTTTAGTAAAAGAGGTCGCTAGCAAAACAAACGACGAAGCGGGCGACGGTACGACTACGGCTACGGTTTTGGCGCACTCTATCTTTAAAGAGGGCTTAAGAAATATCACCGCAGGCGCAAATCCGGTCGAGGTAAAACGCGGTATGGATAAGCAAGCCGCAGCTATAATCGCCGAGCTAAAAAGCCTATCGCGCAAAGTAACCGATAAAAAAGAGATCGCGCAAGTAGCCACTATCTCGGCAAATTCAGACTCTGCTATCGGCGGACTGATCGCTGACGCGATGGAAAAAGTCGGCAAAGACGGCGTCATAACAGTCGAGGAAGCAAAATCCATCCACGACGAGCTAAACGTGGTCGAGGGTATGCAGTTTGACCGCGGATATCTAAGCCCGTACTTCATCACAAACGCCGAAAAGATGCAGGTTGAACTAAGCAATCCGTTTATCTTGCTATTTGACAAGAAGATTACAAATTTAAAAGACCTACTGCCTGTGCTCGAGCAGATCCAAAAAACGGGCAAACCGCTACTAATCATCGCTGAAGATATCGAGGGCGAGGCGCTTGCAACGCTAGTAGTAAACAAGCTTCGCGGCGTACTAAATATCTCTGCGGTTAAGGCTCCGGGCTTTGGCGATCGCAGAAAGGCAATGCTTGAGGATATCGCGATACTAACAGGCGGCGAAGTAGTGAGCGAAGAGCTGGGCAGAACGCTAGAAAGCGCGACTCTAAGCGACCTAGGTCAAGCCTCAAGCGTCATCATCGATAAAGATAACACGACTATCGTAAACGGCGCAGGCGAGAAATCGGCAATCGACGCTAGAATCATCCAGATAAAAGCTCAAATCGCAGAAACAACGAGCGACTACGACAAAGAAAAACTACAAGAGCGCCTAGCTAAGCTAAGCGGCGGTGTAGCGGTTATCAAGGTCGGCGCTGCTACCGAGACCGAGATGAAAGAGAAAAAAGACCGCGTAGACGACGCTCTAAGCGCGACTAAAGCGGCTGTAGAAGAAGGCATCGTGATCGGCGGCGGCGCTGCGTTTATCAAAGCGAGCGCAAAAGTGGATCTACAACTAAGCGGCGACGAAGCTATCGGCGCAGATATCGTAAGACGCGCTCTAACCGCTCCGCTACGCCAGATCGCTGAAAACGCGGGATTTGACGCGGGCGTAGTAGCAAACTCCGTAAGCGTTAGCAAAGACGACAACTACGGCTTTAACGCAGCTACGGGTGAGTATGTGGATATGTTTAAAGCCGGTATCATCGACCCGGTCAAGGTCGAGCGCGTGGCTCTTCAAAACGCGGTTAGCGTGGCGAGCCTACTCCTAACTACGGAAGCTACCATAAGCGAGCTAAAAGAGGATAAACCGATGCCTGCGATGCCTGATATGGGCGGAATGGGCGGCATGGGCGGAATGATGTAATACGCCTTTATCTGCGGAAGGCCTTGGCTTTCCGCAGGTCTTTTTTCTAAATTTCTTGCTTTCTAGCCAAATCTCGCATAAAATTCATAAATCAAAAGTTATTTGAGACTAATTCGTATTTAATTAAAATTTATATAAAATGATCCAAATTTAATAAACAATATAAAGTTAGCCTGCATAAAAATAATTTAAGCATTGTTTTTAAATTTGACAAAAGATTATATAAAAATAACAAAGCTTTATACCCATGAAAAGAATACTTATCGTTTTCGGTACTCGTCCTGAAGCTATCAAAATGGCTCCTTTGGTAAAAGAGTTTAAAAAATGTCAGGAATTTGACATTAAGGTCTGTGTTACGGCTCAGCATAGACAAATGCTTGATCAGGTGTTAGAGATATTTGAGATAGTGCCTGATTATGATTTGGATATCATGCAAGCGGGGCAGGATCTGTATGATCTGACATCTAGGATCTTACTAAAAATGCGGGATGTTTTAGATGATTTTAAGCCCGACATGGTCTTTGTTCACGGAGACACTACGACTGCTAGCATTACGTCTTTGGCCGCTTTTTATAAGCAGATTAAGGTAGCTCACGTTGAGGCGGGGTTAAGGACCGGAGATATTTATTCGCCATTTCCAGAGGAGATAAATAGGCAACTGGTCGGCATCATCGCAAACTATCACTTTGCTCCTACAAATTTATCAAAAGAAAATCTTATAAAAGAAAATAAGAGCCCAAAAAATATCGTAGTAACAGGAAACACCGTCATCGATGCTTTGTTTTTACTGCTTAAAACTATCGAGCAAAACGTAAATCTAAAAGATAAAATTTTAGCCCCTCTTAACTCAAAATTTAACTTAGATTTTGATAGAAAAATCGTACTCGTAACCGGGCATAGGAGAGAAAATTTTGGCGCTAGCTTTATAAATATCTGTGAGGCCTTAAAATGTATAGCCGCTAAAAATCCGGACGTTGATATAGTTTATCCCGTGCACCTTAATCCAAACGTGCAAGAGCCTGTAAAAAATATTTTATCAAATATAAAAAATGTCCATCTAGTTTCTCCGCTTGAGTACGATGAGTTTGTCTATTTGATGAGCAAATCATATTTTATCATTACCGATAGCGGTGGCATACAAGAGGAGGCACCTAGTCTAGGCAAGCCTGTGCTTGTAATGAGAAATACTACCGAAAGACCAGAGGCTGTCGAGTCGGGCTCGGTTAAGCTTGTGGGTGTTGATAAAGAAAAGATCGTCTTGGAGGCGCAAAAACTGCTTAATGATAGTAAAATTTATAAAAAAATGGCCCAAGCGCATAGTCTCTAT
This sequence comes from Campylobacter massiliensis, assembly GCF_014253065.1. Lineage (NCBI taxonomy): Bacteria > Pseudomonadati > Campylobacterota > Epsilonproteobacteria > Campylobacterales > Campylobacteraceae > Campylobacter > Campylobacter massiliensis. The sequence goes on from NZ_JACLZK010000001.1 coordinate 472,183, forward strand.
GGAGATGGAAACGCCTGCGCTAAAATAGTAGAATTTGTTAAAAATTTAAGATTGGAGCGATAATGAGGCAAAAAGTTTGCGTGATCGGACTTGGATACATCGGCCTGCCGACGGCCGCACTTTTGGCTAGCAGCGACTACCGTGTCCATGGAGTCGATCTACTCCAAAGTGTCGTAGATACGATCAATCAGGGAAAAATTCATATCGTAGAACCCGAACTCGGGGAGCTTGTAAAAAAATCCATAGAAAGCGGAAATTTAAAAGCAGACGTTAAGCCCGATTTCGCAGACGTTTTTATCATAGCCGTTCCGACCCCTTTTCGCGACGGATACGTGCCAAATATCGATTACGTCATAAGTGCGAGCAGGGCGGTAGCGCCCTATATCAAAGAGGGAAATATCGTGATCTTAGAATCTACCTCGCCGGTCGGCACGACTGAGAAAATAGGTCAAATTTTAAAAGATAGTGGCGTCGATATCTCCAAAATTTACATTGCTCACTGTCCGGAGAGGGTTTTGCCCGGTAAAATTTTAAAAGAGCTTACGCAAAACGATAGGATCGTGGGCGGCCTAAGCAGGGAGTCTGCAGAAAAAACAGCGGAATTTTATAAGACTTTCGTCAAGGGCGAAATTTTAAAAACGGACGCAAGAACCGCCGAAATGGCGAAGCTTACCGAGAATTCTTTCCGCGACGTAAACATAGCCTTTGCAAACGAGCTTAGCATTTTGTGTGATAAATTCGGCATTAACGTCTGGGAGCTTATCTCGCTAGCAAATCGCCATCCGCGAGTTAATATTTTAAACCCGGGCTGCGGCGTAGGCGGGCACTGTATAGCGGTCGATCCGTGGTTTATAGTGCACGCGGGCGGCTACGAAGCAAGGCTGATCAAATCCGCAAGAGAGGTTAATGATCACAAAGCCGAGTGGAGCATAGAAAAGATCAAAAACGCCGCTTTGAAATTTGAGCTGCAAAATGGTAGAAAGCCCAAAGTCGCGTGCATGGGACTTGCTTTTAAGCCCGATATCGACGATTTGCGGGAGTCGCCTGCGCTAAATATAACCAAATGCTTGATCGCAGATGGCGTCGATGTGGTCGCGGTAGAGCCCAATATCAAGGCTCACAAAGATTTTGAGATAGCGGATTATAAAAAGGCTATTGGAATTTCGGACATTATCGTATTTTTAGTCGGGCATAAGGAATTTAAAGGGCTAAAAATAGAAAAAGAAGTTTTGGATTTTTGCGGAATTTGTAAATGAGTCTTCAAAAAGTAATAGATAGAGATAACCATCTGAATTTTTTTAGATTACTTTTTGCTTTGCAAGTGGTATATATGCACTCGACAGAATGGCTAAAAATACCGCTTTTATGGGGGGGCTACGTGGATAAATTTCTTAGGTTATTTCCCGGAGTTCCATTATTTTTTCTGGTTTCGGAATTTTTAATTACCGATAGTTATTTAAATAGCGGGAATTTGAAAGAGTATTTTATAAAAAGAGCGCTTAGAATATATCCGGCTCTATTTGCAAATATTTTAGTACTTGAGCTAGCTATGTACGTGGGCAAAAATTTTAATGATATCTCGGTATTAAAATATATAGAATACTTCGTGTTATATGTTATTACCGCCGCTTCAGGCATAGCGGGCTTTATAATCGGTATAAAAAACGATGCTTTATATAATTACGACGGCTTTTTTAGCTCCTATCCGAGCGGCGTTTTATGGACGCTTAGCGTCGAGCTATCGTTTTATATCCTCCTTCCGTTTATTTTGTGTATTAGAAAAGTAATCATAAGAAATTTGTTGTTGGTTTTCCTATTTTTTACATCAATGATAATTCCCGCAATCGCCGATGAAAATTTTTATTCTGCTTCAAATTTAAATAAGCTTCTCGAGCTCATATGCTTGCCGTTTTTGTGGATATTTATCATCGGTATGGTTATGCGGCTTTATTGGCTGGATATAAAAAAATATCTCGTAGGCTATGGCTTATTTTATATTGCGTTCTATTTGATATTTTGTTTTGTGGCTATAAAATTTGGAAGCGGGCTTGGAGATTATAAGAGAGGCTTGGAAATTTCTACCGTATTTCAAATTGTCCTTTTGGCGCTAGTAATCTTTAGCATGGCTTTTTCCTACACAAATTTAAAGATAGCTAGAAGCACAGATCTCTCTTATAGTACATATCTTTATCATATGCTAATAGTTCAAATTTTAATTAGTCTGGGCTTTGGCGGCTCTTTATGGCTATATCTCGTAGTGGTAGCCGCGACGCTCGCGGTGGCTTGCGTTTCTTGGAATTTTATAGAAAAGCCGGCATTGAAATTAAAACAAATAAAGGTTGTAAAATGATACAAGCAATAGTTAAAAAAGGCAAGGTTTTAGCGGAGCAGATCCCTGCCCCAAGCGTTTCAAAGGGATGCGTTCTTATAAAAGTAGTAAATAGCTGCATATCGGCGGGCACCGAGATAAGCGGCGTATCAAATAGCGGCAAAAGCCTGATCAAAAGGGCTTTAGAGCAGCCTGAGAACGTAAAAAAAGTCATCAATATGGTGAAATCAGACGGCATAGCCAGCGTCTATGCGAAGGTAAAGGGCAAGCTTGATAGTGGAAACCCGACCGGCTATTCGCTTAGCGGCGTCGTCATAGCGGTCGGAGATGGCGTTTCAAATTTTGAGATCGGTGAGCGCGTCGCCGCAGCCGGTGCAGGGCTTGCAAACCACGCAGAATACGTAGACGTGCCTAAAAATTTAGTTATGAAAATGTCGCAGGATATGGACTTTGAGCGAGCTTGCACCGTGACGCTCGGCGGTATAGCGATGCAGGGTGTTAGGCGGATCGATCTAAGGCTGGGCGAGACCTGCGTAGTCGTGGGAGCTGGGATTTTGGGGCTTCTTGCGGTGCAGATGCTTAAAATTTCAGGCGTGAGGGTTGCGGTCAGCGATTTTGACGATAGACGCTTGCAGATAGCTAAGCAGTACGGCGCTGAGCTCGTCATAAACCCGTCAAGAGACGATTTACTGGACGTCGTTTCATCTTGGAGCGGTGGGCACGGCGCCGATGGAGTACTATTTACCGCCGCTACGAACAGTAGCGAGCCACTATCGCAAAGTTTTCAGATGTGCAAGAAAAAGGGCAGAGTGGTGCTCGTAGGCGTTGCCGGCATGCAGATCAATAGAGAGGATATGTATAAAAAGGAGCTTGATTTTCTCATCTCCACATCCTATGGCCCCGGTCGCTACGACAAGAGCTACGAAGAGGGGGGGCTTGATTATCCGTTTAGCTACGTCAGATGGACTGAAAATCGAAATATGAGCGAGTATCTAAGGCTGGTAAATGAAAATTTGATCAAGCTGGATAAGCTCATAGACGCAAAATACCCTATCGAGCAGGTAACGCAGGCGTTTGAGTCGCTGCAGACTTCGCAGAATAAGCCGCTTATGGTTTTGCTTGACTACGGCGAGGCAAATTTAACTGAGCTTGATAGCTATCTAAATCATGATAAAAAAATCATTATAAGCTCTACGCCAGTAAACAGAGATGTGATAAACGTCGCATTCGTCGGCGTCGGCGGATTTGCTACCGGGATGCACCTGCCTAATATCTCAAAGCTTACGGACAAGTATAAAATTTACGCGATCATGAACCGGAGCGGACATAAAGCAAAGGCGGTGGCGCAGCAATATGGAGCGAACTACGCTACTTCAAATTTAGACGATATTTTAAATGACAAAAACGTTGATCTGGTGATCATCTCCACAAGGCACGATAGCCACGCAGAGCTTACTTTAAAGGCGCTTGAGGCAGGCAAAAACGTATTTGTAGAAAAGCCGCTTGCAACAAACAAAGATGAGCTTGAAAAGATAAAGAAATTTTACGAAGGGGGAGGCGACAAGCCCCTTTTATTCGTGGGATTTAACAGGCGATTTAGCGCTTACACGCAGGAGATAAAAAAGCACACGAGCGCTAGAATAAATCCGATGATAATCAGATATAGGATGAACGCGGGTTACATACCGATGGATCACTGGGTGCACGAAAACGGCGGCAGAATGGTGGGCGAAGCATGCCATATAATAGATCTGATGACGGCGCTAACGGGCAGCGAGATACAGAGCGTATTTTCGCAGGCTATCACGCCGAGCAATGAAAAATATAGCGCCGAGGATAACAAATCCATCGTCTTAAAATACAAAGACGGTTCGGTGGCAAATATCGAATATTTTGCAAACGGTAGTAAGGAGCTGAGTAAGGAATTTATGGAGATCCACTTCGACGGCAAGAGCATCGTTTTGGACGATTACAAAAGCCTTAAAGGATACGGAGTAGGAGTAAAAGAAATTTCAACAAACGTGAGCCAAAAGGGGCAGCTTGAAGAGCTTGAGGCACTATTTGAGGCTCTAAAAGGAAGCAAAAAAGGCTGGCCGATAGAGCTTTGGGATATGGTGCAGACGACGGAGATTTCGTTTTTGATATGAGTTCGTTAGTGCAAGATAGGCTTAAAAAATACGATAAAATTTTAATAATCGGACCGTATCCGCCTCCTCTTGGCGGGGTGTCGGTTTATATTTATAGACTTAGTAAGTCGCTAGATAATTCGCAAGTATTTGATGTATCCAAAAATGGTTTTAAAAAATATATCGATTTATTTGCGGTATTGTGCAGGACAAAATTTCGAGCGGTAAATATTCATTCGTTTAGTATGACGATAGCTTTTATGCTTATGATTACTAGACTTTTTAAAAATTTTGATTTAATTGCTACTAGCCATAATCCAAGGTTGTTTGAAGAGTCTTCTAAATTTAAGGCGTTGATTTATAGAGTCTTTTTTCATTGCATAGATGTTTTGGTGGTAGTTAATAAGCATATTTTAGACGATTACAAAAGTAGAAATTTGCATATTCCAAAAAGCATTATAATCGAGCACGCTTTCCTGCCGCCGCCATTAGAGGAGGAAGATAAAATTTTAGCTACCTACCCTAGCTCTTTTTACGATTTTATAAAAAGTAAAACGCAGATAATAACGGCAAATGCATTTCAAATATCTTTTTATAAAAATACTGATCTATACGGACTTGACATATGTATAGAACTCACGGCTAAGCTAAAAAATACCTATCCAAATTTGGGATTTATTTTTGCGCTAGCAAACGAAAAGGTTAATACGGAGTATATAGATAAAATGCGTCTGCGGATAAAAGAGTTAAATTTAGAGGAAAATTTTTATTTTCTGACTGGGCAAAAAGAGCTTTGGCCTATATTTAAAAAAGCTAGTCTAATGATAAGACCTACGAATACCGATGGCGACGCCCTTAGCATTAGAGAGGCTTTATATTTTAAATGTCCTGCGATAGCAAGCGATGTATGCGATAGACCGACAGGAACGATTTTGTTTAAGAATAGAAATTTAGATGATTTATGTGATAAAACAAAAAGGTTTTTAGATGCAATGTAAATTTTGCAAAGCAAACGATGTAACCCCGCTAAAAAAAATGCGAAGTATATACAATAGTTTAGACTATACGTTGTATTTTTGCGATAGTTGTAAGTGCTATTTTTTTGATATAAACGAGCACGATTATGATCTTAGGCTGTTATATGATAGTCTAGGAGATAAAAACATAAGCTCGTATAACGTAACTTTTAAAAAAGATAGATATTGGGATAATGAAAAAAGGATTATATATTCTATACAACCGAATATAAATAGCATATTGGATCTTGGTTGCAGGACCGGAGATTTTTTGATGCACTTTGATGCGGGCATAGAAAAATACGGTATCGAACTATCAAAATCAAGCGTCGAAGTGGCAATAAAACGAGGACTAAATATTTACGAAGAGTTTATCGAAAATATAGACTTTAAAGATAAAAAATTTGACGCGGTGACTTGCTATGCCATTTTGGAGCATTTAAAAGATCCTGTTCCTATATTGGATAGATTAACGCAACTTGTAGAAGAAAATGGAGTTTTAGTGATTATGGTTCCTTATCTGCATAGTTTTAAGGCTCAATTGCTATATAAAATAAATTTCAGATGGCATATGTTTAGTCAGCCGGAGCATTTAAATTTTTATTCCAAGGTATTCTTAGATAAATTTATATCCGAGAAAGGATTTGTGTTGCGAAAAACAAAATACACTTCAGGCGGTATGTTTAATCCATTTAAAAAGATACCTATCGTCTCAAGAGTATTTGGTAAATTTATGAATTTTATCGATTTTTATACTCCAATAAATCAAATACCTATATTTGATCATATGTATTTATACTATCAAAAAACAAAGGATATAGATGCTTAAAAAAGCCAAGTGGAAAGACGATTGCTTATCGCCGATTTTATTGGGAATAGATGATTTGTGCGACGGATATTTTAAAAAAGAACATCAAAAAATTTTCCCATTTTTCGATGCGGGCTATGGCACAACAAACGACGGATCTATTTTTAGCTACCTTAATAAAAACTTACTTCAAAAATATCCCGAAATAAAAATCACATTTTTTTTACCTTTTGGCAAAGGAGCTTACTGGGACAAAGATAAATCTATAATCAACGATATTTTTGAAAGGGCTAAATTCGAAAATTTTTTAAATTTTATATTAGATTGCGGCTATGAAATAGCTTATCACGGACACGATCATGGACTAATAAATTCTACGCTAGATCCGAGCACTTGGTGTTGCGAGTTTGATCAATATAGCAAAGAAGAGTATTTTGATATCATAAAAAGCGATTTAGCTAAATTTAAAGATAGATTTGGATATGAGGTGCATGGCGGAAGAAGCCCTGGTTATAAATTTAAAGATGATTTGATAGATGGATTGTGCGAGTGCGGATTTAAATGGTGGTCTTTTGACTATAAGCCGTTTATAAATAATATCAACCTGAAGTACAATGGTCATAATATAATAGAGATGCCGTCAAATTTGTCGGGAGATATGTTTAATCATAGTAAAAACCCCGTAAAAAGCGCAGCAAAATATTTTTTAAATTTATATAGACTAGAGCATATGATTAAGGGTGGTCAGGCTGTAAGTATAGCGGAGCATTTTTTTAGAACGAGATTTGATGGTAAGATACAAATGCCGAATATTTATAATGACATAAACTCTTTAGATTTTCTTTTTGGATATCTAAGAAACAAAGATGTTTGGTATGCTACTTTTAGTGAATGCGCGAATTATTATGAAAGCTATAAAAATACCGATATTTCGGATATGGGAGATGGGGTGTTTGAAATAAAATACAAAGGCAGTTGGAAAATATTTCTAACATTTATCTCGGAACATAGATACCTAGAAAATATACAGACTAAAGAAATTTACGAAGGCTTTATGAAAAACAATAGGTGGCTTTTTAATGATTTGGTCGAAGGAATATATAGGGGACATCAAGATGTATTTTGACAGACATTTTTCTTTGATTACCGGATATAGATTCTTGTTAAAAGACGTTATAAAATATGTAGCGACAATAGATTCTTTTTTTGATTCTAAGTATAAAATTTTAGATATAGGTTGCGGAAAAAAACCATATAAGAAATTACTAAAAAAATCTGATTACATAGGTCTTGATGTGTGTGAATGCGAATATGCAAATCCGGACATAATATGTAGCTCTGAAAATATCCCTTGCGAGAATGATAGTTTTGATGCGATTATGACGGTTTTTGTTTTAGATGATTCTTTTTATATTAAGAAGACTTTTTATGAAATTTCAAGAGTGCTTAAAGATGGTGGGTATTATTTTGCTCTTGAAGCGCAAAATGCAAGCATACATAATCCCCCCTTTGATTTTTTTAGATTTGCTCCAAATGCCATGATTAAGCTAGCAAAAGAAGTGAATTTAGAACTTATAAGATATGATACGTATGGCGGAGATTTTGCAAACGTAGGCTTTTGCTTTATATCAATTATACGAAATACACTAAGTAGTCTCAGGATAGAACCCTTTTTGGGTCCTATATTTTACTTGCCGATAAACGTAATTTTTAGACTTTTAGATCTAATAGGTAGATTAAAGATATTTAGAAACAAATATAAAAATAATTCCTTGGGGTATTTCTATGTTTTTAAGAAAGTAGAGAATGCTTAAAAGGTTTCTTAAGACGATATCTTTATATACTGTTTTTTTGATGATTGAAAAAATTTTATCTGTACTATTTTTTTCATATATTGCTCACACTTTAAGTATGAATGATATGGGTGCATATGGACTGTACATGACTATATATATATTTTTATCTTTTTTACTATCGCTAGAATTTAAATCCGGATACGCAAGATATTACTACGAATATTCTACAGAAGAATCCAGATATAAATTATTTTGCGGCATCGTCAATGTTACATTTCTTTCTCATGTAATTATGGGTATATTGTTATTGTGTATTATAAATTATTTTAATTTATTGAGTTGGAAAATTTTTATTGCTTTGTCTATTTTGTCATTTTCTGATAGCCTGATATATCTTATACAGTATCAAAAAAGGTTGGAAGAAAAGGATATGCAATATGGAGTAATTATAATTAGTAAGATACTCTTAACAATTATATTTTATTTTATTATAAAAAATTACGATATAGGGGGTAGTGCGATCAATATAGTATATGCTATGTTGTTTTCTAGTACAATTGTCTCCCTGGTTAGTTATTTTAGCTTTTTTATTAAAGGTTGGCTGTTTGGCGTAAATTATCATATTACAAGGAATTCCTTTTTATTTTCCATAAAAATTGCGCCCGGTATTGTCGGGTCATATTTATCATCATTAAGCCCGCAATTTATTATCGATAAAGTTTTTTTAAATAGAGAATTTAATGGAATTTTTTCGGTTTACCAAAAAATAGCATCAACTATTTATATTATGTTCGATCCGCTTTATATAGTTTTTTCCCAGAGAGTCCTTAAATTTTATAAGGAAAAGAATTTTATAGGAATCTACAAGATGATGCTTAATATAATTTTTAACGGATATGGATTTATGACGTGCATTTTTATTTTAGGCTCATATTATGTTGTATATATGTTTGCTGGAGAGAAATATATAGAGTATCAACACTTCTTGTTCATATTTTTATTCAGCGGATATTGCACATTGATTTCGAGAATTCTTGAATTAAATATCCAGATTTCCGGGAAAAGTCATTATTTTTCTTATTTAGAGATATTCGTAGGAGTGTTAAGCGTATCTTCTCTTTTATTTTGTGCATATTATTTTGATTTTTACTTCTTTATATATTGTGTAGCAGTTATTTCATTTTTTAGATTCGTTGTATATATGATAGTTTCCAAAAAAATATATCCAAAATTATTTTTAGGGTATTTTTATTATTTATTATTTTTATTCTTTCCTAGTATAATTTATATCTTTAAAATATTTGACATGCTATCGGAAGTTTTATTATTTCTATTAACTCTGATTTTTTATAGCTGGTTGGCCATTAGGTCAATCAAAGAATATAAAAGCTGTCCGCGTATCGGGGAAGCATAATGTTATATTATCTAAAGCGACTATATTCTACTCCATTTCTCATAGTTTTGATAAAGTTATTTAATAAAATAACTTTTTTTTTAAATAACTTTATCAATCGTCGCATTGATTTTATAAACAAAAATACTCACATAAATTTTAACATTCCGATCATAAAAACTAGCTATATAAATATAAAAAAATTAGATGTATCAAATATCAATTTGGATGTTGCAAAATATCTATCTAAAATGTACATCGAGCATAAATTTGATCTGCTCGGTAGCGGCTGGGTAAAAAATAGCTATGATAGCGTGACGCTCGGGCTTGAGGGCTACAAATACGATATGAATGTCGCGGCGCCCGCGAGCGCGCCCGAAGGCTACGAGCCGATTGATTGGCAAAAGGATTTCAAAAGCGGCTTTCGGTGGAGCGAAAAAAAATGGTACAAAGATCAGCGCATAGCCCATAAGCTCGGTAGCGATATAAAGGTGCCGTGGGAGCTTGCGAGGTTTCAGTACTTGCCGCAGCTTGCTATTTTTGCGATAGCGGACCCGAGTTTAAAAGAGCAAAATTTAAAAGAATTTAAAAACCAAATTTTAGATTTTATCAGCAACAATCCGCCTAGAATGGGCGTAAACTGGACCTGCACGATGGACGTGGGTATCAGGGTTGCCAACATGCTGGCGGCTTACGATATGTTTTGCCAGATGGATGAGGGCGGAATTTTAGATCAAAATTTCAAGCAGACCTTGTCAAATAGCGTCTACGAACACGCTCTTCATATCGTAAATAATCTAGAATATTCGCCGCATTTTACGTCAAATCACTATCTAAGTGACATCGTTAGTCTTCTGTATGCGTGCGCATATTTGGACGGCGGCTGCGAGACGGACGCGTGGCTAGCGTTTGCCGTGCAAGAGATAATCTGCGAAATGAAAAAGGAATTTTACGAGGATGGCGGAAATTTCGAGAGTTCTACGAGCTATCACCGCCTAAGCGGCGAGCTAATGGCGTATGCTACGGCTCTGATACTGGGTCTGAAAAGCGAAAAAATTTTATCGCTAAAAAATTACGACGCAAAGCTTTGGCGCAAAAAGCCGAAACTTTTGCCGCTGAAGGAGCAGGAATTTAAAATTCTAAACGGTCAAATATCGCTGCCTCAGTGGTTTGTGGATAGGCTATATAAAATCGGCAGATTTACCGCAGACATTACAAAGCCAAACGGCGAAGTGCCGCAAGTTGGAGATAACGACAGCGGCAGGTTCTTTAAATTTAGCCCGAACGGCGAGTTTTTGAGCAACGAACAGGCCGCGCAAAAATATCTAAATTTAAGCGGCTTTGAGGGTGGAGACGAGCCGTTTTGGGACGAAAATATCTTAAATCACTCCACGCTAATTAGCTGCATGGGCGGAATTTTTGACGATGAGATATTTAAAAACGATATGCGCTTTGAGCGGAGTTTTGTTTGCTCGCTCGCAGGACGCACGCTACAAGCAGGAGATAAAACATACAAAAGCCAGGTCGCTTCGGGCGTAAAATTTAGCGAACTGCCGCACCGAAAAAGTATGGAATTTAAAATTTCAAATTCGCAAGAGATCAAAAATATATTTTATCCTGACAGCGGAATTTTTATTTTCAAATCAGATAAATTTTACCTTGCCATCTGTGCTACGCCGCTTGGGCAAAGGGGTCACGGCGGACACACACACAACGATAAGCTGGGCTACGAGCTGTGGATAGACGGGCTGGATATAGCAAGAGATCCCGGCACCTATCTTTATACGCCGATCCCAGGCAGAAGAAATGAATTTAGAAGCGTCAAGGCTCACAACGCGCCGATCGTCGGTGATTTGGAACAAAATAGTTGGGGCGAGGGAGCGATAGGACTATTTGGAATGTTTGCGGAATGCAGGTGCGAAGTGGCGGATTTTGGAGAAAATTTTATAAGTCTCACCGCAGAATACAAAGGCGCAAAAATTATTAGAAAATTTGAGATAAAAGAGGGCGGACTGGAGATTGTCGATATGGCAAATAGGGAATTTTATTATAGTAAATTTGAGTTATATTCGAATGGATATGGGAAGTTGATGAAAAATGTCTAAAAAAGTTTTAATGGCTGTTGCAAATCACTATACTTCACCGTTTCAGGTCGGCAGTCATCACTATGCCAGGGCGTTTGAAAAGCTAGGATATGAGGTGCTTTTTATCTCAAATCCCATCTCCCCGATACATAAAATTTTTGCAAATAGCAACGAACTAAAAGAGCGGGAAAGAATTTATAAAAAAGGGGGTGAGAGCGCAGCCGGTATTTTTTATTATGTTCCGTGCTCTCTTTTTACTCCTCAAAACAAGCCGTTTTTATCATCAAATTTCGTTTTAAATAATTGGCAGAATTTTACGTGCCTGAATTTGCTAAATTTTATAAAGAAGCGGGGTTTTGGCGAGGTTGATATATTGTGGTTTGATAGCCCGTTGTTCGGCTTTTTGCTGGATACCATAACTTATAAAAAATCGATTTTAAGGATAGCTGATTATTCAAAAGGCTTTAATGCGGTTTCAGACGCGCAGTTTGACGCCGAGATAAAGATCGCAAATAGCGTGGATACGGTGGTATATACGGCAAAAAATTTAAAAGAAAAATACGCCGAGATAAAAGATAAATCTAAAATGTACTATTTGCCAAATGGTATTGATCTGGAGTTTTTTGAAGCTGCAGATAGGTCTTTGCCGCGGGAGCTTGAAGATATTCCTGAACCTAGGGTAATTTATGTCGGGGCTACGCATGATTGGTTTGATGTGGATTTAGTATATTACTGTGCTAAAAATTTGACAAATTATAGTTTTATTATAATAGGTCCGGAGCAAAAAGATCTATCTTTACTTAAAAAGCTAAAAAACATCCATATTTTGGGCTCTATTCCATACGCTAAAATTCCTGCGTTTTTATATAATTCGCAGGTGGGTATTATTCCTTTTAATGTTAAAGATTATCCTGATCTCGTAAATAGTATAAATCCTTTAAAAATGTATGAGTATCTAGCTTGCGGATTAAAAGTCGTCACTGTAGAGTGGGAGCAGATTAAAGATATGGCTGATCATGTGCATTTTGCGGAAGATAAAGAGGAGTTTTTGAACTCTATTTCAAGCGAAGAAGAGAGGCAACCTCTTGATTTGGAAAAAATGACGTGGCTGGGCAGACTTAAGGAATTGCTTGCCGGTTCGTCATCAAAGAAAGAAAAATGAAAATTTTATTTATTACGCTTAGGGCCGATCACGGCGGCGGCCCAAAACACGTCGATCTGCTTATAAATAATTTATCCGGCGAGATAAAGATATATCTTGCTTGTCCGCAAGATAGACCCTATTATGATCTGTGGAGCGAGTCAAAAAAGGTTAAAGACATATTCATCTTACCGCATAGAAAATTTAGCGCAAAAAAGCTCCTCGGGCTGAATAAATTTATAAAAGATAACGATATAAAAATAATCCATTCCCACGGTAAGGGCGCGGGTATCTATTCGCGGATACTTAAAATTTTAAATCCAAGGCTAAAAATAGTCCATACTTTGCACGGTGTTCATGTCGGAGAATACGGCTTTTTAAAAAAGATCGCATATATTTTTTTGGAGCGATTTTTAACGTTATTTACCGATAAATTTATAAATGTCTCAAAGAGCGAAAATGAGGCTTGTTTAAAGCTTAGACTATTTAAAAAAAGTAAGTGCGAGGTCGTATATAACGGCATAAAAGCTCTTTTGAAAGACGATAATGCCAAGATAAAATTTAATCTATCGGGGAAAAGGGTAGTTGCTATTATTTCAAGGTTTGAGTACGTAAAAAATATGCACTTAGCTTACGAGATAGCTCAAAATTTTAAAGACAACCCAGACATCGTTTTTTTGTGGCTCGGAGACGGCGACGATAGGGCAAAATTTGAATCTATGGCGCAAAAAGACGGCGCAAATATAATCTTTACCGGCTTTACTGATGAAATACCAGCGTATCTATCTGCTACGGACATCTATCTGTCTACGTCTAGGTGGGAGGGGCTACCTTACGCGCTCATCGAGGCGCAGTCGCTCGGCATCCCTATAGTGGCGACGAACGTAGTGGGAAATAACGAAATCGTAGAAAACGGAAAAAGCGGATTTTTGTTTGAGAGCGCGCAGCGGGCGTGCCGGGATATAGAAAATTTATTAAATGATGAGAAAATATACGGTAAGATGCGAAGCGGAGCATTGCTAAATTTTAAAGATAAATTTGATATCGGCATCGCGGTTCGTAAAGTGGAAAAAATTTACGAGCAGATATTTGAAAATAAATAGATCAACTAGGGAGTTGCAATGAAAAAAGCCCTTATTCACGACTGGTTTAGCACCTATGCGGGCGCGGAGAAATGCGTCGAGAGTTTTACCGATATCTGGGATGATTTTGAAATTTACAGCCTCATCGACTTTTTAAGCGATGCCGACCGAGATAAAATTTTAAAAGGCAAGCGCGCCCATACGAGCTTTATCCAGAAGCTACCCTTTGCAAAGGGCAAATACCGCAACTATCTGCCGCTATTTTCGCTTGCGATCGAGCAGTTTGATCTAAGTGGCTATGACGTCGTGCTGTCTAGCTCGCATGCCGTCGCAAAGGGGGTTCTCACACACTCAAATCAACTCCACATCGCTTATGTACACACGCCGATCCGCTACGCATGGGATCTGCATCATCAGTATTTGCGAGAAAGCGGGCTGGATCGCGGCCTCAAGGGCATGTTGGCGAAGTATTTTTTACATAAAATTAGGCTTTTGGACGCGAGCACTGCAAACCGCGTGGATCACTATGTCGCAAACAGCCGCTACATCGCGCGCCGTATCAAAAAAACTTATGACAAGCCTAGCGACGTCATCTATCCGCCCGTGGATGTGGATAAATTTACGCTGCGCGAAGCCAAAGAGGACTTCTACCTCACTGCCTCGCGTATGGTTCCGTACAAAAAGATCGATCTCATCGTCGAGGCGTTTTCGCAGACGGATAAAAGACTGCTCGTTATCGGCGATGGCCCCGATATGGCAAAAATAAAATCAAAAGCAGGCAAAAACGTCGAGCTTTTGGGCTTTGCCGATGATGGAACGATGGCGGATCTTATGGGGCGAGCCAAGGCGTTTGTTTTTGCCGCCGAAGAGGACTTCGGCATTATGCCCGTAGAGGCGCAAGCATGCGGCACGCCGGTGATCTGCTTTGGGCGCGGTGGCGCTCGCGAGACGGTGCTTGATGGCGAGAGCGGGCTGTATTTTATGGAGCAAAACACAAAGGAGCTGCTCGCCGCCGTAGCTAAATTTGAGCAAAATTATGATAAATTTGAGCCTGTAAAAATCAGAGAAAATTCCTTAAAATTTTCGCGCGCGCGCTTTGAAGCCGAGATCAAAAGCTACGTCGAGGAAAAATATAATAAATTTAAAGTAGGATTAAAATGATAAATTTGATGCTGGTTTATGATAGCTTGCGAGAAAAATTGCTCCTATTAATCAGGAAATAAAATGAAAAAGCAGCTTTGCAACATCATCCTTCTTGTGGTTGACATTTTCGCTATTTGGGTATCTTTTGGCGTAGCTGTCGAGCTTAAAAATTTATTTTACGGCAATCATATTTTGTGGGATATTTCTAGATATCAGGGCTTTGCTATCGCTTACGCGGTAATGATTTTTTTGTTTTTATATCAAGGCATTTATGCCAGGCGGTATGACTTTTGGCATGAGACGGGCATAGTCGTAAAAAGTTGTTTTTTGGGGCTTTTGCTTACTTTGGCTACGCTTGCGCTCATAAAAATAAATTATGAATTTTCGCGAGCTAGCTTGATTTTAGGGTTTGCTTTTATGGTATTTTTGGTGCCCATTTTTAAATTTACAGCAAAGCTATTTTTGTTTAGACTTGGGATTTGGAAAAAAAGAGCTAAAATTTTAGGCGAAAATAACGAATTTGAGTTGGAAATTTTTACGGATCGGTATCTAGGGTACGTGCGTGCCGAAGAGGTGGACTACGAATCGCTTTTTATAGGCGGTAGCGGGCTTGACGCGCAGGATTTAAACGAACTGATCGAGCAAAACATAAAAGAAAACAAAGAGATTTTATTTACCCCGGTTCTTAGGGGCTATGATTTTACGCGCGTGCATATTTATAGTATCTTTAACTCTCGCACGAGCCTTTTTGCTTTGCAAAATTCGCTACAAAATAAATTTAATATAGCACTAAAAAGAGCGCTAGATATATTGCTGATACTTCTGGCTTCTCCTTTTTTAATTATTATTTTTGGTGCAGTTGTGCTTATTATGAAAATAAACGAACCAAATGGTAGGATACTTTTCTCGCATCAGAGAATGGGATTAAACGGTAAGCTTTTTGGCTGTCTAAAATTTCGCTCAATGAGAGAAAACGGAGATGAAATTTTAAAAAAATATCTCGAAAAAAATCCGCAAGAAGTGGAGTATTTTAAAAAGTATCATAAATATAAAAACGACCCTAGGATAACGAAATTTGGAGATTTCATGAGAAAAACTTCGCTTGACGAACTTCCTCAGCTTATCAATGTTTTAAAGGGTGAAATGAGTATCGTCGGCCCTCGTCCATGCGCGCAGTATGAAAAAAAAGATATGGGCAAATATGCCGATCTGATCTTGGGCGTGATGCCTGGTATCACGGGGGTTTGGCAAGTTAGCGGCAGAAGCGATGTGGATTTTGGTATGCGTGCCCAGATGGATGCGTGGTATATGAAAAACTGGTGCATCTGGAATGATATAGTGATAATTATAAAGACCTTTAAGGTGGTTTTGATGCGCAAGGGTGCAAGCTAGACTACGGATTGCCACTCAAACAGCTGAGATGATTTATGGTTAACAGAAACACATTTAGATGTGATGACTGCTTTAAATTTGGAAAGATATTTTGGCTCAAATTGATAGGCGGTAGTAAAAATTTGAAGAAAAAAAAGTCGGAATTTCTTCCGACTCTGGGTTTTATAGCTTCCCGCCTTCAACGACGAGAGATTCTGGATTTACGCTATCGCCGTAGATCGGTTTTAGCGTAGCGTCATAGTTTTTGTGGAAGAAATTTTCCTTGCCAAGCTCTACGATCTCGTTATTTAGCCACTCAAGCAGCGCTTTGTTGCCCTTTTTAACCGCAGGTGCGATGACGTCGACCTCGCCTAAGGCCTCGATACCGACGGTAAAGCCAGGATTTTCTTTAGCCCATGCAAAAAGCAGCGCGTTATCGTGCGCTAGTGCCACGCCTCTTTTGTCGACCAGGGCGGCGAAGGTTTCGGTGTTTTGGTCGTATTTTATAAGCTCGATATCAGGGTGATTTTTTGTGAAATACGCGTCTGCGGTCGTGCCTTTATTGACGATTAGTTTTTTGCCTTTTAGCTCGTCCACGCTTTTTATGACCGCGCCGTCCGGGCTAACTACGCCAAGCGACACCTTCATATACGGAAGCCCGAAATCAACTACTCTAGCACGCTCAGGGGTTTTGGTGAAATTTGCCAAAGTGATGTCGACCTTGTCGGCTACTAGCACTTCTACGCGGCCTGCTGCTTCTACGAGCTCAAATTTAACCTTGCTCTCGTCGCCCAGCAGATCCTTTGCGATACGTTTGGCGAAGTATATGTCGTAGCCTTGGTTTTTGCCCTCTTTATCGACGTAGCCAAACGGCGGTTTGTCGCTAAAGACGCCCACGCGCACGTATCCGCGCTCTTTGATTTTAGCCAAAGCGTCAGCTTCGGCAGCCTGCAAATTAGCCTGACCCGTTAGAAAGACGGCGGCGAATGTTGCCAAAAATGAAAACAGAAGTTTTCTCATTCTTTCTCCTTTAAAATAAAGTGCGCAAAATATACAAAAGCTTGACTAAAATGCGACTAAATTTGTAGTTTTTCAGACGGCGAGCCCAGAGAAAAATCAAATTTTGTTTAAAAACGTAACGCTAAATTTAAAATGGAGTGTAAAATTTACTCAAAATAAATTTATAAATTTAATTTTAGATTTAAGAAACGGCTAGAGGATTAAATTTGCGCGGGTTATTTTGAGTAAATTTGAGTTGTTTAAATCATAAATACGCAAGATTTTAAAAGCTAAATTTGACGAAAAGCTCTCAAATTTAGCCTAAAAAGATCAAATTTAAAACCTCTTAAAACGAAAATAAATTTAAAAATTTCTTCGCGCGTTCGCTTTTTGGATGCGTGAAAAAGGCCTCGGGCTCGCTTTCCTCGACGATTTTGCCCTCATCCATGAAGACGATGCGATTCGCCACCGAGCGAGCAAAGCCCATCTCATGAGTTACGATTAGCATCGTCATGCCGTCTTTTGCGAGGTTTATGACGACGTCTAGCACCTCGCGCACTATCTCTGGATCCAGCGAGGCCGTTATCTCGTCAAATAGCATGATCTCGGGCCTCATGCAAAGCGCGCGCACGATAGCGATGCGTTGCTTTTGCCCGCCGCTAAGCTCCTTTGGATAGGCGTATTTTTTATGTTTTAGGCCAACTTTTTCCAGCCATGCCTCGGCCTCTTTTTCGACCTCTTCGCGGCTTCTTTTTTGCGCTTTTACGGGGCCTAGCACGATATTTTCGATGACGTTCATATGGTCAAATAGCTCGTAGTTTTGAAAAACCATGCCAACTTTTTGGCGGATTTTGATCCAGTCTTTGTAGTCTTTGTCGATCTTTTCGCCGGCTATCTCTATCTGTCCGCCGTCAAAGGGCTCAAGGCCGTTTATGCAGCGCAGAGTCGTGCTTTTACCGCAGCCCGAGGGCCCTAGGATCACGACTACTTCGCCGTTTTTGACGCTAAGGTCGATGCCTTTTAGCACCTGCAAGTCGCCGTAAGATTTGCTTAAATTCGAGAGTTTTAAAATTTCGCTCATTTGATTCCTTATGCCCATCTGTTTTCAAGTATCTTGGATAGTTTTGAGATAGGATAGCAGACGAGAAAATATAATAAAAATATAAAGCCGTATATCCAAAACGGCACGGTCGGGTTGGCGGTTAGGCTTGCGGCTTCGATCGTTTGCTGTCCGACTTTTAGCAGGTCTGGCATGCCGATGAGAGCGACGATCGGGGTGGTTTTGATGATACGACTTAGTAAATTTACGCCGGCAGGCACTAGGCGGCGCGTGGCTAGCGGGATCACGACGTAAAGATAAATTTGAGTCTTGCTAAGCGCCAGAGCCGCCGCGCTCTCAAATTGATGTCGCGGTATCGAGACGATCGCGCCGCGCACGATATCCATCATCTCAAACACGCCCCACAAGCTAAATACGATAAGCGAGGCGTTAAATTTGGAAATATCAAGCCCAAAAGCCTTGCTCGCGCCGTAGTAAAACAAAAATAGCCAGACGATTTGGGGCATTATGCGTACGATCTCGAGGCAAATTTTTAGCACGAAAAAGATAAATTTGTTTTTTGAGCCCATAGCCACGCCCAAAAACGTGCCTAAAACGAGAGAGATGACGATCGAGATGGCTGAAATCTGCACGCTCATCCACAGCCCCTCGAAAATCAGCCGCTTTAAGACCAGCGGGTCGAATAAAATACTAACTCCGTCCAACTCTCATCCTTTTTTCAAGCCAAAATAAGACCAAAGATATCGGCAAAATGATAATCAAATAGCTAACGACGAGCATAAAAAGCGCCTCGTCGGTCATATAATAAAGCCCAATGATGTCCTTGGTCGCATAGACCAGATCGGGCAGGGCGATGATGCTGATGACCGAGGTTTCTTTGATGAGAAAGATGACGTTAGCCGCGATAGAGGGGATCGAAACGCTAAAAGCCTGAGGCAAGATAACGTAGTGTAAAATTTGCCCCTGCGTGAGCGCGACGCTGAGCGCGGCCTCGATCTGCGTCTTTTTCACCGCCTCAAAGCCAAGGCGAAAACTCTCCGCCATGTAGCTACCGCCAAGAAACGCAAGTCCCGCGACCGCGCAGGTAAAAGCGCTCAAATTTAGCCCAAATTTGCTAAGTCCGTAGTAGAGGAAAAAAAGCTGTATAAGTAGCGGCGTGTTTCTAGAAACCTCGATGTAGCCGTTTACGACTGGCGTTAGGAGCTTGATTTTGTAAAATTTAACCAGCGTGCAAAATATGCCGATAACAAGCGATAGCAAGATGCCGTAAAGCGAAAGCTTGACGGTGAAAATGCCCGCTTTTACGAACATCGGCGCAAATTCTTTTATAAACTCAAAATCCATAAATTTTTTAGCTTCTTTTTGATAATTTCGCGAGATTGTAGCGAAAGCAAACTAAATTTAAAACTAATTTTGTATGATTTATTTTAAAATTTAAGCTTGCAAAAGGTATCATAACCTCTAAATTTTGATAGAAATTATTTAAATAAAGGACGAATTTGAGAGCGTTTGCAGAGTGGGAAAAACAAGAGCTGATATTTTTATCGTTGCCGCACGAAAACACCGATTGGAAGCCGTATCTGGGCGAAATTTTAGACGCTTACGAGAGGCTTATGGCAGCTATCGTGCCGTTTCAAAAGGTCGTTTTGATCTGCCCTGAGGAGAGGATTTTTGCGGAGCGATTTGCTAAATTTGATAACGTAGAGTTCGTAAAAATCGATACCGATGATACGTGGATACGCGACTACGGCATGATAGACGTAGAGGACGGCGCTAAAATCGTCAGCTATGATTTCAAATTTAATGCTTGGGGCGGTAAATTTAAAAGCTCGAAGGATAATGCCGTAAATTTGGAGCTAGCTAAGCGTTTTAAAAGCGATTTGCGAAGTATCGATCTCGTGCTTGAGGGCGGCAGTATCGATTTTAACGGGCACGGCACGCTACTAACGACCGAGAAGTGCCTGCTAAACGACAATCGCAACTCTCATCTAAACAAAGAGCAGATCGAAGCGCGGCTTAAGGAGCTTTTCGGCCTTGAGCGCATAGTGTGGCTTAAAAACGGCTTTATAAAGGGCGACGACACCGACAGCCACGTCGATACGCTGGCGCGCTTTATCGCTGCTGATACCATCGCATACGCCTCTTGCGACGATCCAAACGACGAGCATTTTGAGGAACTCGCCGCGATGAAAAAAGAGCTTGAAAATACGGGTTTTAAGCTCGTGCCGTTACCGCTTCCGAAGGCTAAATTTTACGGCGGCAAGAGGCTTGGCTGCACGTATGCGAATTTTATCTTTATAAACGGCGCCGTGATCGTACCGACATACAATGATGATAACGATAAAATCGTGCTTGAGCGACTGGCACGGGAGCTGCCTGATCGTAAGATAATCGGCGTAGATTCGCTTGTTTTTGTACGTCAAAACGGCTCGCTGCATTGTTCCTCGCAGAATAGATTTGTAGGCGCAAGAAGCGAAAGCGAAATCTAAATGCAGCTAAACGATGCCGGCATAAAAAGGCAAAATGAAATTTTAGGCCGTAGAGCCGTGATAGTCGCGGGCGTGACGGCGTTTGCGCTAGCTGTGGTTAAATTTGCCGCGGGTTTGATCGGCGGTTCGGTGGCGGTGCTTAGTTCGGCGATCGATTCGATGCTTGACCTGCTAGTTTCCGCGCTAAATTTCTTCGCTATCCGTAAATCCCAAGCTGCGCCCAATGCTAAATTTAACTTCGGCTACGCCAAGCTAGAAGCGCTTGCGGCGATGTTTGAGGGCGTTTTGATCGTGGGTGCTGGTGCGTTTATATTTTATGAGAGCGTGCGTAAGCTACAAACGGAGCAAGCGCCCGTAGATACGGCTTTTTCGCTCTATGCGATGGCGCTATCGGTCGCGGTTACGGGGCTACTGGTCGCCTACCTTTCCCGCGTCGCTCGCCGCACGAGAAATTTGATCGTTAGAGCCGACGCGCTGCACTATAAAAGCGACCTTTTTAGCAACCTAGCCGTTATCGCCTCGCTTATCTTGGTCGAATTTACGGGATTTGCCGCGATAGACGCCGTTTTTGGTATAGTAATTAGCGGCTACATCGCCGTTAGCGCGATAAATTTGATGAAAGAAAGCGTAGGCGTACTGCTAGACCGAGCGCTAGATCCCGAGATAACGGCGCAAATCGAAGAGATAATCCGCTCGCGCCCTCAGATAGCAAGCTATCACGGACTGGCTACCAGAAAGAGCGCAAACATCTGCTACGTCGCGGTTCATCTAGTCTTTAACCGCGAAATTTCGCTTTACGACGCGCACAAAATTTCAGACGAGATAGAGGCCGCTATCAGGGCTAAATACGGCGAGTTTGAGTGGCAAATCACTACGCATCTTGATCCGTGCGACGACCAAAACGGCTCGTGCGAATGCTAAATCAAAGGAAAAATATGAAAATTTTATTCGTTTGCCACGGAAATATCTGCCGCTCGACTATGGCGCAGTCGGTTATGCAAAATTTGAGCGAAAAGGCGGGTTTGGCAGAGCGCCTTAGTATCGACTCGCGCGCCACGCACGAGGACGAGATAGGCGAGCCGCCGTATTACGAGACGGTGCGGGTTTTGAAGCAAAACGGCGTGCCCGTGACGCCTCATAAAGCAACCTTGATAACGCAAAAAGATTTTGATAACAGCGACCTTATCTTGATAATGGACGATGAAAATTTAAGGACCCTAAAGCGCAAATTCGGTGCTGAGGCTAAATTTGACGAAAAAGTAAAATTCCTGCTCGAATTTAGCGAGGCCTCAAGCGGCAAAATAATCGCCGATCCATACTACACCCGCGATTTTGAGCGGTGCTACGACGATGTTTCGCGCTCTTGCGCGGGCTTGCTTGAGAGGCTGAAGCAAATTTTATAAGCTGGCAGAGCGGCAAAATTTAGCTTGCCGGCCGGCCGTTCAAGCCCTAATTTATCCCCGCTTTGATATAATTTTGAAATTTTAAATCGTAAGGAAAAATATGAAAGTAGCGCTAATCCAACAAAAATTTCACGGCACCAAAGACGCGACCGTGCAAAGGACGCTCGAGCTCGTACGCGAAGCTAGCGGCGGCGGGGCGGAGCTAGTCGTGCTTCAGGAGCTGCACCAGACGCAGTATTTTTGCCAGAGCGAGGAGACGAGGTTTTTTGATCTTGCCGAGGGCTGGGAAAACGACGTCAAATTTTGGGGCGAGGTAGCGCGGCAAAACGGCGTCGTGCTTGTTACTTCGCTCTTTGAAAAGCGCGCTGACGGGCTGTATCACAACACCGCGTTCGTCTTCGAAAAAGACGGCAGCGTCGCGGGCAAATACCGCAAAATGCACATCCCCGACGACCCGGGCTTTTACGAGAAATTTTACTTTACTCCGGGCGACATCGGCTTTGAGCCCATAGATACGAGCGTAGGCAGGCTCGGGCTTTTGGTGTGCTGGGATCAGTGGTATCCCGAGGCTGCGCGCCTCATGGCTCTGCGCGGCGCGAAGCTACTCATCTATCCGACCGCGATCGGCTGGTTCGAGAGCGACGAGGAAGAGGAAAAATCGCGCCAGCTAGAGGCGTGGGTCGCCGTACAGCGCGGGCATGCGGTCGCAAACGGCCTACCCGTAATCGCCGTAAACCGCGTGGGCTTTGAAAAGGACGAGAGCGGGGTGATGGACGGGATCAAATTTTGGGGCAACAGTTTTGTTTTCGGCGCGCAGGGCGAGGAGCTTTTTCGCGCCGATAGCCAGAGCGAGCAGTGCCATATCGTAGAGATCGATATGACCAGAAGCGAAGAAGTTCGCAGGATTTGGCCGTTTTTGAGAGATAGAAGGATAGATGCGTATGCAAATTTAACAAAAAGATTTATCGACTGAGGCTTGTCTTTTTGCCCTATACTTCGCTTTGCTTCCCTTGTGGTCGCAACTGCAATCAGAGGCTTTGAAATTTGGCTCGGTCATTACCGACGAGGTAACTCCCATCGCCAAATTTAAAAGCGCCTCGTCTAGAACAAAAATACTTCGTCTTATTATGGCTCGTCTCGCGAGCGCTTTTTGCGGAGTTTGTAAAATTTTGGCTCGATGAACTACGCGTTCTATCTTCGCCAAAATTTTACCGCACAACCCCAAAAATCATCTCACGACACTTCGCCTTGACTTCTTGTAGTCAAATTTACAAATTTGAGTCACCGAGACCCTCACCTTGAAAATGCTAACATTTAAAACTCCACACAAATAAATCCAACTTGCAACCCAAATTTAGCATCGTAAAGGCGCAAGTCTCGGTCGGTAAAATTTAAAAATAAAACCACATAAAAAATACGATTTTCACTTCGCTTGTAAAAAATATATAAATTTTACCTTAAGAAATATTTTTCTAAGGCTAAAGTGTGTAAAATAGTCGCAAATTTTTGAAAAAGCTCGCAAAAAGAGTGAAATTTATACGCAAAATGCGGATTTTGAGAGTAAAATCAGAAAAATTCTTTGAAAGGAAGTTAAATGAAAACTACATCTTTGGCATTAGCCGGGTTGCTTTTCGCGTCTGCGCTGGGCGCAAAGGAGTTCGTATCTATCGGTACGGGAGCGATGACTGGCACGTATTATCCGGTCGGCGGAGCAATATGTCGCCTCGTAAATAAAGACCCGCAAATGAAATGCTCGGTGCAATCAACCGGCGGCTCCGTCTACAACGTAAATAACGTGCTAAAAAAAGAGCTAAATTTCGGCTTCGTCCAAAGTGACGTGGTTTATGATAAATTTAACGGCGTAGGCAAATTTGACGGAAACGGCGATCAAAATCTGCGCGCGGTCGTCTCGATCTACCCTGAACTTCTCGCATTCGTCGTCTCAAAATCAAGCGGCATCGGCTCGATAAACGACCTTGAGGGCAAAGCGATCAACGTCGGTAACCCTGGCAGCGGCAATGAAATGACCGCGCTTGGCGTGTTTAAGGCATTTGGCTTTGACGAGAAAAAGCTAAAACATCACGGCGTTTTAACTGCTGGCGAATGCCCGCACGCGCTAAAAGATAAGAAAATCGACGGCTACTTCTACATGGTCGGCCACCCGACGGCCAACATCACCGACGCGGCAAACTCGCTACCTATCGACATCGTGAACATCGAGGGCGAGCAGGTCGATAAGATGATAGCTGCGATGCCGTATTTTGCCAAAGGCACGATACCAAAAGGCACCTATGAGGGCGTGGATCACGACGTAAAAAGTATCGGCGTTAAAGCCGTACTAGTAACCGACAAGGGCATGAGCGACACTGCGGTGGCCGCGGTCGTAAAGGCTATCTTGGATAACTTCGACGAGTATAAGAGCCTGCACCCCGCACTCGCATCGGTTACCAAAGAGAGCCTAGTAGAGGGGCTTTCTGCACCTTTGCACCCGGCTGCTGAGGCTGAGTTTAAAAAAGCCGGCATAATAAAATAAACCAGCTTAGCCGCGTGGGTTAAATTTGACCTGCGCGGCTTGCTTTTTAAATTTAAAGGCTTGTTTTTAGTTTTTGAGGATTTAAAATTTGACGCTTTGCTAGCTTGTTTTTGGGCAGTGAGTTTACTTTAGCCGTATCAAGCGTCAAATTTTAGATTTGGCTCATGCGCGAATTTTCGGCTGATTTTTTTGCCGTTTGCAAAACCCGTATCTTTACGGCGTGAGGTTAAATTTGTAAGCAAATTTTGAGGCGCTGGAAAAGTAGGTCAAATTTGAAAAATCAAAGCCCCGGTTTACGCGGGTAATATCGCCGAATTTTAGAAAATTTAAGAAGGTCAAGAAAAGAGCAAATATGGATAAAAATTTAAACGATACACGAACAAACACTGAGCCGGCGCAGGAAAAGGAGGAATTCGTCGAGGTAAAGACGCGCGAGATAAACTCGAGCTTTTATATTTATTTTACGAGCATCATCTGCTTTGCGTGGTCGGTTTTTCAGCTTTATATCGCGTATTTTCCGATGAACACGACGATGTCGCGCTCGGCGCACCTTGCTTTTGCTATCTGTTTGCTGTTTTTGCTCTATCCGCTTAAAATTCACAAAAAAGCCCACTCCAGCCTGCCGTTTTACGACATCGCGCTTTGCGTTTTGGGTACGCTAGCCGCACTCTACCCGCTCATAGAGTTTTACGCTCTAGCGCAGCGTCCCGGAGACTACACGAGCTTTGATATAGCCGTATCCTGCGTCGCCGTGGTCGTGCTGTTTGAGGCGGGTCGCAGGATCATCGGCCCGGCACTTCCTATCATCGCAGCGATATTTTTGGCGTATGATTATTTCGGTCAATACATGCCGGACATCATCGCGCACCAGGGCGCTAGCCTAAACAAACTCGCCGGCCACATGTATCTTACGACCGAGGGCGTTTTTGGCGTGCCGCTTGGCGTTAGCGTGAGTTTTATCTATCTTTTCGTCTTGTTCGGTTCGCTTTTGGAGCGCGCGGGAGCGGGGCAGTACTTTATAAATTTAGCCTTTGCTTTGCTTGGTAAATTTCGCGGCGGACCGGCGAAAGCTTCGGTTATCGCGTCAGGACTAACTGGCATGGTGAGCGGCAGCTCCACGGCAAACGTCGTAACGGTTGGAACATTTACGATCCCGCTGATGAAAAAGGCGGGTCTAACTAGCACCAAAGCAGGCGCGATCGAGGTGGCCGCAGGCGTAAACGGACAGCTGATGCCGCCTATCATGGGCGCGGCGGCATTTATCATCGCCGAGTTTTTGGGGCTTAGCTACACAAACGTCATGATCGCGGCCGTGATTCCGGCATTCGTGTGCTATTTGTCGTTGTTTTTCATCGTGCACCTTGAGAGCTGTAAGCTCGGGCTAAAAGGCATGGAGCAGGGCGCCGGTATATCTAAGCTTAAAATTTTCGTGAGCGGTCTGCACTATCTTATCCCGATTTTGGTTTTGCTCTATACCTTGTTAATCGCAAACGAATCGCCGATTTCGGCGGCTTTTAACGCTATTTGCGTGCTATTTTTGATCATCCTTTTCCAAGAGCCGGTCAGAAAGATAGCTCACGGCGAGGACATCGGCAAAGAGGACTTTATTATAGGCTTTGCGGATATATTTTGGGCGATGGTGACGGCGGCTAAAAGCATGACTACGATCGCGATAGCTACGGGTCTAGCCGGCATCATCGTTGGCTCGATCTCGCTAACGGGCGTCGGTCAAGTGCTATCTGAAGTCGTGGAAAATTTAGCCGGAAACAACATCGTGCTGATCTTATTTCTCACGGCGATAATGTCACTGATACTAGGCATGGGCTTGCCGACGACGGCAAACTATATCGTCGTTAGCTCGCTAGTCGCGCCGGTGATTTTGTTTTTGGCGCACAAAAACGGCTTTCTCATACCGGCCATCGCGGTGCATCTTTTCGTCTTTTACTTCGGTATTCTAGCCGACGATACGCCTCCGGTCGGCATCGCGGCATACGCTGCGGCCGGTATCGCCAAAGCAAACCCGGTAACCGTGGGCGTGCAGGGCTTTTTCTACGACCTGCGCACGACGATTTTGCCGTTTTCGTTCGTGTTTAACAACAAGCTGCTTTTGATAGAGAGTGTAAACTCGGCCAACCCGAACGATGCCAAAGGCATAGTGTGGATAACAAATCCGCTCGAGATGGCGCTGATTTTCGGTACGGCGCTAGTGGGTATGTTTGCCTTTTCTTCGGCGCTTCAAGGGTATTTCGTTAAACGCGTAAGCATGCTCGAGCGCGCGCTACTTTTGTGCGTAGTGCCGCTAACTTTGGTGCCTAATATGTGCGCCAAGTACATCCCGTTTATCCCAAACGAATACGTTTCTTACGCGATCGGCGTGTCGCTTTACGCGGCGTTATTTGCGTTTCAGTGGATACAAAATAAAGCGGAAAAGAGAGTCGGCGTAGGCGCTTAAAGCCTGCGCTTTTTTATTCTGCGACCGTTACTATCTCTTAAAATTTAGCCTAGTTTTTTTGTTTTGCATTTTGTAAATTTAAGTTGGCGTTGTAGTGGGAAAGAAAGATAAAATCGGGTCAAATTTGATTGCTAAATTTAACCCGAGTAAGGAAAATTAAAGTCTTTTTGAGCGTTTTAGATCGCTTGCGAATTGGCATCCGAGGCTATCGCCTATCTTGCACGCTTTTTCAAAAAGAGCGTAGGCCTCTTTAAATTTTTTCTCCTCTAGCAGATACGATCCCGCAGTCGCGCACGAAAAGCCGTCGCCAAGCTCGCAGCCTTTATTTAGCAGCGCGCGCGCTTTTTCTTTGTCGCTAGACACGTATATCCCGCCGGCGCCCGAGCAGGCCTCTTTTGAGCCAAGCTCGCAGCCTTTTTCATATAGCTCAAGCGCTTTTTGACCGTCCGGCAAAATGTCCTTGCCCAGCTGATAAAGCGCGCCTAGTTTTGCGCAGGCTAGGCCATTGTTAGCGTCGCAGGCGGCCGCAAATTTTTCGCGAGCCGTTACGAATTGAGAGCTCTCATAGGCTTTGACGCCGTCCTCAAAATCGCCGCCCAGAGCAAAAACCGCGGCGACTAGCATTAGAAGTTTTTTCATTATCTCCCTTTAAATTAAAAATATTCTATTTTAGCATATTTAAAATTATTTTTTGTTTAGCCGTTGTTCCCGCGTTTTGAAATCAGGCATGAGCTTTACGATGAAGTCATAAAAGCTTTTTTGATGGTGGGGGTAGATCAGGTGGGTAAGCTCGTGAAGCACGACGTATTCGACTAGCTCGGGGGCTTTTTTGATCAAATTTAGGCTTAAATTTATATAGCCTTTGCGCGAGTTGCAGCTACCCCAGCGAGTGGTCATTTTGCGCACGACGACGCGGTTTATTTTTCGGTTTACGGTAGGAGCGAATTTAGCTATAAAATGCCCGTAAATACGCCTCGCAAAAGCTTTTTTGTAGTTTTCTAGCGCAGCTAAACTCGCGGCGTAAATTTCGCCGTCAAATTTACGTCCGTCCGCGCTAGCAAATTTAACCTCGCTAGGCTGCGCGTTAAATTTAATCCCGTCAAATTTGCCGTCAAATTTAGCGCCGTAAAGGTGCGGGTCTAGCCCCTCTGAGCTCAAATTTAAGCCGTCAAAAACTCCTGAGTCGCTTGTAAAACGTATCAAATTTACGCCTTTTAAATTCGGTTCGAATTTTATGCGGTAAACCTCGCCTAGTAGCTTAAACTCGTCCTCGCGCGGCAAATTTGCTAGCGTCTTCTTGTGAGCCGATTTTAGCCATTCGTAGTGTTTTTGCACGAACTCTAGCGCATATTTTTGCTCAGCGTAAAAGGGCAGCGAGACCGAGATTTCGCCTGATTTGGCGACCTTTAGGCGAGTTGTTTTTACGTCTTTTTTAAAATTTAGCGCGACGTCAAATTCGCCGCATTTTACGCTAACGGTTTTTACACGAGGCGTTTTGACTGCCATTTTCTGCTTCTCCAGCGCCACGTATTAACAAGACCGCGCAGCCACTCATCGGCGGTAAATCCGATCCAAACGCCGATGATACCCATGCCCTGCACGATGCCTAGATAGTATCCTAGCGGCAGGCTCACGCCCCACATAAACACCGCGCCAGTCATCAGCGGAAATTTAGCATCCCCACTCGCGCGCAGGGCGTTTACGATGACGATGTTAAACGTTCGTCCTGTCTCAAGCGCGATAGAAAGGGTAAAAAGCGGCAGCATGACAGCCTTTAGCTCCTCGGTCAAATTTAACCGCTCCATGATCTCAAATTTGGCAAAATACGCCGCCAAAACCACCGCTAGAGTCGCGATAAAGCCGATACGAAGCGCGCGGAAAGTGCGCGAGTAGGCCTCGTCAAATCTCATCGCGCCGACTAGGTGACCGACGATGACTTCGTTTGCCACGCTGATGCTGGCTCCGCAAAGTAGGATTAAAAGCGTGATCTGAAAGTAAATGGTCTGCACGTTTAGGCTAGCCTCGCCCATGCTCGCTACAAAGCCGAAAGCCACCATATACTGCGCCATCCAGAGCAAATTTTCGCCAGCGCTCGGAAGCCCGACGGATAAAATTTTACGCAAGATCGCAAACGGCAGGCTAAATAGACGTTTAAAGAAAATTTTGACTTTGGCGTAGCGAGTCAGTATCAAAAATAGTACGATAACGCCCACTAGACGCCCCACGACGGTCGAAACCGCGACGCCGTAGAGGCCGTAGTTTGGCAGTCCTAGCCAGCCAAAAAGCGCGATGGCGTTGCCGCAAAGGGTGATGACGTTCATGAGTAGGGAAACTAGCATAACGGCGGTGGCGAAGTTGTAGACGCGAAGCACGGCTGCTAGCACCATGCCGATACCGTCAAAAGCAAGCGCTACGCCTAGCATGTGCAGGTAGCCAAAACTCTCCTGTCTAAGTTGCTGCGGGACGTTTAAAAGCTCTAAAATTTCAAATCCGAAAAAGTAAATAAAAACCGCGCTGCCAAGCCCGATGATCGTGTTAAACGTGATGCTGGCGTGTACGACGCGTTTGGCTAGGTTGTGATTTCGCGCGCCTAGAGCCTGCGCGACCACGACCGAACAGCCCACGCTAAGGAAGCTAAAAATGGTCATAAAAAGATCCATTATCTGGTTGCCAGCACCCATGGCGCCGACTAGATGGACGCTGACTTTCGTCACCATGTAGGTGTTTATGATGAGCGTAACGAAGTGCAAAAACATATCTAAAAATATCGGGATAGTGAGCTTTTTGAGCGATAAATTCATAAATTCTCTTTTGTAACGTGGATTTTAGATAACTCGCGATTATATCCAAATATAAATTTAAAGCGTTTTAAGGCGGAGCGGCGTGCTTTGCGGGCGAGCGGGCATAATCTTTTTATTAGCTTAATCAAGTATAATTGAGAAAATTTAATCTAAACGGATATCAAATGCACAAAACAAATTTCACGTCACGCTGGGCGTTTATCATCGCTTGCGTGGGTTCGGCTATCGGTATGGCCAACGTCTGGGGATTTCCTTATAAGGTCGGTACGAACGGCGGCGGCGCGTTTTTGCTCGTTTATCTGTTTTTTGTCGCGATATTTTCCTATGTCGGACTTTCTGCTGAGTACGCTATCGGCAGACGCGCCAAAACCGGTACGCTAGGCTCATACGAATACGCGTGGAAGAGCCGAAACTGGGGCACTTTCGGTAAAATTTTAGGCTGGATACCGCTGGCTGGCTCGATGTGTATCGCTATCGGCTACGCAGTCATCATCGCGTACGTTTTAAAGGCGCTATTTCAGGCGATCACGGGCTCGCTGATGACGGTGGATACGAACACTTGGTTCGAGTCCTTTGCGCTTTCGTCCTATTCGGTCGTGCCGTTTCACTTTATCGTCGTTGCGGGCACGCTATTTACGCTATTTTTCGGCGCACACAGTATCGAAAAGACAAACAAAATCATGATGCCGCTTTTTTTCGTGCTATTTTTTATCCTAGCTATCAGGGTGGCGTTTTTAGACGGAGCGTTTGGCGGGTATAAATTCGTCTTTCACAGCGACTGGGGCAAGCTAGCCGATCCTATGGTGTGGGTAACGGCGATGGGACAGGCCTTTTTCTCGCTATCTATCACGGGCTCTGGTATGATCGTCTACGGTGCGTATCTTTCAAAGGACGAAGACGTCGTCGACAGCGCGCAAAAGACGGCGATCTTTGATACGATCGCGGCGATGACGGCGGCGCTTGTTATGCTGCCTGCGGTATTTGCTTACGGCATGGATCCTGCGGCGGGGCCTGGGTTACTTTTCGTAACGCTGCCTAAAATTTTACAAGACATGCCTGGCGGTCAAATTTTCGCGATTATTTTATTTACGGCGGTGATTTTTGGCGGCGTGACCTCTCTGCAAAATATGTTCGAAGCAGTCGCCGAGTCAATAATGCACAAATTTCCTAAGCTAAAGCGCGGCGTCGTACTAATCGCGCTTTGCATAATATGCTTTGGTATCGGCGTAAATATGGAGGCCATAACTAGCTGGGGGCCGTGGATGGATTTCGTGTCGATCTATATCATCCCTATCGGCGCGGTGATCGGCGCGGTGTCGTGGTTTTGGGTTATCAAAAAAGAAGAGATCATGGACGAGATCAACACTGGCGCGGCAAAAAAGCAAGGCGCGTTTTGGTATTTTACGGGCAGATATATATACGTGCCGATGGCGCTTACGCTTTGTATCATCGCACTTAGCATGCATATCTCGTTTTAAAGGGCGCGCGTGGCTCTAATCGACCTTATCGACGTTAGTAAAAAATTCGGCCCCAATGAAATTTTAAACAAAGTAAGCCTTAGCGTAAACGAGCGCGAGCGTATCGCTATCATCGGCAAAAACGGCAGCGGCAAAAGTACGCTGATGAAGCTAGTCGCGGGCTCTCTAGAGCCAGATAGCGGCAGGCGTATCGTGCAAGGCGGCGTGAAAGTAGAAATGCTCGCACAAAATCCCAAATTTGACGATGCGGCCACCGTAAAAGACGCGCTAAATTTGGAGCTAAAAGAAATTTTTGATGCGCGTGACGAGTATGCGGCGGTACTGGAAGCGCTCGGCCGCGATGCGCACGACAAAGAACTAAACGCGAGGCAAGATGAACTAATCAAATTTATCGAGGCAAAAGACGGCTGGCAGATCGAGCGCAAGATCGAGCGCGTGCTGGAGGAGTTTAAGCTAAAAGAGTACGAAAACCGAGCTGTCGCAAGCCTCAGCGGAGGCGAGATACGCCGCGTGGCTCTGGGCGCACTGATACTTAAAAAGCCCGATGTTTTGCTACTTGACGAGCCTACGAACCACCTTGACGTTTATATGGTTAGATTTCTTGAAGATATGCTAAAAGGCTCACGTCAGACGATAGTTTTTATCTCGCACGATCGCTATTTCATCGACGCGCTAGCGACTAGAAGCGTCGAGATCGAGGATGGCGCGCTGGCGTCGTTTGACGGCGGTTACGCGAACTATCTAGCTAAAAAAGAGGAAATCCTAGCCAGCCTGGCCAAATCTCACGAAACTTTGCTAAAACAGCTAAAAGCCGAGGAGGAGTGGCTGCGCAGAGGCGTCAAAGCGCGTCTAAAACGCAACGAAGGGCGCAAAGAGCGAGTGCTAGCCATGCGCGAAGAGGCAAAGAAAAACCCGGGCGTTATACGCCGCGTTAGGCTCGAGCTTGAGCGCGCGAGTAAAAATTTTAATCAAACTCAAAGCGTAAACCGCAAAAAGATGCTCTTTGAGATCAAGCAATTAAGCAAAAATATCGGCGGCAAGCAGCTTTTTAGGGATTTTAACGCGCGCGTTTTGCAAGGCGAGCGTATCGCGATAGTCGGACGAAACGGCAGCGGCAAAAGCACTCTTATTAAAATTTTACTCGGGTTTGAAAAGCCTAGCAGCGGCGAAGTTAGGCGCGGCGAGGTGCGCGTAGGATACTTTGATCAGTCGCGAAGCGCGCTAGACGACGACAAGAGCCTCATCGAGACCTTTTGCCCAAACGGCGGCGATCACGTCATGGTGCGCGGGCGAAATATGCACGTCTACGGCTACCTTAAAAATTTCCTATTTCCTAAAGAATTTCTCGATAAACCCGTGGGCGTGCTAAGCGGCGGCGAGAAAAACCGCGTGGCGCTCGCGCTACTTTTTAGCAAGGAGTACGATGTGCTCGTGCTAGATGAGCCCACAAACGACCTTGATATCGCCACTATTAACATCCTTGAGGACTATCTGCAAAGCTTTGAAGGCGCCATAATCATCGTGAGCCACGACCGATACTTTGTCGATAAGATCGCGCACAAGCTCTGGGCCTTTGAGGGCACTCAAATAGAGGTGCTGCATCAAGAGTACAGCGTCTATCTTGAGCTAGAAGACGAATTAGCCGAGCTTGGTAAATTTGAAGAAAGCCTAGCAAGCGAGGCTGAGCAAGCGCAAAAGCAAAAGAGCAAAACAAGCGCGAAACTAAGCTACAAGCAGACGCAAATTTTATCCTCGCACCCAGAGAAAATCGCCGCGCTAGAAGCCAAGATAAAAGAGCTAAACGCGGGCCTTAGCGATCCTAAAATCTATCAGCAAATCGGCCTAACCGCGCTTTATAACGACCTAGAAGCAGCAAAAAGCGAGCTAGAGACGTTAGAGAACGAATACTTTGAAGTCTTAGAAATCGCCGAAAATTTGGAGCAAATTTGAAAAAATTAACTAAAGCGGGCAGGGTTAGTGCTCTAAATTTACGCACGATTAAGCGAGACGAGCTTATCGGCGCTAGTTTTGAGCTGGACGGGGTTAAATTTAGCGGCGTTTTTTCTACGGATTTTAGTCTGGAACAGGGCGACCTCGTGCGCGTAAAGTACGAAAGAGACGGCTTTATAAATAGAATAACCCTGCTTGAAACCCTGGCTAAAAATAGCGAAAAAAAGAGCATGACGGCAAAAATCATGAACATTACGGTTTTTATCTCGCTGACGCTTCTTGCTCTTTGTATCGCGGGCGGAGTGATTTTTTCTTTGATTACGGGCAGATTTGAGATTCGCGATTTTACCGATATTGTTCGGCTTATTTGTATTTGCTTCCTTGTTTGGTCGCTAGCGTACCATGCGATAGGAAAATTTAAAATTTTGAGACAATTTGTATAAATTTTGAGCTCAAATTTGCCTTGAGGCGTTAAAAATCAGAGCTTCTAAAAATAGGCGGCACTTTGAAAGATAAAAAACCTATACTACTTTGCTTATTTGCGCTTTTTAGCGTGCTTTTTACGGTATTTTTCATGGTTTACGTCGCTAGTTACGAGGAGGAGAACGAATTTACCCAGATAGGCGGCAGCGAATTTTACGCGACGCAGCAGGGCAAAATTTACGCGCTAATCCCAAGCGGAGGCAAATTTGAGCTAAAAGGCGTGCGGGCGGATAAATTTAGGGTTCTTGCGTCAGGCGGTTATCGCGGGCGAAACGTCGGCGCCGATGAAAGCGCCGTCTACTGCGGCAATCTAGCCATGAGCGGGCTTGATCCCACGCGCGTTAGGGCGATTGGAAACGGATATTTAACGGACGGCCGGGTTAGTTATTTTTGCAGCGACGCAGGCGAGAGAAACTACGAGCTAGGAGCTTTTGCCGAGGCGGTTCAAACCGCGGCGTACGCGATACTGGGCGCTGATAAACCGCAAAGCTATATTTATAAAACAAAGCGCGTTTCAAGCGTAAATTTGACTAGGGTTTTGGATTTCGGCTTTGCGGCGGAAGATGCAGCTAATGGCGGCGGAAACGCCATGGTATATTTTGAGGGCAAGCAGCTAGAAGGCGCATACGCTAGGGCGCTAAGATACGTAAAAGACGCGCGCGGACGAACTAGCGATTTTTACGTCACGGACGGGCGAAACGTCTATTTTAAAGGCTCACGGCTCGCGGTAAAATTTACCCCTGAACTGCACGAGGTGGCGTATTTTGGCAGCGTGCACTATCTTTTAGAGCCCGCTAGCGGCGTAGTTTACGCGGATGAGCATGAGTTTGCGCCCGAATTTGCGCCTTATTCGCTACCGTTTGGCGTCTCCGGCGCGCACGCCTATCATCTGCTTTTTCGCGGCAAGGGCGGGATTTACTTTTGGGAGCGCGAAAGCGGCGAGCTAAAACGCGCGGCGGCTGATCCGTTTGCGGGTGAAATTTTGCCGCTTGCGGGTAGCGTTTTTATCAGCGGCGGACAGACTTATTTCGTGCAGAGCCGCGAAGTGTGGCATAGAAATAAAAGCGGCAGGCGGTTAGGCTCGCGCCATACGGAGCTTTTTAGGCTTGAAACTAGCGAGCAGTGGCGAAAAATAGGCCTTGTGCGCAACGGCGTATACGGCGCGGTTTATGCAAACGGCGACAAAATTTACTACTTTGACGCGATGGGGACGGGGCAGATGATTGACGCTAGCGTTTACGAGATCGCGGACACTACCGCCATAGAGATCTTGACGCGGCCGTATGATCCGCGCGGACAAAACATAAGCGGCGCGGAGATCCGCAAGATGATAAAAGAGGGGCGGCTCGTGCCGGCGCAAGGCGAGCTCGTTTTTGAAGCGGTTACTAGCTATGACGGTGAAGAGAGGTATGTTCTTTGGATATTTTTAGCGGTGGCTATCTTTGCGGCGATCGCAGGCAAAGCCTACGAGTATAGAAATCGCGCGAAAGCGGTAAAAAACGAAGCTGCGACAAAACCTCGCGGCAAGGTAAAATTTAGACGGTAAATTTACGGCTAGAATTTTTAAATGCTTAAATTTGACGTTTTGCTCGCCGCTAGCAAATTTTAATCAAATTTTCGCTAAAATCGGGTCAAATTTAAAAGGAGTGCAAATGAAACTAGGAAATTTTTCCGCAAACTCAAGCCTAAGCAATCAATACCTAGAACAAGCTCAAAATAACAGCGCAAAAGCCCTAAATAACATCTCCGCACAGCGCGCTCTAAGCGGCATAGACAGCGCAAATCTAGCTATCGCAGACTCGCTTCGCTCCCAAAGCTCCGCGCTAGAGCAGGGCGTCGCAAACGCAAACGACGCTATCGGCATCCTACAGATCGCCGACTCTACGCTAGCAAATATCACGCAAAGCGCCGACCGCATCGGCGAACTCTCGGTGAGGTATAACGGCGGCATCCTAAACGCCGATCAGCAAAAGATGATAAAAAGCGAGGCGGACGCGCTCGTGGGCGCGATGAGAGAGAGCACGCAGCAAGCGAGCTTTAACGGTAAGAACGTATTTGGCGGGCAGATGAGCTTCCTAACCGG
Organism: Campylobacter massiliensis; assembly: GCF_014253065.1. NCBI lineage: Bacteria > Pseudomonadati > Campylobacterota > Epsilonproteobacteria > Campylobacterales > Campylobacteraceae > Campylobacter > Campylobacter massiliensis. The sequence continues at coordinate 508,203 of NZ_JACLZK010000001.1, forward strand.
CAACGGCACGGCGAGCGTAAATTTAAGCGCGCCCGATTTTAGCGGTATAGACGTGAGTAACGGCGATAGCGTGAGTAAATTTATCGGTAGCGTAAACGCTCTGCGAGGCGAGATCGGCGCGGCGCAAAACGGCATCATCTCGGGCATCAACGCAAGCCTAACTAAAAACGTCGCGCTGAGACAAAGCGAGTCGCAGCTACAAAATAACGACATCGCTAAAAATCTAAGCGCTTTTAAACAAAACGACCTACAAGCAAACGCCGCAATCCTAGCTCAAGCGCACAATACCGCAAGCCTGCAAAGCCAGTTTAACAGGCTTTTGGGCTAAATTTAACTGCTTTTATCTTTTAGCCGCTACGCTCCTTGGCGGCTAAAATGCTTTTGTTTTTACTCCGACTTTTGCGATCTAATCGCGCCTTAAATCAATCGGTCAAATTTATCTAAACCCTCCACATTACCTTCGCAAGGATTATCATTATGACACACAAAACAAGGGCGATAACGTGCGAGTATTTGCCAAAGGGGTCGGGCTTTTTAAGCTTATAGACGTAAAAGAGCGATATTGCCGTGATTAGGCACATTAGCCCTAGCACGCCGATCTTGGTCGCAAGTAAAATTTGAAACGAGCTACCGAGCCATCCGTTCTCGCCGCCAAAATAATCCTTTGCCATATAAATGCCACTGATGATCAGGAGTAAAAATGCCGTGCCAAACACCTTCGCGCTGCCTTTGGTGTAGGCTTTTTTGACGCGAGCGAGCGTACTCTCGTCTACGTGTTTTTTGGCAAACGGAAATATACAAACGTCGAAAAATACGTAGCCGACGAAGGCGATGGCGCTCAAAATATGAATGATTAGGAAAAATAGATACATTTAGGACCTTTTTTGTTTGATTATATTTAAATCAGTCGTCCAAATGGATGATTTTGATTAAGGATTGTCGAAAGAGAGTCAAATTTAATCTACGGGCGAAGCGGTAAATTTGCAAAAACAAGCGGTTCAAAAACTACATGAAGTCAAATTTGGATTGGGTAAAATTGAGTTAATGAATTTAGAGATTTATAAAAAACCGCCCGTCAAATTTAACGGGCGGGGCAAATTTAAGGGCGCGACAACGCTAAACTTAAATTTATGTTTAAAGCCCTCGCCGAAACAAGGGCTAATTTTTACTCGACTTCGGCGTCTATGACGTCGTCGTCTTTTTTCTTGCCGCCGTTTGCTTGCTCGCCCGCAGCGCCGTCTTTTTTATACATCGCTTCAGCTAGCTTATGGCTGGCTTCGCTTAGAGTTTTGACCTTCGCGTCGATCTGCTCTTTGCTCGCGTTTTCGTCTTTTAGAGTCTCTTTTAGCTCGTCCAGCGCCTTTTGGATGCGCTCTCTGTCCTCGGCCGGGATCTTTTCGCCTAGCTCGTCAAGGCTCTTTTGCGTCTGGTGCGCGAGTGCGTCGGCTTGGTTGCGAGCCTCGACTGTGTCTTTGCGCTTTTTGTCGTCCTCTTTGTGTAGCTCGGCGTCTTTTACCATGTTGTTGATCTCGTCCTCGCTTAGACCGCTTGAGCCTGAGATCGTGATATTTTGGGCTTTGTCGGTAGCCTTGTCTTTAGCAGAGACCGTTAGGATACCGTTGGCGTCGATGTCAAACTCGACCTCGATCTGCGGCACTCCGCGAGGAGCGGCAGGGATGCCCTCTAGGTTAAATTGACCCAAAGACTTGTTGTCGCGGGCAAATTCGCGCTCGCCTTGTAGTACGTGGATCGTGACGGCGCTTTGGTTATCCTCGGCAGTTGAAAATACCTGATTTTTCTTAACCGGGATAGTCGTGCCTTTTTCGATGATTTTCGTCATCACGCCGCCTAAAGTCTCGATACCTAGGCTTAGTGGAGTGACGTCTAGGAGCAATACGTCCTTCACGTCGCCTTTGATGACGGCGCCTTGGATCGCCGCGCCGATAGCTACGACCTCGTCCGGATTTACGCTTTTATTTAGCTCTTTGCCAAACGCCTTTTTGACCTCTTCTTGAACTAAAGGCACGCGCGTCGAGCCGCCCACCATGACGATTTCTTTTATATCTTTTTTGTCAAGTCCGGCATCTTTTACGACCTCGTTTATCTTGGTGATCGTTTGAGCGACCAGATCCTCGATCATGCCCTCAAATTTAGCCCTAGTTAGCGTCTTTGTGAGGTGTTTAGGACCCGTAGCGTCAGCTGTGATAAACGGTAAATTTATCGTCGTTTCTTGAGCCGAGCTTAGCTCTTTTTTAGCCGTTTCGGCCGCCTCTTTTAGGCGCTGCATAGCCATTACATCGGTTTTTAGATCGATGCCTGCGTCGCTTTTAAATTCGCTCGTTAGCCAGTCGATTAGGCGGTTATCGAAATCATCGCCGCCTAGAAACGCATTACCGCCGGTAGCTAGAACCTCGACCACATTATCGCCGGTTTCTAGTACCGTAACGTCAAACGTACCGCCGCCTAGGTCGTAAACCATGATCTTTTCGGACTCTTTTTTATCTAGGCCGTAGGCTAGAGCCGCCGCTGTAGGCTCGTTTATGATACGAAGCACGTTTAGTCCCGCGATCGTTCCCGCTTCTTTAGTCGCTTTTCTTTGGCTGTCGTTAAAGTACGCAGGCACCGTGATGACGGCATCTACGACCGTTTCGCCCAGGTAGCTTTCCGCATCCTCTTTTAGCTTCATTAGCACTTTGGCCGAGATTTCTTGCGGAGTGTAGACCTTGCCCGCGATCTCTATAGCGCACGCGCCGTTTCTATCCACGACGTGGTACGGCAACCTAGCTTTAGCTTCCTGTGCGTTTTTCTCGTTGCTCATTAGACCCATTATTCTTTTGATAGAGTAGATGGTTTTTTCAGGGTTGGTTACTGCTTGGCGTTTTGCGCTATCGCCTACTAAAATTTCGCCCTTATCGGTAAACGCTACGACCGAAGGAGTCGTGTTTTTGCCTTCTTTGTTTGGGATTACCTTGCTTTCGCCTCTCTCATACACGCTCACGCATGAATTCGTCGTTCCTAGGTCTATGCCTATTACTTTTGCCATTGTTGATCCTTTTTACTAAATTTTTATTTTAAATTTTACTTTGCTATCGATACCATCGCAGGTCGTAAAACTCTGCCGTTGATTAGATAGCCTTTTTGTATCACTTGCACGATTTTTCCTTTTTCCACGTCCTCGCTATCGATTTGCAGTACGGCATTGTGGAAATTCGGATCAAATTCGCCCTCGGTTTCGATCGGCGTGATACCGTTTTTTTCGAAACACTTTTTAAACTGATCTATCGTTATATAAATTCCTTCTTTGATTTTCGTCGCATATTCGTCGCCTTCGGTTTCAAAATTTACCGCCATCTCAAGCGCGTCTATCACAGGAAGCAGATCTCGCGCGAATTTCTCGTTCGCATACGTCGCGATGTCCGCTTTTTCCTTTTCGAAACGCTTTTTGATGTTTTCAAAGTCCGCGTTGGCTCTATAATACTTGTCCGTTAGCTCCTCAAGCTGCTTTTGAAGCTCTACGTACTTCGCGTCTAGGCCCTCAAAGCTGATACTCTCGTCGAAATTTGACGGGATTTGCTGCTCAAGTTCCACGTTTTCATTCTCGTTCATGCCGCCTCCTTTAGGTTGTTTAAAAATCTTTCGTAATCATTATAAATACTGCCCGCGCAAAGCATTTTAGCCTCTTTGCCCTCAAAATTTACGCCCAGCTTCATACCTAGGTAGTTCTCGCCGAAAAAGACTAAATTTGAGTCAAAAACCATTTCAAAGCTAGGGCTTAGCGCGTTTTTAAAACTCTCTCCGAAAATTTCAAGCGCAACCCTTTCGTTTTCTAAAAAGCGAATTTTAGTGCGCTTTAGCTCGGCTATCTTGTTTCTTAGCTCGTTTAGGCCCACTTGCATACAGGTAAGCTCGAGTCTATCGAGGTCTATGCCGATGAGATTGCTCAAAAATTTCTCTACCTTCGAGTTAAATTTGAGTGCGATCTCGTCCTCGCTAAAGCTCAAAATCAAAAATCTATTGTTTAAATTTAAGACCTCGTTTAGCGTTTGGGTTTTGCTTTCAAAAACCATCGCGTAAATTTCAAATTTATCGCTTAGCAACTTTAATAGGCTAGGATTTGCGATATCTAGCGTCTCATTAAAATTTAACCTAGCTCGCCAATAATCTCTCATCGTCGCAGCCGTCGGTATCCTGCCGCCGCTAACGTGAAACTGCGTGATTGCGCCCTCGTCGGAGAGCTTTTTAAAATAAACTCTTATCGTAGAGGCCGGGATCGACATCGCCATGCGCGAACCAAGCTCGCTAGAGCCGATCGGAGCGTTGTCGCTAAGATAAGCTTGAATAATAGAATCAAGTATCAGATCTCGCTTACTCATCTTTATCATATTAGCACTCTCTCCTTTAAATTGCTAGGCGCATTATACAACATTGAGCGGATAATTGTCAAGGGGTAGAGTTAAAAAAATTTATTTAGATAACTTTAGTGTAGTTAGCTCAAGGTTATAAGGGTAAATTCTGGGCATGATTGGCTGCGTGCTGGGAAATTTGAATAAATTTAATGTAAAAGTAGAATAAATTTAGTTTTATCGCTAGAAATTTTATGAATATAAAATTTGATGTGTTAAATTTTGAAAAATAATAAGAAGTAAAATTTGAAAGAAAAGCCCCAAATTCGGGGCTTAGGATTATTTATCTCTGAGATTTAGCTCAGCGATAACTTTTGTGTAAGCTGCGTAATCTTTAGCTTTTAGATATTTCATCAAGCGTTTTCTGCGGCCGACTATTTTAAGTAGTCCGAGGCGAGACGAGTGATCTTTTTTGTAGATTTTTAGGTGCTCGGTTAGCTCCTCGACTCTTGCGGTTAGCAATGCGATCTGAACTTCCGGAGAGCCCGTATCTTTCTCTTTTCTAGCGAATTTCGCAACAATTTCTGCTTTTTTAGCCGAATCCAAAGCCATAATGACCTCCTGATTGGTGAGATTAAAAAAGGCGATTATATCATAAAAATCAAAAAATGCGGCGCCTGTTTTAAAAAATATTGATTTAATCAAATTTGCAGATAAAATTTAATAAAATATCCGCAAAAAATTTAAGGGGAATTTATGCTTTTGACAAAAGCGAGCGAATACGCGCTGCTTTCACTGATTTACATAGCGCAAAAAGACGCTCCCTCGGACGTCGATACGATGTCGGGCGAGCTTGAGATATCAAAAAGCTTTTTGGCTAAAATTTTGCAAAATTTGGCCAGAGAGGGCATTTTGGTTTCGTTTAAGGGCGCAAACGGCGGATTCATGCTCGCGCAAAAGCCTGAAGAAATCAGTATAAAAAGAATAATCGAAAGCGCCGAAAAGCGTAAAATGGCGGTATTTGAGTGCTCGATCTCGGCTGATAGCTGTGCTTCCAGCAAGGGCGGAATGTGTCAAATTTGGCCGATGTTTAGCGCGCTTCAGTCTAAAATCGACGATTTTTTAGATACGATTACGCTAGCAAATATAATCAAGAAGTAAATTTTGGCAAAACAAAAGCGCAATATCCTAACCCTGGTCGCACCGTTTTTAGAGCCTATCATAAGGTTTAAGGGGCTCACGATCGTCGGCGTCATAATCGCCATCCTAGCGATCATCATCGTGCCGCTTCCTAGCGCGGTTTTGGACTTTTTTCTTGCGCTTTCCATCTCTATCTCGGTGCTCATCATCCTTATCGCCGTTTACGTGCCAAAGCCTACCGACCTTAGCACGTTTCCGACGCTTATTCTCATCATCACGCTTTTTAGACTCTCGCTAAACATAGCCACCACGCGCATGATTTTGAGCGAAGGGCACAACGGTCCCGATGCCGTGAGCGAGATAATCTCAAGCTTCGGGCAGTTCGTCGTAGGCGGCAACTACGTCATCGGCGTGATCGTCTTTACGATCCTAGTGCTTATAAATTTCATGGTCGTTACCAAAGGCTCGACGCGCGTGAGCGAGGTGCAGGCGAGATTTACGCTCGATGCGATGCCGGGTAAACAAATGGCGATAGACGCCGACCTAAACGCCGGTCTAATCGACGAAAAGACCGCCAGAGAGCGCCGCGAAGCCATCATCGGCGAGGCGAATTTCTACGGAGCGATGGATGGTTCGTCTAAATTTATAAAAGGCGATGCGGTCGCGGGCATCATCATCACGATCATAAACATCGTCGGCGGCTTTCTCATCGGTTCGTTTCAGTACGGCCTAGATATGGCTACCTCGGCGCAAAACTACACGATCCTAACGATCGGCGACGGTCTAGTGAGCCAGATCCCGGGCCTCATCACGTCGACGGCTACGGCGATCATCATCACTCGAGCTAGCAAGGACGATGAAAATTTCGCCGAGGGCTCGCTAACGCAGCTGCTAGGCGAATATAAAACGCTTTTAATAGTCGGCTTCATACTATTTATCTTTGCTCTAGTTCCAGGGCTTCCGACGCTATCTCTCGGATTTATCTCGCTTCTGTTTTTAAGTATGGGCTTTATAATGAAAGAGGTAAAAGAGGGCAAGATAAATTTGACCGCCAAGGTCCAAAGCGCAAGCTCTATCCAAGGCGAAGAAGAAGGGCAGACTGCACCAAAACCCCCTAAAAAAAGCGAAGAAGAAATCGCCCGCGAAGAGGAAGCTAAGATAAACGACATCTTAAAGCTTGAAATTTTAGAACTCGATCTAGGTTACGGCCTGCTAAAGATCGCCGAGACCGATCTCATCGAGCGCATACGAGCTATGCGCCGAAATATCGCCGCACAGCTTGGTTTTTTGATGCCAAAGATCCGTATCCGTGATAATCTCCAACTACCGCCCAACGAATACCGCTTCAAGCTAAAAGGCGTCGTGATCGGGCAGGGGGAAATTTACGCGGATAAATTCCTCGCGATGGATAGCGGGCTAGTTAGCGACAACATCGAAGGCATCCCGACTAAAGAGCCGGCGTTTGGCCTAGACGCGCTATGGATCGATGCGAGCGTGAAGGAGGACGCGATACTAAGCGGCTACACGATCGTAGATCCCGCAAGCGTCATCTCCACGCACATGAGCGAGCTGATAAAGCAAAACGCCGCCGAGCTCCTAACTCGCCAAGAGACGCAAAATTTGCTCGACAAGCTAAAATCTGAATACCCCGTCATCGTCGAGGATACGCTGCGTATCGCGCCTATCGGAGTGATCCAAAAGGTGCTAAAAGCGCTGCTAAAAGACCACATCCCGATAAAAGATATGCTAAGCATCCTAGAGGCGCTAAGCGACATCGCCGAGGTTAGTAAGAACCTCGATATGATCGTCGAACACGTCCGCACCGCGCTTGCTCGCGCTATCACTTCGCTTTACGTCGATGAGGGCGGGCGCTTAAATTTCTACGTGATGGAGCCCGCCGCGCAGCAAAAGCTGATCGACGCCGTGCAGTATAAAGACGGCGCGTATCACCTAATGATAAACGTCTCGCAGACGTCGGCGATCGTGCAGGCTCTGCGCGAGGCGAGGGCGAAGCGGCCGATCTCGGAGTACGGCTCGATGATACTTTGCGTGGAGCCTAGCTTGCGTAAATTTATCGCTGATATCTGTACAAATTTCGCCATAGATATCACGGTGCTTAGCTTTGCCGAAGTCGTGGCAAATACGCCGTTTGAGACGCTAGGCACGATAGAAATATCAAATTTGTAAGGAATAAAATGACCATCCACCACCTTTCGCACACCGATCTGGACGGATACGGCGCGCAGGTAATAACGAATCACTATTTTAAAAACGTTAAATTTTATAACTCAAACTACGGCAAGGAGATCGACGAGAAATTTGATCAAATTTTGGCTCAAATTTCTGATAAAAACGCAGTCCAGACGCAGTCAAATTTAAGCGGCGAGCAAAATGTTAACTCGCAAAACGTGCCCGAAAATCGCGGCGAGGGCGAAGCGGCTAAAAATGACGAAAAAGCGCTCATCCTGATAACGGATCTAAATTTGACCGTGGAGCAGTGCGAAGCCTACGAAAAGGCGCTCGCAAATAAAAACGCTAAAATTTTGCTCCTTGATCACCACCAAAGCGGAGCCGAGTGCGCGAGCAAATTTAGCTGGTATTTTTTAGATAGCTCAAGGTGCGCGACTAAGATTACGCATGATTTTTTCTCTAAAATTTACGGTGTCGATGCGAGCCTAAATCACTTTAGCGACGTCGTAAATGCGGTCGATATCTGGCTAAAAGACGATGTAAATTTTGAAATGGGCAAGGTCGGACTCGGACTCGTCGCAAACGCAAAAGAGATAAACAAAACGATGTTTGAGGCTGAAAATTCGCGCTATCTTTTTTATCTAATCAAACGAGCGCGGGAGTTTTTTGACGCGGGAGACGACTACGTCGGGCTTGACGAGGCGATTTTCGGATTTAAAAAGGATTTTTTCAAAGAGGATAAAAACGATACGCTAAGCAATCTGATCTCAGCATTCGTCGTAAAAAAACTAAGCGAGGAAAAAGAGAAATTTAGCATAAAATATAACGACCTTAACGGCATTTTGACCTACAATATCGGTAACACCTCGGTTATCGGTAATGATTTTTTAGTCGCGAATCCCGATATTGATTTTTTCATCGACGTTACGAGCAAAAAGACGCTGAGCTTTCGCGCTAACGGCAAAGTAGACGTCAGCCAGATGGCTAAAAATTTAGTCGGCGGCGGTGGGCACGTGAACGCTAGCGGCGGGCTTTTTGCGGGCTTTAAGGATAGCTTTAGCTATGAAAACGTAAAAGCGCAGATAACCGACCTAATAACCAAAAAAACGATTTTACAAGGATAGAAAAATGAAAGAAATAGAACCTACCGTAGATGAGCTAAGCTACGAGCTTTCGATGATGCTAGAGGCGATGCTGTATTATGCCGGCGTGAAAAAAGATAAGCTCGAGGACGCCGCCGAGACCTATATCGAGTGCATCGATGACGCGCTAGAAAACTCGGATGCCGAGGGCGTGGACGAGGTGCTCGAAGTCGTCGAATACATGAAGAAAAATCACGCTAAATTTTTCAAATGAAAACTCTAGCGCAAATTTTACTTTTATCGGCTCTGGTGGCGATGCTGGGCGGTTGCGTGTTTTTAAACGACCGCGGCGTGACGACGAAGTACTACAACGAGTGCAAGGAGTACTACGACGCGACGGGTGTCTATCACAAAGAGTGCCCTAAAAACATCATCGACTGGACGGAGTGATGAGCTTAGAAGCGGCTAGAGCAGCGAAGGCTAGGGAGCTGGCGGGCAAAACCTACGCGCCTTTGATACGCGAGGTAGAGGAGCTAGCGGCTAAATTTAAGGGGCGCGAATTTGAGCTTAAATTTGACGATATAGTCGAGATAAATGCAAATTTAAACCCCGCCCAGCGCGAAGAGACGCTGCAAACAGCGCTAAATTTACGCTCGTGGCGCAAGGGGCCGTTTAAGATAGACGATATCTTGATAGACAGCGAGTGGAGGAGTTTTGTCAAATTTAACCTGCTCGAGCCGCACATGGATCTAGCAGACAAGGTCGTGGGCGATATCGGCTGCAACAACGGCTACTATCTCTTCCGCATGTTGCCGCAGCGTCCAAAAAAGCTGATCGGTTTTGATCCCGGCGTGATGAGTTTTTTGCAGTTTAAATTTATCGACGCGTTTGCGCGCTCGGGCATAGAGTACGAGCTACTAGGCGTCGAGCATCTGCCGCACTACGGCGTCAAATTTGACGTGCTCTTTTGTCTTGGCGTACTCTATCACAGAAGCGATCCGGTGCGTACGCTAAAAGAGCTAAAAGGCGCGCTAAATGCGGGCGGCGAGCTATTTTTGGACACGATGTATCTTGATATGCAGGGCGATTTTGCCTTGAGCCCTAAAAATACATACTCAAAGATACCAAATATCTACTTTGTGCCGACTATTAGCGCGCTTTTAAACTGGTGCGAGAGGGCAAATTTTAAAGATGCGCAAATTTTAGCCACAAAGCCGACGGACGAGCGCGAGCAGCGAAAAACCGAGTGGATCTTGGGTCAGAGTTTGGGCGATTTCCTCGATCCCGCAGACCCTGCGCGCACGGTCGAGGGCTATCCCGCGCCAAAACGGGTCTATCTAAAACTAAGCGTATAAAAAGGTGAAAAATGGACGAAAATATCTACGACGACAACAGTAGCGACGGGGTTGTTCTGCCAGAGGACGAAAATCCGTTTCGCAACGAACTAAAAACCTCGCCGAATATAAAAATCGGTCTTAGCGGCGCCGTGACGCAGCTCGAGCCAAATCACGCTAAAACGCGCTTTTTCGCCACTAGCGACATGGTTGCCGATAGCGAGGGGCTTATACACAGCGGGTTTGTTTTCTCTGCGGCTAGCTACGCGGCGATGGCGGCGGTCAATGAGACTTTTAGCGTCGTTATCGGCGCCAAGATACATTTTTTCGCTCCAACCAAGCTAAACGAAGCGATCGAATTCGACGCACGCTCACACTTTAACGAGAGCAAGAAGCGCGAGGTGCGAGTAACTGGTACGACGAACGACATAAAGGTGTTTGAGGGGACTTTTCAGGTCGTGATTTTAGAGGATCATATCTTTAAAATTTACAAAACCAACCTGCAAAAACAAGCCGCGCAAAGACGAAACGAAGAAAAACGCAAAGAAGAGGCAAAGCAAAACGCATAAAAACGATCAAATTTAAAAGCACGCCGGGCGGCGCGGTAAATTTAGCGCCGCTTTTGCGTTTGAATTTTATTTATCGCCGTCTTTTTCGGCGGTATTTTGGCAAAACCTGCATAAATTTACTGCTGTCAAATTTGCCTTTTAAAATTTGGCGCGGTTATTTTGAAACTTTAAAAGCTCAAATTTAACCCGCTAAAATCTCATCTCTTTGCCTATCATATCTATCCAAAAGTCCAAATTCGCCTGCTCGGCCTTTAGCGTCGTTTTGTCGCCGTGGCCTGGATACAGTATAAAATCTCCCTGCATTTTTTTGCATTTTAGCAAGCTTTGGCGCATATCCTCGGCATTTGAAAACGGAAAATCATAGCGTCCGATCGAGCCTCTAAATAAAAAATCTCCGCTAAAAATGACGTCGTCAACACGCACCATACAGCATCCCGGCGTATGCCCAGGAAAGTGCATAAACTCGATCTCAAAGTCCTCTATGTTAAATTTAACGTCCTCAAATTTCGCTCCGCCTACGCAGATCGCATCATACATCGGCTGCTGTCCGGCGTCCCAAAGGTCTTCGTGAAGCATGAAATTATCGCTATTATGGATATATACCGGGATATTAAAAAAATTTTTTAAGCTAACATTGTCAAGAACGTGATCGGAGTGTCCGTGAGTGTTTAAAATAGTGAGCGGCGCGTGTGAATTTTTTACGACAAAGTCATATGAATCTTGACCTGGATCAATAATAATCTCGCGCCCATTTTTGGATACTACGTAGCAGTTGGTTTGATAATCTCCGCATGGTTTTGAAAAAATTTTCACGTTTGTCCTTTTATAAAATTTAATTAAAATAAATTGTATATTTTTTAAGCTTAAAAGTTAAATTTTATAAAAAAATTGTATAATATTTTGGAATTTAAATTTATCGGTGATAATCGTTATGAAAAATTATTCGCAAATCAGCCTAAAGCTAACCGAGTTTTTGGCGAGCTACCTCGAAAAAAGCGGCGCAAAAGGCTTTGTTTTGGGCGTTAGCGGCGGTCTAGACTCTGCCGTCGTAGCCGCTCTTTGCGCGCGCACGGGCTTTGAAACGCATGCGCTTTTGATGCCGACGAAGTACTCGAACGAGCGAAATTTAAGCGACGCGCTAAAGCTTTGCGAAGATCTAAAAATAACGCATAAAATCATCGAAATCCAGCCGATTTTGGATAGCTTTACCGCGCAAATCGGCGAGCCGCTGTCAAATTTGCGCATGGGAAATCTAAGCGCAAGAGCGAGGATGTGCCTGCTTTACGACTATTCGGCAAAGGTAAATGCGTTAGTCGTGGGCACTAGCAACAAAAGTGAGCGCCTTCTTGGATACGGCACGATCTACGGCGATATGGCGTGCGCGCTAAATCCGATTGGCGAGCTCTTTAAGACTGAAATTTACGAGCTGGCTAAAGAGCTTGGTATCGATGAAAAAATCATCGTAAAAGCCCCGTCCGCCGATCTTTGGCAAGGACAAAGCGACGAGGCTGATATAGGCTATAGCTACGAGCGGCTGGATGAGGTCTTGCGTCTGGCGCAGAGTAAAAGCGAGGCCGAGCTAGCGAGCGAATTTGACCCAAAGCTCGTTGCGACGGTGTTTTCAAGAATGAGAGCAAATAAATTTAAACTCTCGCTGCCGCCGATTGCTAGCGTGAACGGCGAGTAAAATTTGAGCTAAATTTACGGCTACGGCGATAAATTTGGCTGAGGTTTTGAAAGTCAAAAACGGTGAAATTTGACGGTAGAGTCGCGATGATTTTGCTGAAAGTAAAAAAATAGATAAAACTGCCGCAAATTCGGCTCTAAAGTAAAATTTAAAAAACGAAATTTAAAAGGTAAGATAAAAATAAAAAACAAGGAGGCACAATGGAAGAGATAGCGTTTTATCGACCGTCCATCGACGAGGCCGAAACCACGCTCATCAAAGAGGCTCTAAAAGACCACGGATCGGCGATCGTGGAGAGGCTTGAGTCCGAGCTTACGGAGTATTTTGGCGTAAAGCACGCCATCACTACAAATAACAACAGCGCCGCCCATCATTTGGCGCTTTGCTCGATGGATCTAAAACGCGGCGACAAGATTATCTGCTCGGTAAACTCCACTCCGAGCGTGGCGCAGGCGATTAGACACTTTGATGCCGAGCCGATATTCGTCGACATCAACGAAGACGACTTTAACATGAACGCCGAGTCGCTACGAAATACGCTAAAAGTGCACAATCATAAAAAGCTAAAAGGTATATTCGTAAACCACGTAGCGGGACAGGCTTCTGATATGGACGAGATTTACGCTATCGCGCAGGAGTACGACGTAAAGGTACTAGACGACGCCGGCAAGTCCATCGGTTTAACCTATAACGGCGTTAAAATCGGCTCCGATAGCCGCTCGCTCATCTCTTGTTTTAACGTGCATTCGCAGCTAACTAACCCGATCGCGACGGCCGGCTTTATGCTGACCGACGACGACGCGGTCGCCGAGCGCGCTAGGCTACTGCGAAACCACGCGATCATAAAAGGCGGCATAGACAAAGACGGCAACCTAGGCTACGTCTACGATGTCGTCGATATCGGCGTGAAGTATGATCTAACCGGGCTTTGCGCGGCGTATGCGGTGGCTCAGTTTGAAAAAACGGATAAATTTATCGCTAGGCGCAGACAGATCGCAGCCATCTACGACAAAGAGCTCGCAGACTGCCCGCACGTCTCGCTACCGATCAAAAAGCGCGATCACGTCTACATCCAGTACATCATCAAGATCGATAAAAACCGCGACGGGTTCGCCAAAGAACTACTAGAGCGCGGCATCCACACGGCGCTTCACTATAAGCCGATGCACCTTTTGAGCTACTATAAAAGCAAATACGGGCTTAAGGTAAATTCCTTCCCGAATGCGCTAAAAACATATCAGCAGGTGCTTTCGCTGCCGGTTTACAACGCGCTTAGCGACGAAGAGGTCGCCTATATCTGCGAGAGCGTGCGAGAGATAGCCAAAACGCGTGTTTAAAAGGAAAATTTACGCCTTCGCGCAGGAGTATTTTTACGCTCCGAATCTGTGGCAAAAGTGCCTAGCTATAGCGCTTTTGCCCTTGAGCGTGCTTTACTGCGCGGGCGTGATTTTAAAGGCGAAATTTAGCAAAGCTTTAGATTTTGGCATCCCGATTATCAGCATCGGGAATTTAACCCTAGGCGGTAGCGGAAAGACGCCGCTTGGTATTGCTATCTTAAACGAATTTGAGGGCGGTTGCGTTATTTTGCGAGGCTACGGCAGAGCTTCAAGCGGCCTCGTCAAGGTCGCGATCTCGGGCGAAATTTTGGTAGGCGTCACGGCTAGCGGCGACGAGGCGATGGAGTACGCAAAAAGCGTAAAAAACGCAAACGTCATCGTGAGCGAAAACCGCGACGTCGCGATAAAAGAAGCCCTAAATTTAGGCACAAAGTACGTGTTGCTCGATGATGGCTTTGGCAAATTTCACATCAAAAAATTTAACGTCCTAATCCGCCCGTCCTCAAAGCCTTATTTTGATTTCGTCCTACCTAGCGGCGCGTATCGCTACCCGAGCAAATTTTACGCCAAAGCCGACTACGTCGTAAAAGAGGGCGAGGATTTTACTCGCACAAGCGAAATTTTAAACCCGACTCCAAAGATGGTTTTGGTCACCGCTATCGCAAATCCGCAGCGCCTGGAGCCTTATTTTAGCCTTTGCATCGGGTGCGAGATATATCCCGATCACTACGCGTTTTCGCGGGATGAGCTGGTAGAAATCCTAACCCGCTACGGCGCGACCTCCCTTTTGGTTACGCGAAAAGATGCCGTAAAGATGGAGGAGTTTGGCCTGCCGCTCTCCGTTATCGCGCTAAAAACGACGCTGGCGGATAAATTTAAACGAATTATCAAAGAGAAAATTCTATAATCTCCTAAAAATTTTAGGACGCTTTAATGAAATTCGTACTAACTTCTTGCGCCGATAAGGCCGCGGCTAAAACTCTAGCCAAAAAGCTCGTAAAAGCTAAATTTGCCGCTTGCATCAGCGTTTTTAAGGCAAATAGCGTTTATTTTTGGGACGGCGAGATAAAGGATGAAAAGGAGCGGGTTTTGCTCGTAAAAACCGCGGTCAAATTTAAAAAAGTCGCTAAATTTATCGCGAAACATCACGACTACGATCTGCCTGAGATAGTCGCTTTTAAGGCGGATAAAGCTAGCAAAAAATACAAAAAATGGATAAAAAAGGAAAGTAAATGAAGCTATTTCAAACTAGAGCAAGCGAGGGCGAGAGCCTAAAAAGTGTGGAATTTAGCCAGGCGCTACTGAGCCCCAGCTCCGCTCACGGCGGGCTATACGCACCGACGCAGCTACCGCAGCTGGACGCAAATTTCTTTGCAGAGGCGGTAAATTTAACATACGCGCAAATCGCTCTAAAGATCATAGAGAAATTTGGATTTGACGCGGATGCGGCGATGTTTGAGCGGGCGGTGAAGCGGTACGAGAGATTTGACGATCCGCAAAATCCCGTGCAGGTGCGAAAAATCGGCGAAAACCTCTACATAAACGAGCTTTATCACGGGCCTACCCGCGCGTTTAAGGATATGGCGCTACAGCCGTTTGGCGCGCTACTTAGCGAGCTGGCCGCAAAAAGAGGCGAAAAATACCTCATAATGTGCGCGACTAGCGGCGACACGGGACCTGCGACGCTAGAGACATTCGCGAACGCGCCGGGCGTCAAAGTCGTCTGCCTCTACCCAAAAGACGGCACGAGCGAGGTACAGCGCCTACAAATGATAAACGCTGACGCCGAAAACCTCAAAGTAATCGGCATCGAGGGCAACTTCGACGATGCGCAGCGCGCGCTAAAAAGCCTGCTGGCTAGCGAGAAATTTAAAGAGCGCCTAAGCGCTGCCGGACTATCGCTCTCGGCGGCAAATTCGGTAAATTTCGGCCGAATTTTATTTCAGATCATCTATCACGTTTATGCCTACGTTTATCTGCTAAAAACGGGCGAGCTAAAGGGCGAGTTTGACATCGTCGTGCCTAGCGGCAACTTCGGCAACGCACTAGGCGCATACTACGCCAAAAAAATGGGCGCGAAAATCGGCAAAATCAAAATCGTCTCAAACGCAAACAACATCCTGACCGAGTTTTTTACGCAGGGGCGATACGATCTGCGCGGCAAAAGTTTGGTTAAGACGATCAGCCCTGCGATGGATATCCTGGTCTCATCAAACGTCGAGAGGTTGCTTTTTGATAAATTCGGCGCCGTGAGAACCAAAGAGCTGATGGATAGTCTCGCGAGCGATGGTTTTTACGAGCTTTCAAGCAGCGAACTAAACGCGCTAAAAGAGGACTTTGACGCTGATTTCTGTAGCGACGAGGAGTGCGAGAAATTTATAAAAGAGTGGGCGGCAAAAGGCGTCGCAGTCGATCCGCATACGGCCACTTGTTTTAAAGCGGCGACAAATTTAACGCGCCCGGCCGTGATAACGTCGACCGCGCACTGGGTCAAATTTGCTCCGAGTATGTTTAAGGCGCTAAAAAACGAAACGCTAAAAGACGAAAAAAGCGGGCTTGAGGCCTTGGCGGCGGAGTTTGACGACGAAGTGCCCGTCGCGATAAGATCGCTATTTGCAAAAGCCGCCGTGCATAACGAAATCGCCGCAAAAAGCGATATAGAAGCTAAAATTTTAGCTTGGATCGAGCGATGATTATCATCCCTGCAAGGCTCGCTTCGACGCGAATGCCTAATAAAATTTTACGCGAAATAAACGGCGTGCCGATGTTTGTCGCTACGGCGCGCAGGGTGAGCGCGGCTGACGAGGTCGTGATCGCCGCAGACGACGAGGGTGTAGTGCAAATCGCGCAAAAATTCGGCTTTAAAGCCGTGATGACGAGCCAGGCGCATCAAAGCGGAACCGACCGCATCAACGAAGCAGCAGCGATACTCGGCGTCAAAGATAGCGAGATCATCATAAACGTGCAGGCCGATGAGCCCTTTATCGAGCCTGAAAATATCGTCAAATTTAGAGAATTTTGCGAGAAAAACGCGGAGAGAGCGTTTATGTTTTCGTGTTTTAAATTTGTCGGCAGCGAGCTAGCGGACGATAAAAACCTGGTCAAGGTAGTGACCGACGACGCGGGATACGCGCTTTATTTTTCGCGCTCGCGCATCCCGTTTGACCGCGCACCGTTTGACGCGTACAAGGCGCATCTGGGCATCTACGGCTATAGCGCGGCAAATTTGAAAAGATTTTGCTCATTTGCACCGTCGACGCTCGAAAATACCGAAAAGCTCGAGCAACTGCGCGCTCTATCAAACGGAGAAAAAATTCTCATGCTCGAAGTGCAAAGCGGGAGTATAGGCATCGACTGCGAGGAGGATCTGCAAAGGGCGCGAGCGAAATTTGGCATTGAGTTAGATTAACGCCGAAACCCCAGAAATTTGGTAAATTTGCCCAAAGGAAAAATGCATGACGAATGAGAAATTTACCGAACAGGTCACGACTTTGGCGAAATTTTTGCAGACTTATTGCACTGATAAACACGCACTAGAGCCGAAGCGAGAGATAGATTTGGAGCTAACATATAAGGGCGAAAATTTAAATAATAGCGTACGAACGCAGCTTTGCACCGAGTGTGAACAGCTGTTTTTCTACGCTCACGAGCGGCTTTTGGCCTGTTCGCACGATGTTAAGCCAAGCTGCCGCAAGTGTCCGCATCCGTGCTATGAAAAGCCTAGATGGACGCAGATGGCAAAGATAATGAGGTATAGCGGCGTGAAGCTCGGACTCGTAAAACTTAAAAAGATATTTACATTTTCAAAAACGCCGGAGTAGGTCTGATAGGTGATTCGGGCCGCACCGAGCTTTAATACTGCAATAACCTAACTATGCCAAGCGGTATAGTTTTAACAAAATCAATAAGCGTATAACAAATTTATCAAAAGTGCCGTATTTTGGGGTTTAAAAGGATTAAGTGGTTACCCTGAAAGGATTCGAACCTCTGTTAGCTGATCCAGAGTCAGCAGTTCTACCACTAAACTACAGGGTAACGATAGGCGAAATTATAGCGAGCGAAATTTAAATCAGCTTTAATTATCTCAAATTTTAAGAATAAAACCGTAAAAATCTCCGCTCAAATTTCACAGCCCGAATTTTTCAAGATGCGCTAAAAACTTTTCGGGCGGGTAAAAGCCGATGAGGCGCGCGTTTTTTAGCTCGTCTTGCATGTGGCTACCTGCACGAAAAAATAGGATCGCCGGCGGTCCGATGAGTCCGAATTTTTTCATTATCCGCGCGTCGTCACTGCTATTTTTCGTTACATCCACTCGCAAAAGAGTGAAATTTTCTAGCTTTTTTAGCACGGCTTCGTCTTTAAAAGTGATCTCGTCAAGCTCGTTGCAGCTAGCGCACCAAGTCGCGTAAAAATCGATAAGCACGGGCTTAGACGAGCTTTTTACCGCATTTTCTAGTTCGGTCAAATTTGAGACGGCGATAAAATTTGGCTCATTTTTACTTAAATTTACGCCAGGGCTTGTGCTTTTAAAGCCTTCGAGTGGATTTAGCGCCGATTTGGCGCCCGAAAATGAGCCCACGATGAGCAAAACAGAGTAGATAAAGGCTAGCAATGCCGTACCTTTTAGTAGTTTTTTGCCGCCGCTTAGCTCGCTACTTGTCGCATCAAAAGCTCCGAAAAATACGCTCGCAAACACGCCGATGACGCCGTAAAGCAGCAGCTCTGCCATAGCACCCAGTACGCGCGCGCTAAGCCAAACCGCCATTATCAGCATGATAAAGCCAAAGAGCGTCTTGATTTTATCCATCCATGCGCCCGGTCGCGGCAAAATTTTACCCGAGCTCGCACCAATCAGCAATAGCGGCACGCCCATGCCAAGCCCCATCGTAAATAATGCAAGCCCGCCAAAAAGCGCGTTTCCGCTCTGCGCGATATAAAGCAGCGCGCCCGCAAGCGGTGCGGCGACGCAAGGGCTAGCGATGAGCGCGGATAAAAATCCCATCGCAAAAACGCCGATTATGCCACCTTTGCTTTGGGCTTTTTTGCTAAGCGCGTTTTGCATGGCAAGGGGCATCTGAAGCTCGTAAAGTCCGAACATCGAAAGCGCGAGCGCGACGAAAACGAGGCTAAAGCCGATCAGTACGGCCGGTGTTTGCAGTGCGCTTTGTACGCCCGAGCCAAAAACGCTAGCCGCCACTCCCGCGACCGCGTAGGCGCACGCCATCGCAAAAACGTAGATAAGAGAGAGGAAAAAGCCGCTCGTAGCGCGCGAGTTTTTGCTTTTGACGTTTTTAGCGTGCGGGTTACTGCTATCAAATTTGACCGAGGTTTCGTCTGACGCGCTTAAATTTACGGCGCCGTTTTTGCCGCCTTGCGAGCTGCTAGCTTGTTTTGAGACGATGATAGATGAGAGGATCGGAATCATCGGAAAGATGCAAGGCGTGAGCGATAATAGCAGTCCGTAGCTAAAAAACGTGGCGAGCGAGAGGAGGAAATTTGCGCTGCTAAGGCTTGCGGCGATGGAGTCTTGCTCGGAGAGCGGGTCTTGCAAGCTTGCAAAATCAGGCTCGGCGGCCTCTATGATCTGCGCGACGGAGTAGCTGCCAAGACCCTTTTTGACGCTAAATTTGAGCACTTGCGGTTGGTAGCAGATGCCGTCTTTGGCGCAGCCTTGGTATTCGAGCTTTAGAGTGAAATTTTCGCCGCCGCTAAGCCCTTTTAGCAAATTTATCGGCACGAAAAGGCTAAATTTACCCGTATAAACTTCGCGTTCGTCGTAAATTTCGCCTTTTGGGAAGTTTAGATGCGAGTTTAAAATTTTATCGCCTAGGCTCGCTGCTAGGCTGTCTTTATAGACATGGATATTTGGCGCCGGGGCAAATCTAAACTCGACGTTTTGCTCGTCGGCGTGCGCGGTGAGACCGAAGGCTTCTTTGACCGAAAGCGGTTCGGCAAAGGCGAAATTTATTAAAAAAAGCAGAAGCGTGACTAATCTTAAAAACATAAAAATCCTTAAAAATTTATGTCTTATTTTACAAAAAAAGTATAAAGTTTAAGTAAATTGCAAATTTGTCACGCTTGCAGCCTTAACTTTCACAAAATAAATCGGAAAATCAACTAAAATTATATATAATAGCGCTGAATATAAACGAAAAAAAGGATAAGATATGGCTTTGACTAGTAAGGACATAAATGCCCTATATATCACGCTTTTTAATAGAATCGCCGAGGGGGATGGGCAGCAGTATTGGCTAAACGTAGCTAATAAAAGTAATCTTGAGATCAAGGATGTGGCCGCAGCTATGTTGGCTACCGGACCTTCAAAAGAGTATTTTAGCGGCAAAGAGAGCAATGAGGATTTTATAAATCACATTTATACAAATTTATTTTCAAAAGATAAGAGTAAAGATCCCGAAGGTGTAGCGTTTTGGGCTAAAAGCTTGTATAATGGCAACTCTAGGGAGGTTGTCGTAAGCGAGCTTTTAAAGGCTGCAGAACATGGAAACTACAGCGATACCGATGCGGTTAGAGCGCAAAATTTATACCTCAACAAACTAAAAGTCGCCGAAGTCGGCGCCAAGATAATGCAAAAACTGCCCGAAAAAGGTACGCAAGAGCAGAAATTGGCAGCATTTAGCAATATCTTAAAAGAGATAACCGACACCAGTACGGCTGCAGAGGTGGCAACCGCCATAAAGACTCAAGCTCTAGTAAATAATGTCAAAACTGTTGAAAATCAGGAATTTGCCAAAATCATAGCCGGAGCCTTTGAAGGCACGACGCAAGAACAAATCGAGCGAGTGCTTGAAGATTTAGGTAAAAACGGAAATTTCATGTACCGCGAGATAACCGATAATGACGGCTTTATGAAGCTAGTTAGCGGTAGTGACGTTGGCGTGAAAGCTGAGGGCGTAGACTATGCTGTTTATAAGGGCATCGATGGAAAATATTACAAAGACGAGGGCGGCAAAAAGGTTGTCGCCGATATAAGTCTAGCAAAACTTAAAATTTCAAGCGTCAAACTGCCTACGAATGAAATTTATACATTTAAAAAGCCCGTTACCAAGAGTGAAGAAGTGCTAAAATCGTACACGGTACAGAGTATCCTAAAAGAGAAAAAAGAAGGCGACGTGCTAACGATAGATAAAAGCTCGATGCTCTTTGGTGCCGATAAAAATATTTCCGAGCTGCTAACGGATATGAAAACGCTCGTAACGGCGTATTATTCGAGTAAAATTTATGAATTTGGCTTGCCTGAAAACGTAAATTTTAGAGTCTTGGATACGCCGGCAAATTTACAGCAAAAAGGCGTCGCAGAGGTGTTAGCGCTTTTAGGCGAGCGTATAAAAAGCGTAGATGTAAATCAAGAAAATAGCTTATTTGAGATTAATATTTCACAGTTTAAGAGTCTAAAAAGTAAATTTACGAGCGCTAGCGATGAAACTAAGGCTATCGCAAATTTCGGTATGTTTAAAGATTCATTGGCGTTAAAAGAGAATGTTTTACTGAAAGATAGTATTGCAAATTTTAAAGCAGCTTTGGAAAACTCAAGCGACTTAAATACCTTAAAAGCTGCAAATAGTATCGACATTACCGACGAGCAAGGTGTTTTAGACTTGAGCTTGGTTCAGTATTCGCTTCTGAAAGATAAATTTAGCGATACAAACGATAGTTTACAGGTGCTGGACGTCACCGGAGCAGTAGCTGCAAGCAAGGCTAAGGATATTTTTAGTCTGTCTGCAAATGCTTCAAATTTGACGATTTCTGATTTTTCAAACGATGATAAGATAAATTTTAAAAATTTAGGCATCAACGAAAAGGTAGAGGCGCAAAATTTAGGCCTCGCCGCAAATGCCGGCAAGGAGATCAAAAACGGTAACATTTACAGTGTAAAAATGGATGAAAATATAGCCGGCAAGGACTACGGCGGGAAAGATTTTGCAGAGCTTATCGCTGAAAGCGGAAAGGCTTTTAAAAATACAACTTCAAATCAAGAAGACACCAAGGCTGTGGTCGCCGTACAGGGCAAGGATATAACCCAGCTTTATAAGATCGTAGCGGACGGTAACGGCACACTAGAAAGCAGCGAGATCTCGCTGATAGGAGTGATAACCGCCGAAAAAGATGGAGCAAGCATTGGTGCCGAGTTGAATGAACAAAATATCTTAATAGACTAGGGAAAAATATGTCAAAAGATAAAAAAAACAACGGAGAATGCGACTACGAGCACGAGCTTCGAAAGCTGCAAATCGAGCTTTTAAAATTTCAAAACCACGTAAAAGAGCAGGGCCTGCGCGTACTCATCATCATCGAGGGGCGCGACGCGGCGGGCAAGGGCGGCTCGATAAAGCGTCTAACCGAACACCTAAATCCGCGCGGATGCCGTATCGTGGCGCTTGAAAAGCCAAGCGACGTCGAGCGCTCGCAGTGGTATTTCCAGCGTTACGTCGCGCATTTACCGAGTGCGGGCGAGATCGTGATCTTTGACCGCTCGTGGTACAACCGCGCTGGCGTCGAGCCTGTGATGGGCTTTTGCACGCAAGAAGAGCACAAGGAGTTTTTGCGCGAGGTGCCTAAATTTGAGGAGATGATCAAAAACTCGGGCATTATTTTCTTTAAATTTTACCTCTCGGTTTCAAAAGAGGAGCAAAAAAAGCGCTTTAAAGAGCGCCTCACCGACCCGCTCAAGCAGTTTAAAATTTCGCCCGTAGACGAGAAAAGCCAGGAGCTCTGGGATCAGTACACCATCGCCAAATACTCAATGTTGCTAGCCTCAAACACGCCGTTTTGTCCGTGGACGATCATCGTTTCAGATAGCAAAAAGCAGGCTCGCATAAACCTTTTTAGGCATATCCTTGCAAACGTCGATTACCCGAAAAAAATAGACGCCAAAAACTTTGAGTGCGATGAAGGTATCGTAAGGAGCGGCGAGGAGGAGATACGCCAGATGGAGGCAAATCTCAAAAACGAGAAGCTATCCAAGATGAACGGGTAGGGCGAGTTTGGGTCAAATTTGACGCGCGGCGCGGCAAACGGCCTCGCTAAAATTTGACTCGGCCGTTAAATTTATACGCAGGCGGTCAAACCCGCGCATTTTTGATACGAATGGCGGAATAGGCACTCATCTGTTTAAATTTACTGGTCGCTTTTGCAAATTTAACAAAGCCGAGCAGGATGAAAATTTAACTCAAATTTGCCAAAATTCATCACCACTAGGTAGATCAAATTTAAACCGCGCAGAGACGTTACTCGCGCATTTTGCGCCAAATTTGACTAAATATCTTCCAGGTCATCCACGCCGTACCATGCGCCAACTAGCAAAGCCTGAGCTGTCGCCGTTATAGCCGCATCCGCGTAGTAAAGCACGGAGCCTGGATTTGCTTTTAGAAAAAGTACCGTGAGGCTAGATGCGACAGAGACTATGAGTATGATGGAGTGAAATTTAAACAGCGGATTTTGCGTGATACGCGCTAGTCTAAAGTTTAAAATCATCCAAAAAATCAGCGTAACTACAAGCAAAACGAGGAATAAAAGCGTAAAAATAGGATTGTAAAGTATCCCGGCTAGCAGAGCTGCCGCCGTAACAATCCCTAGCACCCAATACGCGTGAAACGGCCGCATGAGATTAGTCTCGCACATGGGCTGGAGCTTTTTAAGCGCCTTATAAAGATAAACGAGCGCAAGTATGCTTAGCGCCGTCCAGCTATGCTTTTCTTGAAGTTCCGGGAAAAAGTCCGCAACATAAGTCACCAAAATCGTAAAGGACATAAAACAAGCCGAAATTATCCCCTCCTGCTTTGCTTTTTCGATGATTTGAGTTTTGTCTTCGGTGAAATTTTGTTCGTTTTCGTCCACTTTACTCCTCCTTTATCATAGTCCAGGCGTATAGATAAAATGCAGTCGGCAGCACGTAGAGTATCGCGATGGCTAGCGCTGCAAGCAGTATGGAAAAGACCGCCGTAAAATAGCCCATAGATAGCATTATCTGCAGCGCAAAGGCGATAATAAAGCTAGTGATAGCGAAAAATACGTAAGTCTTAAAAAGATTGTTTTCCGTAATCTTTGCAAGGCTGAAATTTAACTTAGCCCAAAGGACGGCAAGATAGATGGTGATAGCTAGTATAAAAAGTCCCGCCAGCCCAGTACCAGCAGTAGTAGGTCGGTCCTCTATGCCGCGTATAAAGCCAAACGCTATACCAACTGCCGCAAATACGATAGATCCAAAAATCATCTGTTTATAGATGCTAAGCACGTCGGCGTCGTAAATTTCCTCTAGTTTTTTAAGCGCGTACCACATATAAACGGCCGCGGCGAGAAAAAGCACGAAATTTACCGAGCCTTCAAGCAGTTTTATTAGCTGCTCTTGCGACTCGTCGTGCGGCTGCGTAAATATCAGATAAAGCTTGGCAAAAAACGATACAGCAACGGTCGCTAGCATAAGCTGACACGAGATGATACCCTGCCTTTTGGCTGCTTTTAGCGTTTCTCGTTCGTTAGAATTTTCATGCGCGTTTTCTTTTTGGGGCGGAATTTTATTTGCTTGGCTTTGATCGGCGTCAAATTTGAGCTCCGTTGCTAGCTCGTTACGGCTGCTAAAATTTGGTTCGTTTGCGTTTTGCGTGTTTAAATTTAGCCTATCGCCGCACTGGTTGGTCAAATTTATCTCGATTTCATTTTGCTCGTTTGAGAAATTTTCCACACTGATCCACGCCGCGAGCAATACGCCCGAAGTCGCTAGATCAAAGAGCGCATTTGCGAGAGGTTCAAATTTGACGATAGAGGCAATGAGAGCTGGCGAGAGGACCTCTAGCATGCCGTAGGTGAAGTTTGCGCCCAGGCTAGCGGCAAGCATCCACGCGTAAATGCCAAAAAGCGCGTAGCCCGAGGCCTTTGCGAGTTTGAGATTTATGACGACCCACGCGACCAAGACAGCAAATACTGCAAGCGGGATGATGACGCGGGAGATGAGCCTGAGATAATTTTCGTCAAAAACGTAGAGCGCGACCGTGCAGAGGATCACTGCTAAAAAGCCGTTGTAGGCGTATTTGAAGATGGTAAAGACGTTTGAGTTTGATAGCTCCTGCGCGCGGATGAGCGCGTAGTGGAAAAACGTCAGTGCAAACAGCCATGCTAGCGTGCGAACGATCCAAAACAGGCTCTGATCGCTCGCTAGAAAACTCGCGCTCGCACACAGGATGCAAACTGCGCCGAGGATGCCTTGGTTTCTTGCTTTATTAAAATTTCTATCCATTTTTCTCTTTCGGCGGTTTTGGTTTTAAATTTGCAAAATTTGACGCTCAAATTTTCGTCAAATTTGACGGCTAGTAAAAGAGAAAATATACATAAATTTGTTTTAAACGGTTATTAAATTTACTGTGTTGTAAGCATCAAATTTAGACAGTATAGAGGTATTGGAAGTTAAATTTATACACTGTAGAGTTAAATTTGATAGCCCAAATTTACTTGGACTATCAAATTTAGGAAAGTTTACTTAGTCGCGTTTTTGTCCGCTTTATCTTCACCCTTCACCTCTTTAGGTGCTACATAATCCTCCCCAAAATATGCCTTCTTTATCTCTTCTTTTTTGATTGCGGCTTTCTTTTCGTAGATTTTGTATTCAGGCTTCCAGTAGTTTAGCATATTGTTTAGCCCGCTGTGGCCTACCTCGGCGTGACAGCTAGCGCAGGTTAGTTGCTTATCCGTATTTAGCAAGCTTTGATAGTGAGCGTGCATCTTTTGGGCTTGGGCTGAGGTTAGCTTATTATCCACCAAATTCGTATGGCAGCTAACGCAACCGTTATCAAATACGAAGTGCTCTCTTTTCTCTCTGTTTTTATGCCAGTCTATAGCCTCCGGATCTTTAAAGAAATGAATATATCCCTCCATTAGTCCGTTTCTGGCTTTAACTAAGACGTATTTAGCTAGGTTATCATGAGGTATGTGGCAGTCTACGCATTTAGCCCTTACTCCGCTTTTGCCTTTGCCGCTGTGAACGTCGTTACTATAAGCTATAACCATAGGATCCATCTCGTGGCACACTACGCAAAACTTCTCTCCGCTAGTTTCTTCTAGGGCGTAATGCACGGGAAGTACGACTAAAAATCCTATAATGCCGCTTACTAATATAATAAGCGCTAGTACTTTCTTTGAAATTTTCATGGCGTTACCCCCATCCATTGCGGAACTTCGTGTTCGTGGCACTCCGTGCACATATTGGTTGATTTTTTATGCTCGTTGTGGCACTCGTCGCAGTATAGCGTAGGGCCGTCGTGAACCGAGTTGTGGGGATTTGCTTTTAGCAGATCCATGTATTCTAGTCTTTTAGCTATCTTTTTCTTGTCGCCGTGACAGGATATACAGCCTTTATCGCCAATAGATTTAAATTTACTAGCGTCGTTTCCTTGTCCTTCGTGACAATCAAGACAGGTGAAGCTTAGCTTTTCGTGGTGAGGCTTTAAAGGGTGTTTGGCTCGCAGCTCGTCGGTGACGTTAAGATCAGTTAAAGACGTTATCTTTGCACCTAAGGCTTCTGCGCTAAATGCAAAAGAGCATAGTAGCATAGACGCGCACAAGGCGAGAAACGCTTTATGTTTCATGCGAATTTCCTTTCTATGTGGATTTAAAGAGACGCGTTCTCTTTGTCGTTAAATTTGAGGGGCAAATTTGGTTTTTAAATTTAACTCTTTAAGTAAAAAACAACCTCAAACGGTTGTTTTTTACTTTGTTGTAAAGGGGGTGGGGGCTTAAATTTTGCTTCGCCATGCTCGCAACTGCAAGCAGACGCGAAGTCGCTCCCCACCCCCTTTAATCCCCCTCCCCCTACGACGCTTTTAAGGTGGCGACACTGCTTTGCTGACGCAAAGCGTCGCAGTTTGGGAAGTAAATTTTATAAATTTACCATCAAATTTAAAAGTACCGCAAGCCGAATTCTCGAATTGAATCTTAAATTTGGCTTGCGATACGAAATAAGATTTGCAAGTATTTTGAGGCGATTTTTGGGGTTTTCTGCTTCGCAAGCTCGCAGCTGCAAGCAGAAGAAGTTTAAATTTGACAAACTTCGTTTCTTGCAAAGCAGTAAGCAAAGCGCAGCTGAAAAGCGCTCAAAAAATGCAAATTTAAAACAAGTTATCGCGAGCTTTGGGCGAGGCGGATCTAAATTTTAGAGCGCAGATAGAACATTTCGTTCATCTAGCGATAAAATTTAGATCAAACGATGTATAAACTCGCGAGAACTTCGTTTTATGGTTAGCCTATATTCTCTCCCGCAATCATACCAAACGTTAAGCAGTCAGCTATCGCTACGCTACCTAAGCGGCTAGCTCCGTGTACGCCGCCGGTGATCTCGCCTGCGGCAAATAATCTTGGGATCGGCATCTCTGTTTGTAGAGATATAACCTGAGCTTTGGTATTGATATCGATACCGCCCATAGTGTGGTGAAGTTTTGGCGTACCGCGCATAGCGTAGAAAGGCGGTTTAGAGATATCTACGCCGTTTGTAGTGGTTTTATCCATAGGTTTACCGAAATCCTCGTCTTTGCCTGATTTAACGAAGCTATTATATCTCTCGACGGTCTTTTTAAGCTCTGCGGCAGGGATTTTATAAGCCGCAGCTAGCTCGTCTAGGGTTTCAAATTTCTTTAGTACGCCAGATTCTAGCGGTTTAGTGTAGTGCTCAGGTATGACCATATTTTTTACGCCCTCGCTATCGCAGAAGTTGATAGGATAGATATCGGCTTTTGCGTCGATTACTTTAAACATAGCTTGAGAGCGGGTGCGGCGGTCTGCTAGCTCGTTCATATAGCGCTTGCCGGTTCTTGGATCGACTGAGATACCATAGCGGAAGCTTCCGTTTACGTTAAACATAGAGCCAACGCCAAAGCCTTTTTCGTCAGGGCATGCCCATGGACCAAACTGTATCCAGCTTAGCTGAACAGGGGTAGCGCCGATCCTAAACGCCTCTTTCATAGCGCCTGCGGTTGCGCCCGGGTGGTTGGTGCTATCTGTGCTAGGTAGGATAGATGGATCTTGGACTTGTCTAAAGAATACGTCGCGGCAGAATCCTCCTGCGGCTAGTACTACGCCTTTTTTAGCTTTTATAACTTTTTTAGTTCCCGTAGTGTTTTCGGCGTCGTCTTTTTGGCTCTTTGGATCAAATTTATAATCCTCTCTAATGATCACTCCGTCTACGCCGCCGTCTTCGCCTAGGACGAATTCGTCAAATTTAGCTCTTTGTCTTAGCTCGCAGCCTTGTAGGTTTTTAAAGTGTTCTACCATCGGCTGAACGATACCAGATCCCGAGCCGTTAGCGGTCTGAAGCGATCTAGGTACGCTGTGCCCGCCTGCGTGGGTAACTTTATCTATGTATTTAGCGCCGCATTTTAGAGTTAGTTTATATGCGTCTTGCGCGCGAGTAGCGATGGTGTCGATTAGATCTACGTGGTTTAGGCCGCGGCCGGCTTTTAGGCAGTCTTTGATAAATAGCTCGTTACTATCTTTGATGCCTTCGGCTTTTTGCTTGTCGCTGTTTGGAACGGCAAATATGCCGCCGTTAATTACGGAGTTACCGCCGACTCGTCCCATCTTTTCTAGGATTAGGACTTTGTTGCCCTTTTCGGCTGCGGTGATACCGGCCGCAAGTCCTGCAAAACCAGAGCCCACGATAACTACGTCCCACTCCTCGTCAAATTTGACGTCTTTAGCGTTAACAGCTGCTTGCGCATTTACCGCACCTAGAGCCAAGGCTCCTGCGCCTACCATACTTAACTTAACAAAATCTCTTCTTGAAACGTTTGAGTTTTTCATAGCTTCTCCTTAAATTTACGTTAGCTATCTACCTGTAAATCTTTAATTTACGACTATACTCTAAATACCTTTTATTACTATTGGCGTCTTCGGGCGTCCTCCTTAGATTAAATTTATTTTATCTAGTGTTATTATAGGACTTAACTTTAAAGAATAAGCTTAAATGAAGGTGTAATTTATAATTTATTAGTAATATTTAAAGATTTATTTAGCCTAAAAACGTGACTATATCGCGATAGGGATAGAACAAAAATAAAATCGAATTTATGTGGTTAAATTTGGGGTGGGGCGTGGGAATTTAGAGATAGAAGAGTGTTTTTTGGCGGGATTGGGATAAATTATAATTTTTTGGAAATGGGTAGGTGGAATTTGAGGGCGCCGAATATTTTATCAGAAAAAAAGAAAGTAAAAATTTGAGAATATTTTTCGGTGGTGTCCCCAACAGGATTTGAACCTGTGGCCTCAGAATTAGGAATTCTGCGCTCTATCCAGCTGAGCTATGAGGACACAAAATACGTTAAATTTGTAAAATGAAAGCCATTTTAAGCACAAAGGATAAAATGGGAATTAAATTTAAAGGCGAGGATTTACATCCCCGCCAAATTCGGCTTAGCCGTTTCTTTTCTTTATAATCTCTTCGCTGACGTTCTTTGGAACTTCCTCATAGTGGTCAAATTCCATAGAATAAGTCGCGCGACCTTGCGTCATAGAGCGAAGATCCGTAGAGTAACCAAACATTTGAGCTAGCGGGCAGAAAGCCGTGATGATCTTGCTTCCGTTTCGCTCGTCCATAGAGTTTACTTGTCCGCGGCGTTTGTTTAAGTCGCCGATAACGTCGCCCATATAATCCTCAGGCGTCTCAACCTCGACCTTCATCATAGGCTCAAGGATAACCGCACCCGCCTTTCTAGCGCCCTCTTTGAAGCCCATAGAAGCAGCGAGTTTAAACGCCATTTCAGATGAGTCGACTTCGTGGTAGCTACCGTCAAATAGGGTAACTTTAACGTCCTCGACCGGATAGCCGGCAAGCACGCCGTTTTGAAGCGCTTCTTTGCAGCCTTTTTCAACTGCAGGGATATATTCTTTAGGAACCACGCCGCCTTTAATATCGTTAACGAACTCAAATCCGCTAGCCGCAGGTAGCGGCTCAAGGCGCAAGAATACGTGTCCGTACTGACCGCGACCGCCTGATTGCTTGGCGTATTTATACTCTTGTTCGACTGTTTTGCGGATAGTCTCGCGGTATGCGACTTGCGGTTGACCTACTTCGGCATCGACTTTAAACTCGCGTAGCATTCTATCTACGATGATCTCAAGATGAAGCTCGCCCA
This sequence comes from Campylobacter massiliensis, assembly GCF_014253065.1. NCBI lineage: Bacteria > Pseudomonadati > Campylobacterota > Epsilonproteobacteria > Campylobacterales > Campylobacteraceae > Campylobacter > Campylobacter massiliensis. Next base: position 538,018 of record NZ_JACLZK010000001.1, read on the forward strand.
TACCGCTGATGATGGTTTGACCGCTCTCTTCGTCGGTGCCCACTCTAAAGCTTGGGTCTTCTTGAGCTAGTTTTTGAAGCGCGATAGCCATTTTTTCTTGGTCGGCTTTAGTTTTTGGTTCGACGGCAACGCTGATAACCGGCTCAGGGAAGTCCATCTTCTCAAGGATAACCTTGTCTTTTTCGCTCGCGAGCGTATCGCCGGTTAGGGTATTTTTTAGACCTACGACCGCGCCGATCTCGCCCGCGTGAAGAACCGAAATTTCCTCGCGTTTGTTTGAGTGCATTTTTAGCAAGCGACCGATTCTTTCTTTATTATCCTGAACAGTATTGTAAGCATAGCTACCGCTCTCAAGGCTACCGCGATAAACACGGATAAATGTAAGCTGTCCGACAAACGGGTCGGTCATAATCTTAAACGCAAGAGCTGCAAATTCGCCGTTATCGGTGCTTTCTACCGTTACTTCGCTACCGTCTTCATAAACGCCCTTAATCGCCTCGATCTCATCCGGTGCAGGCAAATATGCTACGACCGCGTCAAGTAGGGGCTGGATGCCTTTATTTTTAAATGCCGTTCCGCAAAGCATAGGAGTTATCGTCATTCTTAAGCAACCCGCTTTGATACCTTTTTTGATCTCTTCTTCGCTTAGCTCCTCGCCTGAGAAAAATTTCTCCATCAAGCTATCATCGGTTTCAGAAACCGCTTCGATTAACTTAGTGCGGTACTCTTCAGCTTTTTCTTTTACCTCTGCAGGGATTTCTATCTCTTTATAGTCAGTCGGCTTTTTGTCGTCTTCCCAAACGTAAGCTTTCATCTTAACAAGATCGACCACGCCTCTAAAGTTATCCTCTGCACCGATAGGAATTTGAATAGGCACAGGATTTGCTTTTAGGCGGTTTCTGATTTGAGACTCGACGTTAAAGAAATTTGCGCCGATTCTGTCCATTTTATTTACAAAAACGATTCTTGGAACGTGATATTTATTTGCCTGTCTCCAAACGGTCTCAGACTGAGGCTGGACGCCGCCGACTGAGCAAAATACCGAAACAGCACCGTCAAGAACGCGCATAGAACGCTCGACTTCGATAGTAAAGTCGACGTGGCCCGGAGTGTCGATCAAATTTATCTGGTGATCTTTCCAAAAGCAAGTTGTCGCCGCAGACGTAATCGTGATGCCGCGCTCTTTTTCTTGCTCCATCCAGTCCATCGTAGCAGCGCCGTCGTGAACCTCGCCTATCTTGTGGCTCATACCCGTAAAGAACAAAATTCTTTCGCTGGTCGTAGTTTTACCGGCATCGATGTGAGCAGCTATACCGATGTTTCTAACCATATGTAAAGGGGTTTTTCTATCTGCCATACTAGCCTCCTCTTACCAGCGGTAGTGAGCAAACGCTTTGTTAGCTTCTGCCATTTTGTAGGTGTCTTCCTTCTTCTTGAAAGACGCGCCTTTTGAATTTGCCGCATCAAGTAGCTCGTTAGCTAGCTTATCGATCATGGTTCTTTCGCTTCTTTTTCTAGCAAAACCGATGATCCAGCGGATAGCAAGAGCTTGTTGGCGAGCCGGGCGAACCTCTACCGGTACTTGGTAGGTAGCGCCGCCGACGCGACGAGATTTAACCTCCATAAGAGGTTTAATGTTTTCGATAGCATCGTTAAATACATCTATACCTTTTACGTCGCCGCTTTTTTTCTCGATAGCTTTGATAGCGCCGTACATGATCTCGGTAGCGACGCTTTTTTTGCCGTCGTACATAAGAGAGTTAATAAATTTAGTGATTACCTTATTGCCGTAAATTGGATCCGGCATTACTTCCCTGACGGGAGCTTTTCTTCTTCTCATTTGATTATTCCTTCAAATTTTATAAATTTTACTCAAACCTATGCCGCTAATGGCATGGTCTGCGAACCTAAATTTTTATTTCTTTTTACCTGCTGCGGCTGCCGCTTGACCAGGTTTTGGACGTTTAGCGCCGTATTTTGAGCGAGAAACGGTTCTTTTCGCAACGCCTGCCGTATCAAGAGCGCCGCGTACGATGTGGTATTTAACGCCCGGTAAATCCTTAACACGACCGCCGCGCACTAGCACGATGCTGTGTTCTTGTAGGTTGTGGCCTTCACCGCCGATATAGCTGATCACTTCAAATCCGCTTGTAAGCCTCACTTTGGCAACTTTTCTCAAAGCCGAGTTTGGTTTTTTAGGAGTCGTAGTATAGACCCTGGTGCAAACTCCTCTTCTTTGAGGACACTCTTTTAGCGCTGGAGATTTTGACTTAAAAGTCACTTTCTTGCGCTCTTTTCTGACCAATTGATTAATGGTTGGCACAGTAATTCCTTTCGACTAAATTTATTAAAAAGACTTGATTTTATTTAAATTTGCCTTAATATAAGGTAAATTTCATCTTTAAGGCCGAGTTTTATCCTGCTAATCTTTTCTAATCGCGTACTTTCCGCTTCCGCTAAAGATAATGCAAAGCGATAAAGCGATGTAAAGATATAAAATTTCGGCCTTAAAGCCGCCGACGTTTGTAAGCTCAAGTAAATTTCCAAGTCCGTGGTAGGCGTACATTATCGTTAGGCTCGTACCGATAACGAGCAATGCTCCGATCCTTGAAAATATCCCTAGAATTATCATTAGCGGCGCAACAACCTCGCCTATATAGGAGCCGTAAGCCACAATCTCAGATAAGCCGGCTTTTGTTAAAATACTTTTTACGCCGCCTATGCCGTATAAAATTTTTGCAAAGCCGTGCATAAAAAGGCAGACGCCAAGCCCTAGCCTCGCAAATAAAATTCCCAAATCGAAATTTTTCATTTTTACTCCGAATTTTCAAATTTAAAGGATGGATTTTATCTGATTAGTTTTAAAGCGAGGCAAATTTAAGCCCCGCCGAATTTGGCGAGGCTTGCGGAGTTAAATTTTAGTTTTGTTTTAGCTTGATCTTTTGATCTTGATAAAGACCCGTTCCGACAGGGATCATGCGTCCCAGAATGACGTTTTCTTTTAAATCCTCGAGGTGGTCGATCTTGGCTGCGATAGAAGCCTCGGTTAGAACCTTGGTCGTCTCTTGGAACGATGCGGCAGAGATTACGCTGTCGCTTCCGATAGCCGCGCGAGTAACGCCTAGCAAAATAGGTTCGGCAATCGCTGGTTGTCCGCCTATTTTCATAATTCTTTCGTTCTCTTCTTTAAATCTAGCGCGAGAAATCATATCTCCGGTAATGAAATTCGTATCGCCGCTATCTACGATTTTTACTTGACGAAGCATCTGAGAAACGATAATCTCAATGTGTTTGTCCGCAATTGCGACGCCCTGAGAGCGATAAACTTGTTGGATTTCGCTAATCAAATAGTAATGTAATGCCTTTTCGCCCAGAACCCTTAAAACGTCATGGCTGGAAATTAAACCGTCGGTTAGTTTTTCGCCCGCATGGATAAATTCGCCGTCGCGAACTTGAATTTGACGAGTTTTGTCTATCAAATACTCGGCAGTTGCGCCGTCGTCAGCCTCGATCACGATGCGCTCTTTAGATCGAAGCGGCTTTTCAAACCTTACGGTGCCGTCGATTTCAGCGATGATAGCCGTATTTTTCGGACGTCTAGCCTCAAATAGCTCGGAAACGCGCGGCAAACCGCCCGTGATGTCTTTCGACTTCGCGACGGCTTTAGGCGTCTTGGCCAGGATGTCGGCTTGCTTCACTACTTCGTCGTTGGCTACGAATATCGCGGTTTTTGGCTCTAGCTGATAGCGGATCATTTTGCCTTCATCGGTACTGATCACGATCGTAGGCTTGATGCCAGAAGGCAGATACTCGTTGATAACCAAACGGCTCTGGCCGGTCGCCTCGTCATACTGCTCTGCGGCGCTATAACCAGGCTCGATATCCTCATATGTCACTCTACCTGCAGCCTCGGCGATGATCGGCGTAGAGTACGGATCCCACTCTGCTATGACGGTTTTTTCTTGGCTCTCAGGCTCAGAGATGACCGCTTTGCTATCCACGATGTCGCTATCGTTTGCTTTGATGATAGAGTTTCGCGGGATATAGTAGCGAACCGCTTCTCTGTCGTCCTCATCGGCAACTACGACAAATAATCCTTTTTCAGTTACGACGTGACCCTTTTTGATATTTCTTAAGCGCTCTAAATAATCGCCCTTTAGGATATAAAATTTAAGCACGCCGTTTGCGCCCGCAAGGATTTTCTTAGCGATCGGCTCGCCGTCTTCTACCTTTATCTCGCTAGCAAACGGGATACGTTTCGGTACGTTCCAGCCCTCTTTGATGACTTCTGCGATACTTTCATTCTCTTTAACAATGTCGCCATCGGCATAAGGGATGTAAATTTTACCCTCAACCTTACCGCTAACGCCAGCTAGCTCGTTAGGTTTGGCCAGATCGCCTCTTCTTAGAGTATATTTTACCTCTTCTTTTTTACCTTTTACGATGATGTTTACGTCCTCGTGAGCGATCTCGATCTCGATCTTTCCGTCAAACGGAGCTTTGATCTTAGGCTCGACGAGCAAGACGGCCGAGTTTCTGCGATTTGCTACGATTCTCTTGCCGCCGTTTTCGTAAACGTTTAGATTGTAGTATCTTATAAAGCCCTCTTTTTGCGCGACGACTTGGTAGTCTTGCTGCTCAGTCGATGCCGTACCGCCGATGTGGAAGGTTCTTAGCGTTAGCTGAGTGCCAGGTTCGCCGATAGACTGAGCCGAGATGATGCCGACGGCTTCGCCCGGTTTTACCAGCTTTCCTTCGCCCAAATTCACGCCGTAGCATTTCGCGCAAACGCCTTTTGCGGCTTTACAAGTTATTGGAGTCCTGATGCTTACCGATTTTATACCCGCTTCGGTTATCGCTTTGGCTTTTTCTTCGTCTATTAGCGTACCTTCGCTAAATAGCACCTCGTTTGCTATCGGATCGATCACGTCGTCGGCTAGCACTCGGCCTAAAATTCTCTCTTCCAAGCTCTCGATAAGCTCGCCGTTATCGGTGATCTCGGTGATCTCAACGCCCTCGTGAGTACCGCAGTCGTGCATAGTGACTTTCACGTTTTGCGCGACGTCGATTAGCTTCCTGGTTAGGTATCCGGCATTCGCCGTTTTTAGCGCGGTATCCGCAAGACCTTTTCTGGCACCGTGGGTTGAGTTAAAGTACTCAAGAACGTTTAGACCTTCGCGGAAGTTTGATATGATCGGCGTCTCGATGATCGAGCCATCAGGCTTCGCCATAAGACCGCGCATACCGGCTAGCTGGCGAATTTGCGCCGCAGAACCTCTCGCGCCGCTATCGGCCATCATATAAATCGAGTTAAACCCGCCCTTGTCCCCCTGGATAAGCTTCATCATCTCACCCGCGACGACGTTATTCGTATCTGTCCAAATGTCAATGATTTTATTGTATCTCTCGGAGTCTGTTAACAAGCCCGCGCCGTACTGATTTTGTATCTCGCGGACTTTTTTCTTGGCTTCGTTGATATATTTTTGTTTGCTGTCAGGCACGATGATGTCAGCAATAGAGATCGAGATGCCGGCTTTTGTCGCATAGCGGAAGCCCAAATTTTTGAGCTTATCCAAAAATCCCGCCGTTACCTCAAGGCCGCCGTTTTTATAAACGTAATCAACCAAATTTGCGATATCTTTTTTCTTCATAACCCTGTTCCACATATTTTCAGGAACAAAATCAGGCAGAATCGAGCGAATGATCAAGCGACCCGCAGTCGTAAACAGCGTCTTGCCGTCGATCATCGTTTTGATTTTCGAGTGCACTTCTAGGCAGTGCGCTTCCTCGGCAATCATTACTTCATCTACGGATGCGAAAATTTTGTTCGCTCCCTTGCTATCGGTCTTTTCTAGGCTTAGGTAGTAAATTCCCAAAACCATATCCTGGCTAGGAACCGTGATAGCCTTACCGCTTGCAGGAAGCAAGATATTCATCGAGCTAAGCATCAAAATTTTGCACTCTGCGATAGCTTCCTGAGATAGCGGAACGTGAACGGCCATCTGGTCGCCGTCGAAGTCCGCGTTAAATGCGGCGCAAACTAGTGGATGTAGCTGGATAGCCTTGCCTTCGACAAGCACCGGGTGAAACGCCTGGATAGATAGTTTGTGAAGCGTCGGAGCGCGGTTTAGCATGACCGGGTGATCTTTAACGACCTCCTCTAGGCACTCCCAAACCTCGTTCGTCTTATCCTCGATCATTTTCTTAGCTTGTTTTACCGTCGTAGCATAGCCCTTCTCCTCGAGGCGAGCTAGCAAATGCGGCTTAAACAGCTCAAGAGCCATTCTTTTCGGTAGTCCGCACTGATCCATGCGTAGTTTTGGTCCGACGACGATAACGGAACGACCGGAAAAATCCACGCGCTTACCGAGCAAATTTTGGCGGAAGCGACCTTGCTTACCTTTAATGATCTCAGAAAGCGATTTTAGAGGGCGTTTGTTTGCGCCTTTTACAGCATTTGCGCGTCGTCCGTTGTCAAATAACGCATCGACGGATTCTTGAAGCATACGCTTTTCGTTTCTTATAATAATCTCAGGCGCGTCAAGCTCCATAAGGCGTTTTAAACGCGCGTTTCTATTTATAACGCGGCGATACAAATCATTTACGTCAGAAACCGCAAATTTGCCGCCGTCAAGGCTGACAAGCGGGCGAAGATCCGGTGGAAGGACCGGCAAATTCGTAATCATCATCCACTCAGGACGGTTACCGGAATTTAAAAAGCTCTCAACGACTTTTAGTCTTTTTACTATGGTTTTTTTCTTGGCTTCAGAATTTGTCGCGCTGATCTCATCTTTTAGGGTATTTAAAAGCTCGACCAAATCGATATTTGCTAGTAAATCGCGGATAACTTCGCCGCCCATCCTAGCTCTAAATCCGCTCTCTTCAAAGCGAGAAGCCAAAGAGACATATTGCTCTTCGTTTAAAACGTCGAAAATTTCTACCTTTTTGCTACTTTCGGTATCGTAAAAGGCGTCGCCTACGCTCTCGACGATATACGCCTCGTAGTAAAGCACGCGCTCAAGATCTTTCATCTTTATGCCAAGTAGCGTTCCTATGCGGCTTGGGAGCGAATTTACGTACCAGATATGCGCAACCGGAGTCACGAGCTCGATGTGGCCCATTCTAGAGCGGCGCACCTTTGAGCTAGTTACCTCGACGCCGCATTTTTCGCACTTGATGCCTTTGTAACGCATTTTTTTATACTTACCGCAAAGGCACTCGTAGTCGCGGATCGGACCGAAAATCTTAGCGCAAAATAGACCGTCGCGCTCAGGTTTTAGCGTGCGGTAGTTTATGGTTTCGGGTTTTTTAACCTCGCCATGGCTCCATGACTTTATCCTCTCAGGGCTAGCCAAACGAAGCTGAAACGCTTCAAAATCGCGCGGTCTGCGTTCTTCTTTTATCTCAATAGGTTTTAACTCACTCATTATTTTCATCCTCATCGTATATCTCGACATCAAGCGCCAATGATTTTAGCTCGTTTGTTAGAACGAAAAATGTCTCAGGAATACCAGTTTCAGGCACATTCTCGCCTCTAGTTAGGGCTTTATACGCAGACAAGCGTCCCTCGACGTCGTCTGATTTGACCGTTAGCATCTCGCGAAGCGTATGAGCCGCGCCGTATGCCTCAAGCGCCCAAACCTCCATCTCTCCGAATCTTTGTCCGCCAAATAGCGCCTTACCGCCGACCGGCTGCTGAGTAACAAGGCTGTACGGTCCCGTACTTCTAGCGTGGACTTTTTCGTCGACTAGGTGGTGAAGCTTTAGCATATACATACATCCGACGTTTACGCGTTCTTTGATCTTTGAGCCCGTGCGTCCGTCGTAAAGCTCGGTCTTGCCGTCCATATCGATCTTAGCTAGCTCAAATAGTTTCATTAGCTCATCAACCCTTACGCCCTCAAATATAGGCGTGGCAAATTTGACGCCGTTAGCCCAATCTCTAGCGTAATCCAAAAGCTGCTCTTCGCTCATTTTGCCTAGAGTCTTTTTAGCATCCATAAATTTAGATGCCGAAGCTATCTCGATCATTTTAGCTCGTAGCTCTTTTATCCACTCGCCTTTTTTCTCTTGGAAAATTTGATTTATCTGCTCGCCCAAGCGGTAGCCGACAAGCCCCAAGTGGCTTTCTAAAATTTGACCGATATTCATACGACTAGGAACGCCTAACGGATTTAACACGATATCGACCGGCTGACCGCTCGGTAGATACGGCATATCGACTTCTGGGACGATGTTTGAGACGATACCTTTGTTTCCGTGGCGGCCCGCCATCTTATCGCCTACTTTTAGCTTGCGCTTGGTCGCAATGTAGACTTTGACGAGCTTAACTACGCCGCTTGGCAAGATGTCGTCTTTTTCTAAAATTTCCATCTTCGCGTCATGCTCTTCTTTGAGCTTTTTCTTCTCGTTTTGGAAATGATTTTTTATGTCATCGTATGATTTTTGAACGTCTTTTGAAAAGCCTTTAACGATCGCGCTTAGAGTAAAGCGGTTGATGTTTTCAAACTCCTCTTTATCGATCTTTTCGCCTTTTTTATAGGTTTTTTTACCGATAGTTTGAGCCGAGCTTAAAGGCGTTTTGCAAAGCAGAGCGCCCACTTTTAGCATCTCTTCGCGGTCTAGCATCAAGAGTCTATCATGGTGTTCTTTTTCAAAAGCCGCTTTTTCTTCTTCATAAACTTTATTTGAGCGATTATCTTTTTCGTGGCCTTTTTTAGTAAAAATTTTAACGTCTACGACGACGCCTTCCATAGAGGCCGTCGCGTAAAGGGATTTATTTACCACGTGACCGGCTTTTTCTCCAAAAATCGCGCGAAGCAAGCGCTCCTCAGGCGTCGGCTTAACCTCGCCTTTTGGAGAAACCTTACCGACTAGAATCATGCCGGGTTTTACCTGCGTGCCGATTTTTATTATACCGCTATCATCAAGATGAAGCAGATCTTCCTCTTTGATATTCGGGATGTCTTTAGTAATCTCCTCAACGCCGTCTTTTAGCTCGCGCGCTTCGATCTCTTTTTCGTAAATGTGCACGCTCGTAAATGCATCCTCTCGGATCATTTTTTCGCTAATTACTATCGCGTCCTCGTAGTTATAACCGTTCCACGGCATGAAAGCTATAAGGGCGTTTTTACCGATAGCCAGCTCGCCGCGCTCCATAGACGGACCGTCGGCTATGATCTGTCCAGCCGCTACGCTTTCACCTTTTTTAACGATAGGATGCTGAGAAAAGGTCGTATTTTGGTTGGTTCTTAAATTTTTCTCCATAGAGTAGTGATCGATATACGGACCAGCCTCGTCTTCGCCGAGGATAAAGATATTTTTATTGTCCACCTTTTCAACCACTCCCGCGCGTCTGGCCTTGATCGCCTCCCATGCGTCGCGAGCTACGGTGCTCTCCATACCCGTACCTACGATAGGAGCGGATGAGCGAAGTAGCGGTACCGCTTGGCGTTGCATGTTTGATCCCATTAGGGCGCGGTTTGCGTCGTCGTGTTCCAAAAACGGAATAAGCGATGCCGCAACTCCAGCTATCATGCCGGAGCAAAGGTCGATGAGTTTAACGTCCTCGCGTTTAGCTAGTATCATCTCGCCGTCTTGTCTAGCTTCGATCAAATCCTCTACTATATAGCCGCTCTCGTCAAGCACCGTCGAAGCTGGAGCGATGACCAAATTTTCCTCTTGAGTCGCCGTTAGATAAACGATCTCATCGGTTACCTTGCCATCTACGACTTTTTTATACGGAGCTTCAACAAAGCCTAGATTATTTACCTTTGCATAAGTAGAAAGGGTGTTGATAAGACCGATATTTTGACCCTCCGGAGTCTCTACCGGACAAATTCTACCGTAGTGAGTCGGGTGAACGTCGCGCACCTCAAAGCCGGCTCTATCTTTAACAAGACCACCTTCGCCAAGTGCCGAAAGTCTGCGTTTATGAGTAACTTCGCTAAGCGGGTTGGTCTGATCCATAAACTGGCTCAACTGACCGCCGGTGAAAAATTCCATTATCGTCGTGGTTATCATTTTTGGATTAACCAAATCGTAAGGCATAATCTCTTCGGTATTACCCAGTGTCGTAAATTTATCCCTGATAGCCTTTTGCATTTTTACAAAGCCCAGGTGAAGCTCGTTTGCCAAAAGCTCGCCGATAGAGCGTATACGACGGTTGCCGAGATGATCGCGATCGTCAATATGTCCTTGCCCGTTTTTGACCTTTATCAAATATTTTGCCGTTTTTATAATGTCTTCATTGGTCAAAACCGTTACGTATTCAGGCACCTCAAGCGCTAGCTTGTGGTTCATTTTCATACGACCGACACCCGTCAAATCATATCTTTCAGGGTTAAAAAATAGATCGTTTACGAAAGCGCGAGCAGCGTCTTTAACAACCGGTTCGCCTGGACGCATAACTTTATAAATTCTTATTGCTGCAAGATCGTTTTCATCGTCGACGTTTTCGGTTTGACGTAGTAGTTTTAGCGTCTCGTTATCGGCGATAAACGAATTTATGATCGCATCATCCACGCCTGCAGCTAGGTCGTTTGCTATCTCGATACTCTCTTGATCAGCCAAAATTTTAACCAATTTATTTTCATCAAGCTGTGCAAGAGTATCATAAAGCACCTCGCCGCTGTTTTTGTCAATAACCGGGTGAGCCAAAAACCTATTTACCAAAATTTCAGTCGGATACTCGACAAATTTGACGCCGTCGGCAATAATCTTGTCGGCCTTTTTCTTGGTTAGTCTTTTGCCGGCCTCGTGCAAAACGTTGCCCTCTTCGTCTTTTATGTCGTATTCGACTCTACCCTGATAGTCATCCGGATTAAACGGAGTCAAAAATTTGTTATTTTTTATCGTTAGCGTTTGTATCGGATAAAATAGTTTAATAATATCTTGTTTTTTGTATCCAAGCGCTCTGAATAGGATAGTTACAGGTACTTTTCTGCGCTTGTTTATACGTACGTAAAGTACGTCTTTTGTGTCGTACTCAAAATATAGCCAGCTACCGCGATCAGGAATGATTTGAGCCGTATAAATAAGCTTATTTACGACCGTCGGGCTTTCTTCTTCTTTAAAGATAACGCCGGGACTTCTGTGAAGCTGATTAACCACGACGCGCTCGACGCCGTTAATAATAAACGAAATTCTATCCGTCATCAAAGGAATTTCGCGAACGAAAATTTCTTGCTCTTTTATATCTTTTATGCCGATCTTCTCACCTGTTTTTTCATCTCTTTCGTGAACGATCAACCTTATTTTCATTTTTAAATTTACAGAATAAGTAAGCCCGCGCTCCATGCACTCTCTGATCGTATATTTTGGTTTTCCGATTTCAGAGCTTACGTATTCCAAGCTTAAGCGGTTTTGCGGATCATGTATAGGAAATATTGATTTGAAAACTTTTTCTATACCGCTTTCGCCTTGATTTTTATCTACGTTTAAAAACTGGTCAAAACTCTTTTTTTGTAATTGTAGCAGGTTAGGAACATCAATCTCTTTGGTAACATTTGAAAAATCAACTCTAAGACGATTTCCTGAGTATAAACTATTTAGCATATTCTACCTCATGGTATAAGTTTGAAAGAAAGTAAATAACCGCACGTCTGCGGCATCTTTGTAAAAATTAAATAAGGAGGCGTCGCCTCCTTTGTAAAAATAAGTGAAATTATTTAAGTTCGACTTTAGCGCCAGCTTCTTCAAGCTCTTTTTTAGCTGCTTCAGCCTCGTCTTTGCTAACGCCCTCTTTGATAACAGAAGGAGTTTGCTCAACTGCGTCTTTAGCCTCTTTGAGGCCAAGGCCTGTAAGAGCGCGAACAACTTTAATAACGTTAATTTTCTTGTCGCCGCCGTCGACTAGAACAACGTTAAATTCTGTTTTCTCTTCAGCCGCATCGGCTGCGCCGCCTGCTGCTGCGCCGCCTGCTACCATTACCGGAGCAGCGCTTACGCCGAATTTCTCTTCAAATTCTTTTACTAGTTCGCTTAGCTCTAATACTGAAAGATTAGAGATAAATTCTAATACGTCCTCTTTAGTAATTGCCATTTTTTATCCTTTTATATTATGCTGATTTTTCTTTTTTTTCTTTAAGCGCATTTAGTCCAATAGTGAAATTTTGGATAGGCGCGTTCCAAACTTGCAAAAGCATCGCAAGCAACTCATCACGGCTAGGCATCTTAGATAGAGCCTTGACCTTCTCGACGCTTGCAACCTCGCCATCGATATGAGCGGTTTTGATTTTAAATAGCTCGCTATTTGTTTCTTCAAATTTAGCCGCAACTTTAGTAGCTGAAAGCTGATCGCCCCAGATAAATATATTCGTATCTTTCAAAACCATACCGGATTTTTCGATATTATTAAGAGCGATGTTTGCAAGAGTATTTTTTACGATTTGAACTTTTACGTTTAAAATTCTAGCCGCATCTCTCAAAGCCTCTAGCTTTTTAGTGCTAAGACCGCGATAATCGCAAACTATAATCGCTTCATTTTCTTTAAATTCGGCTTCAAGTTTGCTGATTATTTCAGATTTTTCGTTTCTCGTCATCTAGTTTTTCTCCTTTCCGACTAGTGATTTCAAGCAGAGCGGCATAAAAGCACGATTAAGCAAAAGCCTCTGCTATCTCCAATCTAAGATAAAAATTTATTAGCTAAAAATTAGCGTAGATCCATAAGCTCTTGAGTCTCAAGCAGAACAGAAGGGCTCATAGTTAATGATAAAGCGGCGCTCTTAATATATCTACCTTTTGCTGCCGCAGGTTTTTGTCTATTTACTGCCTTGATAAGGGTTGAAATATTATCGTTTAACTGCTCTTTTGAAAAGCTAACTTTACCAAGGCCGGCGTGTATATTTCCTTGCTTATCTACGCGGAAATTAACTTGACCACTTTTTGCGTTATTAACCGCCTGAGCTACATCCATAGTAACAGTGCCTGTTTTTGGGTTTGGCATAAGACCTTTTGGCCCCAAAATTCGTCCTACTTTACCAACCAAGCCCATTAAATTTGGAGTGGCAATAAGAACGTCAAAATTCATAATTCCCTTTTGGATATCTTCGACAAGTTCATCGCTACCGACTATATCAGCACCGGCAGCTTTTGCTTCGTCGGCTTTCGCATCCTTTGCTATAACTGCTACGCGAACGGTTTTGCCGGTTCCCGCAGGAAGGACAACTGAGCCTCTAACCATTTGATCTGCATGTCTTGGATCGACGTTAAGTTTTAATGCTATTTCGACTGTTTCGTCAAATTTAGCGCTTTTTAGTAATTTTACAGTATCGATAGCTTCTGCTAAAGAGTAAGTTTTAGTGGTATCAACTTTTTCAAGTAGCTTACCAAATCTTTTTGTAGTTTTTTTTGACATTAATTTCTCCGCATTTTTAAATTTTATGCTTCCACATTGCCAAATTTAAAACACACGCGTCATAAAATATTAACGCGTGTTTATAAATTTAACTTTAAAAAAATCCTTATGTGGTAAAAGGATTAATCTACTACCGTAATTCCTATTGAACGAGCTGAGCCAGCAATAATTTTAGCTGCTTGCTCTCTATCTTTAGTATTTAAGTCGGCAATTTTTTTCTCAACTATTTCAAGCACCTGAGCTTTTGTAAGCTTAGCTACTTTGTTTTTTAACGGATTATCCGAACCTTTTTCTATGCCTGCAGCTTTTTTAATCAAATCCGTAGCAGGCGGCTGTTTTGTGATAAATGTAAAGCTTCTATCTGCATAAACAGTAATAACAACTGGAACCCTAAAGCCAGCCATATCTTTTGTTCTTTCGTTAAATGCTTTACAAAATTCCATAATATTAACGCCTTGCTGACCAAGTGCCGGACCTACCGGAGGGCTTGGGTTTGCTTTTGCGGCAGCAATATGTAATTTAATTTCGCCTATAACTTTTTTAGCCATAAACTTCTCCTTATACTATCTTCTCGACTTGTGAATATAAAATCTCAACTGGAGTACTTCTGCCAAATATCGAAACATTTAGTCTTAGTTTTCCATGTATCATATCGTACTCTTCTACTATACCGGTAAAATTCGCGAAAGGTCCTTCTGTAATACGAACATTTTCTCCATTATCAAAGAAAATTTTTGGTTTAGGAGCAGCTCGCTTTTGGACTTTTTCTAAAATTAAATTTATATCTTTTTCGCTTAACGGCGTAGGTTTTTTTGCCTCGCCTATAAATCTACCGACCTTAGGAAGAGACTGAATTTTGTGCCAAAGAGCTGTATCCAAATCAAGATGCGCAAAAGCATATCCCGGATAAAGACTTCTTTCGTTTATTTTTTTCTTACCGTTTTTGATTTCTATTACATCTTCAGTAGGAACTATTATCTCTTTTAGTTGTTCTTCAATGTGATTATCTCTAACCAGATTTTCAATAGCTCTTTTTACACTCATTTCACTACCGGCATAAGTTTGAATTGCATACCATTTATGTGCCATAATTCAACCTTAAATCAGCTTTGAAAGAGAAAAAGACATAATTGCATCAACAAGAGCTAAAAAGAGCGAAACAATAGCCACTACGGCAAAAACTGTTATAAAAGCATTTCTTATTTGCTCTTTGACGGGAAAAATTACCTTTCCAATCTCAGCGCGAGAAAGCTTTATATAATTTATTATTTTTTCCATTTTTAACCTTTTGATGGCAGGGCAAGAGGGATTCGAACCCCCAACCATTGGATTTGGAATCCAGCGCTCTACCGTTGGAGCTATTGCCCTAGAAAGCCTTAGCTCTTTAACTTAACTTCTTTATGAACAGTATGTTTTTTTAATCTTGGGCAATATTTTTTTAGTTCTAATTTTTCAGTTGTTGTCTTGCTGTTTTTTACTGTAGTGTAATTTATATCACCTGATTCAGAACATTTAAGACCGACTTTTATTCTATTACCTTTTGCCATAAATTCCCTTCAAAAAAGCGGAGAAGAATCTCCGCTAAAAATTACAAATTAGTTTATGCTAGAATCTTAGAAACAACGCCTGAACCAACAGTTCTGCCGCCTTCGCGGATCGCAAAGCGAGTTCCCTCTTCAAGAGCAACTGGCGCAATAAGCTCAACAGTTATCTTTAAGTTGTCACCAGGCATAACCATCTCTGTTCCTTCTGGAAGAGTGATAGAACCTGTAACATCAGTCGTTCTTACATAGAATTGCGGTCTATAGTTATTAAAGAATGGAGTGTGGCGTCCACCTTCTTCTTTTGTTAAAATATAAACTTCGCCCTCAAATTTAGTGTGAGGAGTAATTGATTTAGGTTTGCAAAGAACCATACCGCGCTCAACATCTTCTTTTTTTGTGCCTCTTAGAAGAACGCCTACGTTATCGCCTGCTTCACCTTGGTCCATTTCTTTTCTAAACATCTCGACGCCGGTAACTGTAGTAGTTTGAGTTGGTCTAATACCTACGATTTCGATGGTATCGCCGACTTTTACCACACCTTTTTCAATTCTACCGGTAACAACCGTACCGCGACCAGAAATAGAGAAAACGTCCTCAATAGGCATCAAGAAATCTTTATCTGTTGCGCGTACTGGAGTTGGAATATACTCATCAACTCTAGCCATAAGCTCAAGAACCTTTGCAGACCATTCGCCGTCTGTTCCAGCCTTAGCCTCATTAAGAGCTTGTAGAGCCGAGCCTGCTACGATTGGAGTATCGTCACCAGGGAAGTCGTACTCGTTTAGAAGCTCGCGAATTTCCATCTCAACTAGTTCAAGAAGCTCAGCATCGTCAACCATATCAGCTTTGTTCATGAAAACAACGATATATGGAACGCCTACTTGGCGAGATAGCAAGATGTGCTCTCTGGTTTGAGGCATTGGGCCGTCAGCAGCAGAAACAACCAGGATAGCACCGTCCATTTGAGCCGCACCGGTAATCATGTTTTTAACATAGTCGGCGTGGCCTGGGCAGTCAACGTGAGCATAGTGGCGATTTTCAGTCTCGTACTCGATGTGAGAAGTAGCGATGGTAATACCGCGCTCTTTTTCCTCTGGAGCATTGTCGATATTATCATAGTCTTTTAACTCAGCAAGACCTTTTCTTGAAAGAACAGCAGAAATTGCAGCTGTCAAAGTTGTTTTACCATGGTCAACGTGACCGATAGTACCGATGTTTACGTGTGGCTTGTTACGTGAAAATTTTTCTTTTGCCATCTCTTCCTCCGTAATGATATTTGCAATTCAAATTTATGCTTAATTTTACTTCTCTAAAATCCGTGGAGCTCATAGCGGGACTTGAACCCGCGACCTCTTCCTTACCAAGGAAGTGCTCTACCTCTGAGCCATATGAGCGCTATAAACGCTTGGCGTTAGAGAATTTTTGAAAAGCATAAACAACTAAATGAAATTAAAAAGGTGTGCCGTAGAAAATGTATAAAATTTAATATTTTTATCATCTTACAGCTCCCAGTTTAGTTCCAAAATCTGGAGCGGGAAACGGGGCTCGAACCCGCGACCCTCAGCTTGGAAGGCTGATGCTCTAGCCAACTGAGCTACTCCCGCGCGTAGCATGGTGGTGAGACGTGGATTCGAACCACGGAAGACATAGTCAGCAGATTTACAGTCTGCCCTCGTTGGCCACTTGAGTATCTCACCCTATTTTAAAAATAAATGCTTTGCAATGGTATTTCTGGTCAAACACTGTTATGAAATGGAGCTGGTGAACGGACTTGAACCGCCGACCCACTGCTTACAAGGCAGTAGCTCTACCAACTGAGCTACACCAGCATCCTGATTTATGAAAGTTGGATTATAGCCCAATTTCTTTTCAAAGTCAAGGTTTTTAAGAAAATTATTCCATTTTTTGCATCAATAAAATCAAATTTATCCTATCTTTCGCTCCCGTTTTTTCAAAAATAGTGCCTACATGCGCTTTTACCGTCCTTACGGTTATTTGCAAAATCTCAGCGATTTCTTGATTTGTTAGCCCTTTATAGACTAGTTCCGCTATCTCTTTTTCCTTACTTGTTAGCTTTTCTAGTAAATTTGACGAATTTGATGGCAAAATTTCCTTCGTCATCATTTGTATCATATTTTGTATAAATTCCGGATAGAGCCAAACCTCGCCCCTTTTGATCGCTTCGAGTGCATCTTGAAAATGCACCTCAAGCATACGCGCGTTTGCATAGCCCTTTGCACCAAGGTGCAAAAACTCTCTACCTTCGTTAAATTTAGGCTCATGAGAAAGTATCAAAATTTTAATGCCCTCCTCAGCGCTCAAAAGCTCTCTTGCTTCTTTGTCGGCATCCCAAATATCCACGCAAACTACGTCGTGGTTCTTATCGTAAGCAAGCTCTAAAAATTTATCTTTTTCCTGCGTGACCACGACGTCGCGTCCGACCAGCTTATCTTTTATTTCGTTTATTACGGCTGCATTTCCTGAATACGCCAAAATTCTCATATCCGCGCTCCTATCGTTCTCTCAAAGCGTTTTGTTTAGCTTTTAATATCGGTTTTAGTAAATAATCAAGTACCGTTTTTTTACCGGTTATAATGTCGGCGCTAGCTATCATGCCCACCTTGATGCGAAGCGGTCTATCTTCGCTTCCTAGGTAGTTTTTCTCGGTCGTTATCCTGACTAGATAGTAGCTCTCGCCAGTTTTTTCGTTTGTTTCCGTGTCGGCCGAAATTTGCGTCACTTCGCCCTCTAGTCCGCCGTATATCGCAAAGTCGTAAGCGGTAAGCTTAACCATCGCTTTTAGTCCTTGTCGCAAAAACGCCACGTCCGCAGGCTTTACCTTTACCTCGGCTATCAAGCTATCCTCGACAGGGACGATCTCGGCGATATCCATGCCGGGCTTTATGACGCCAGAGACGGTATTTACCATCAGTTTGCTCACTATGCCGTCCACCGGCGAGCGTACGAGCGTTCTTTCTACTTTGTCGCTCAAATTTACCTGGCTTTCATTTAGCCTAGAAATTTCAGCCGAAACTTCGTTAAATTCTTTCTTTGCGCTATTTTGAAAGGCAAGCTTGGCTTCGGTTATTTTATTTTCCACCTCTTTTATCGTGGACTGTACTCTAGGGATAGAGAGTTTCGCTGCGCTTAGCTCGCCCCTTAGATCGTTTACGCGTCTTTGGAGTTGCAAGTACTCAACCTCGCTCACAAGCCCTTTTCTAAATAACGGCTCGGTTATCTGCTTCTCTTTTTGTAGTAGATTGTAGCTGCTTTGAGTCTGGTCGATCTTGCTCTCAAGCTCCCTTAGCTCGCTTTGGCGCTGTTTTATTTGCTCCTCTAGGATGCCGATTTGCTCCCTTAGCCTTGCTTTGTTCGTATCGTAAAGACTCTTTTCAAATCCGACGAATCGGTCGTAGTCCTTATCTCCCGTCTCTTTAGCATCAAATTCCTCGTCGTTTGACTCGGCGTAAAGGCGCAAGTATTTTGCCTGAAGCTCGTTTAGTCTAAATTTGGACTCGCCGTAGACGCTAGAAAAGCTCTTGTCGTCGATTTTTAACAAAATTTGATTTTTCTTTACTTCATCGCCCGCGCGGACGTAAATTTCCTCGATTATGCCGCCTTCTAAATTTTGCACGATCTGATTTTTGCCGGACGGGATTATCTTGCCGTTGCCGCGGGTGATCTCGTCTATCTGCGCAAACGACGCCCAAACCACTAGCCAAAAAACGGTTATGGCGACGATGTATAAAATTTTCCTAGATCCCGACGGCGCCTTAGCCAGCACCGCCTCCGACAAGCTCGACATAAAGCGAAGATCGTTTGCGTCGTAGTTTTTAGACTGGATGATCTTTTTTATATTTTGAGTCGAAGCTTCTAAATTTTGCCCGATATTTTCTTGTATTTCTAAATTTTTCTTATCCATGCTCGCTACTTTCCGCCAAGCTTAGCTAAAATTTCATCTCTCGGCCCATCTAGCAATATCTTGCCGTTATCGACGACGATGAGTCTATCTACTAGCTCGAGCAGAGACGTTTTGTGCGTGATAAGCAGCATAGTTTTATCTTTCGTGTTAAATTTGAGATTGTTTTTTAGCTTATTTTCCACGCTGCTATCAAGGGAATTAGTCGGCTCGTCGAGCAATATAATCGGACTATCCAGCAAAAATGCGCGCGCTACGGCGATAGCTTGGCGCTGTCCGCCGCTTATGCCCTCGCCACGTTCATGTACCGGCATATCAAAGCCTAGCGGATGCGCGTCTACGTATTCGTCTACGCCGCTAACCTTTGCCGCGCGGATAATCTGCATATCATCGACGTGCGGGGCTTTGTAGACGATGTTGCCTCTTACCGTGCCTTTAAATAAAACCACGTCTTGCGGGACGTAGCCGATATTTCGGCGCAAGTCGGCCGGATCGATTTGATTTATATCGATGCCGTCTATCAGGATCGAGCCCTCAGTCGGCGAATAAAGCCCCAAAATAAGCTTTTCGATAGTTGTTTTTCCAGAGCCGTTTCTGCCGATGATGCCCACCTTTTCGCCTGCGTTTATAGTAAAATTTACCCTATCTAGCGAGGCTTTGGTGCTTTCAGGATAAGTAAAGCATACGTTTTTAAACTCGATCTTGCCGTTAAAGGTATTTCTGCGGACGAATTTTTTACCCTCTGGACGCTCGACGGGCATCTCCATTATCTTTTTTAGGCTTTCGTAGGCGGTTTTCGTCTGCTCGTAGTTTGCCAGCAGGCTCGCAAACTGCCCCATCGGAGCGATAGCGCGCGAGCTAAGCATCACGGCCGCGATGAGTCCGCCCATCGTGAGCTTAGTGTCTTGTATCATATAGACGCCAAAGACGATGATTCCGACCGTATTTAACTGCACGAAAAACGACGTAACCGTATTTATCGACGCCGAGATTAGCTTTGATTTTATGCTTTTGTTTGCTATCTCGCCGGTGGCCTCTTCCCAGTTCCACTGTACGTTTCCGGTCGCGCCCATGGTTTTTATCGTCTCAAGGCCGTTTAGTGTCTCGATCAAAATTCCGTTTTTCTTCGCGCTAGCCTCAAAAGTACTTTTTATGCTGGTTTGGAGCGGATTTTTAATAAAAAGCGTGTAGCAAAGCACGGCCGCCATAAAAAACAGCGGCACAACCACCAAATAGCTCGCGATAAAATAAGTAATCAGCAAAAACAGAATCGCAAACGGAAGGTCGATGAGAACGGCCAAAGTGCTTGAAGTGAAAAAATTTCTAACCGTGTCGAATTCGCGAAGGTTATTAGCAAACGAGCCGACCGATTTTGGCTTAACGGAGAGCTTTATATCCATCACGCGCTCAAAAAGTAACGAGCTCATGATGATGTCGCTTTTCTTGCCAGCGACGTCTAAAAAATACGTGCGTATAAATTTTAAAAACAGATCGATAAGATAAACCACGCCCACGCCAAGAGCTAGCACCCAAAGCGTCTCTACGGCGTTATTCGGCACGACTCGGTCGTAAACGTTCATCGTAAAAAGCGGACTGGCTAAAACGAATAAATTTATCACTATACTAGCTACGATAACGTCGATGTAAATTTTTCTCGAGCGCTTTAGCGTACCCCAAAACCAGTGGCTAGTTTTGGTATCTATCAAATTCGGCTTGTTATCCTCGGGGATAAATTCGCGCTTTAGCAGGTAGCTATAGCCCAGATACTCCTCTTTTAGCTTTTCGATTTCTATCAAATTTGAGCCGTTTGGCATATCGGGAGTTATGATTTTAGCGTGCGTTTTGCCTTCAAAACTCTCTAATATACAAGCCTTTTTGCCGCGCAAAAGCAGGATGCAAGGCAGCACCAAGGGCGAGATATCCTCGACCCGTTTATTTACCAAACTTGAAACAAACCCCGCTCTAGCCGCCGCTCTGGTAAAAAGCGATTTCGAGCCACTAAGCGAAAAAAGCTCGATATCTTCGTTTTCGTTCGTCGGTAGCCCGGCCACCAGCGCATCGGCGGTGTATGGGTTGTTGTGCAGCTTGGTAAATATCACCAAACAATCAAGCAGTTCGTCGTTTTTCTTTTCTTGCATTTTTTATCCGATATTTTCTATTTGAGATATGAAAATACCCTGCAAATAGTCGATTTCTAGGGTATGCAGTCTCTTTTCTTGCTCTTCGTTTTCTACGCCCATGGCTATGATTTTTACGCCCTTGCTTCTCATCATCGCTTCAAACGAGCTTCTTTGCTCGGACGTTCTCTCGCCTAAAAAGTCTATTAAATTTGCCACCGGGATTTTGACGTAATCAGGACTAACGGCATTAAGCCTTTCGATACTTTTCGCGTCAAATCCGAAGTGATCTAGTCCAAAGCCAAAACCAAGAGCGCGCAATCTCTGGTGAAGTCCGTCAAGAACCGCCACGTCGATGTCGTCTTTGTTCGGGATCTCGATGAAAATTTTAGCGGGCGCGTATCGTCTTATCTTTTTGAGCGCATTTTCAAGCTCGGTAAAGTGCTGAGTAGAGTTTAAGATATCCTTGCCCAAATTTAGCGCGTATTGCATAGTTTTAAGCTTACCGTCTCTTAGCATATCGGCAAATTTGTTTAAAACGTAAAGGTCGATATCTACCGCCATCTTTAGCTCGTTTACCATCGGCATAAAGTAGCTCGCCGTCTGCCATCTACCATCGCCGTCGACGAGCCTGATAAACAGCTCGCAGTGCGCTATCTCAGCAAAATTTGACGCCACTTTTTGTCCCGCAAATTTAAACATACGGTTTTTAAGAGAGGTTTCGATGAGCTCTTTATACTCCTCTTTTCCTAGCATGATCTCTTTGTCGCTCTTATAGATCAGGGAGGAGAAATTTGAGCCCTCTTTAGCTCTTGCTAGCGTGATGTCGGCCGTTATGAGCACGTCTTTTAGCGGAGTTTTCGGTCCGTAAGGCACGATCGCGGCAAAGACCGGATGCTTGTCCATATCTACGTTAAATTTGATAAATTCTTCTTGTATCGTTAGTAAAATTTTATCGGTTATGGCTTTGACGTTTTGCGTAGTTAAATTTGCGGCTACGATCATAAAGTCATCGTCGTTTAGCCTAGCCCTCAGCATACCTATGGCGTTTTGGGATATTATAGACGCGATGGTTTTTATAAGCTTTTGCTGCGCATTAAAGCCGATCTCTTGTTTTAGATCTCGCAAATCTTTGCAAGTTATCATCGATGCGGCGCCGCTTGAATACTCCTCGCTCGAGATGTAATCTTTAAAGTTATTTTGCAAATATCTTCTGTTAAAAAGTACGGTTTCTTCGTCTTTATAAAGTAGCTCTTCATATTTGCTTAGCGTCTTGGCGCTTTGCTCAAACACGTCCTTAACGCGCGTTATCATCACGTTCATCGCAAGGACGACCTGCCTAATATCTAGCGTAAAAGGAATTTTTTCCTGCAAAATAAAACTATTTTGCAGTATGGCCTCGGCTTGCTTTTGAACCTTTTTGAGCGGGATAAAAATTATCTTTACGCCAAAATAGCTAATAAGCAGAGCCGATAGCGACATCACGAAAAGTACAAAAAAAACTTTTTTAACTATGTTGTAAAGCTCGTAATAAGCGATACCGGTGTTGCTTTGCACGTAAATAGTGCCGAATTTACTCCAGCCGAGCATTATCTCGCTTTGCGCCACCGGAGCTTCTAGTTTTACGTTTTTTACGAACCACTCGGGAACGCTATTTACCACTAGAGGCTGCGAGTTTTCTATCAGCGTCTCGCCGTCTACTCCGGCTAGCTTTATCATCGAGTAGTATCCGCTGTCAAATACCGAATTTATCATCGTTTCAATGCCGGATAAATCATTTGGATTTGCTACCGACGCTATGGCAAGACCTAGCGAATTTGCCGTGTGCTTGGCGTTAGTGCCTAGCTGAGCGGAAATATAGTCGTTCGTCGTCGTAAAATTTAAAATCCCGACGGCTACGAAAATAACCAACATAAAGGAAATTATCGCCAGCATTATTTGTTTTAAAAGCGTCATCTATCCGTCCTCTTTCATTCTGTCGACTAAATTTAGCCATTTTGGATTTTGTTTTTTGTTTCCGCCGGGGATGGCCTGCCCCAAGCCTTCTTGTTTTGATAAAAATAGCGAATCGCCGTTAAAACTATAAACGGGCGCTAAATCTTTTCTTTGCGTAGCTATTTTG
This sequence comes from Campylobacter massiliensis, assembly GCF_014253065.1. Lineage (NCBI taxonomy): Bacteria > Pseudomonadati > Campylobacterota > Epsilonproteobacteria > Campylobacterales > Campylobacteraceae > Campylobacter > Campylobacter massiliensis. Next base: position 561,077 of record NZ_JACLZK010000001.1, read on the forward strand.
ATGTTTGGGTTGATATTGTCTAAAACTAGCGGTATGGACTTTGGGCTATCATAATAAGATAAAACCATGTGCGCTTGGTTGTAATCAAGCGCCTTTACGTAAGTGAAATAAAGCTTTTGCGTGGAAACGCCGAGCTGCTTTAGGGTGAAGTACTTCGCCGTAACGAAATCCTCGCAATCCCCGGCGCCCTTGCCCAAAAACTCCATTCTCGTAGCCCAGTAGTCTTTTTGTCCCCAAACTTCCCTGTCGTCTTTCCACTGTAAGCGGTTAAAAAAATCATTTACTTTTACGAGCTTTTCTTGCTCCGTGGCGTCCTTTAAGCTCACCATGAGCTCGTTTAAGGCAACCACTCTTTTTTTGGCGTTTTGGCCGTAAACTTTAGCGATCTTGTCGTAGGTGGAGGCTTTTATAAACTCGCCTCCCGCAAAAATCGCGAACACAAAAAGGGCGCTCGCTAAAAACGCCCTCCTGTATTTGCCCGCGCTTATGCCAAATTTCATAAAATTTATCTAAATTTTAGTCTAAGACTATCTTAGATCCTCGGCTATCGAGCACGCGCCTTGGATATATTTTTTAGCAAATCCAGGCTCGAAGCTATCGGTGATCATGCCCATATTATCAAGAAGCCTAAATTTAGCGTATAAAAGCTCTTTTTGAGTATTTACGATCTCAACCAAAGCGTTGTTGTATTCGCTCTCGGCGTCAAGCAAATTTATAAGATCGCGTCTGCCGATCCTAAACTCGTCCCTATACGCATCAAGCGTCTCTTTTGCGTATTTTACGTGCTCGTTTAGATACTCAAGCCTTTTTTGATTTAGCACGTAAGTCTGCCATGAAAATTTTAGACTCTCTGAAAGCTCTCTTTTTACTCTCTCAAGCCCGTGAGATGACTCGGTAACGGCTAGGACGGCCTTTTCTTTCTCTAGCTTGTCTGAGTTTTTGTTGTAAAGATTATATTTTAATCTTAGCAAAACGTCGTAAGAGGTATCTTTATAATCGTCGTAAAATACATCGTTTCTCTCGTGATTTGCGCTGGCTTCGAGATCCACCTTCGGTCTAAAAGCAGCGTTTTTCTCATTAACGACCGATTGATTCATTTTTATGTTTGCATCTTGCAAAAGAACGCTCGGGTTACATTTCATAGCGATGTTATATACCGCGCTTTCGCTTCCCGGTAGCGGCAACTCAAAGCTTGGAGCGACCAAATTTTCCGCCGCGATTCCTTTACCGTAAAGTTTCTCAAAGGTGCTTAGAGCGTCGTTGTAGTTGTTTTCGCGAGAGATCAAATTTGCCTGAGCTAGCGTGAGGCGAGAGCCGGCCTGTCTCTCCTCAGAGCCCCTAGCAAAGCCCGAGCTTGTTCTATCTTTGATTTGAGAGTAAATTTCCTCGTGAGTTTTTACGTTTGATTGTGCGATCTCTAGCAACTCTTTAGTTTGAAGCACGGTGATATATGCGTTTGCAAACTCAAGCGTAAGTCTGTCGGCTTTTTGCGCTACGCTGTAAGCGGCAGCATCCATCCTATGGCTTTGAGAGATCATTCTATTTTTATCGGCTCCGCCGTTGTATAAATTTTCCGTTAGCGTCGCATTTGCCGTAAGCCTTTTGCCGCTACCTTTTTGTACGGTTATGCCGTTATCTATTTTTTCTTTTCTGTAGCCGTAAGTTCCGCCGATATCAAATGTCGGATAGTACGCGTTATTAGCGATATTTAGGTCTTTTCCGACTTGCATATAGGCATATTCGGTCTCTTTTAGGCCCGGGTTTTCAAGAAGCAAATTTTTAACCGCCGTATTTAGGCTCACTTGACCGCTCTCTTGCGCACCGTTTTCAAGATAGGCAGCTCCCATCGGCTCCGGCGCTTCTTTAAACGTCAAATCTTGTTTTTTTCTTAGACCCGGCTTTGGAGCTTTAGCGGCATCTTTGCTTTCGCCAAAATTTTGCGTTTCATCGCCTGAAGAAACAGAATCTTTAGCGACTGCGCTATAAGCGTCTACGTATCCTGCCGCCTTGATTTTAGCGGTTAAATTTTTAATACTGTCTTTATCTAAAGACTTGGTTCTAACGGCTACGGCGCGGTATTTACCGAAAGTTCCGCTTACTACTTTTTCCACCCCGTCAAAGTCGCCCACCTTGCGCTCTACGCTAGCTCTGGCGTTCTCTATCGCTTCTTCTTTTACGTCGTCGCCGAAGCTGCCCACAAATACGTTATATTCGTCATTTGCGAACAACAAACCGCAAACTAAAAAGCTAATCGCTGCTGCTTTTCTCATAGAAATCCTTTGTAATTTATTTTAAATTAACGCTAATACATTAACCCGCGATTATATATTATAAAAAATAAAAAAGTTATAAATTTACAAAAGCGCTTTTGCGATTAACTCTATCGGGTTCTCAAATTTTACATCAGAACCACCGATGTGTAGTGCATTTGAAATCTGCATTTTACAGGCGCTACACTCCGCGCTTACGATCTTTGCGCCAGAGTTTTTTATCATCTCTGATTTTCTTTGTCCGGCCGCGCGGCTTAGGTGATATTTTTCAGACTGCATAGTCACTCCGCCAAAACCGCAGCACTCGTTTGGATCGCTCATCTCTGTTATCTCGTAGTTTTGAGCGAGCAGTTTGCGAGGCTCTTTAAAGACGCCTTGCATTTTTCTAGCGTGACAAGGGTCGTGATAGGTCACGGAGGCTAAGTTTTTGCCCTTTCTTGCCAAAATTTCAGCCAAATTCGTAAATTTTTCAAAATACTCCGTCGCTAAAAATATCTTCTTACTCACCGCTTTTGCGCGCTCTCGCCACTGTTCGTCGCCATGAAAAAAGTGCTCGTAGTCGATCTTTATCATCGCCGAACAAGTCGCCTCGGGCACGATGATGGCGTCTAGTTCGCCCAACATTTTTTCAAAATACTCGATATTTCGCTTTGCCAAAACCTCGACCGTCGCAAAATCCCCCGTAAAATACGCTGGCGCGCCGCAACAGGCCTGCTTTTTCATCAAATTTAAATTTAACCCAAGCTCGCGCGCGACCTTAACCAAAGCCTCGCCAATACCCGTATATGCGTAGTTTCCCATACAGCCGATAAAAACTCCGATAGTTTTATCGCCGCCGTTATCGATAAACTCGGCGTGCGAGTTTAAAAAGCTCTTTTTGCTAGCAGTGGGCAAAAGCCGCTCTTTTTTCACCATCGGCAGGCTAAACCTCGGACTCATCGCGCCTTCACGGATCTTAAACGCGCAACTTTGAAACACGTAGCCTAGCCTCGCGCAAAAGTCCATAACCGCACGGTGGCGCAGTAGCCAAAAAAACGCCTTTTTATACCACGCGATGCCAAATTTATCGGCGATGTCGCGACGGACGTTTTCTATCGCCGTATCCACGCGCAAGGAGTTTGGACAGACATCGACGCAGTTCGTGCACAAAAAGCAGCTCTCAAAGATATTTTTCGCGCTTTTATCAAGCTTTAGCTCGCCGCGCTCGTAAGCCCCTACTAGGTCTAAAAAGCCGCGCGGAGAGGTCGTCTCGTCGGAGTTTATCTTGTGGATCGTACAGACCTGGATGCATTTGCCGCATTTTACGCATTTATCTGAAATTTCGCTAAATTTAAACATGTCCGCCCATCAAACCGTTTTTGAAAATCGGCGTAAATTTTCTGGTATTTTTTTCAAATACGCGTCAAAACACATCGCGATATTGCGGATGATCAGCGTGCCGGTCTCGTTTACGCTGATTTTTTCAGGCGTTACGGTTACGAATTCGCTCAAATTTTCAAGCTCGATTAAATCATCCTTAAAATACTCGAAAAATTTGATGTCAAATTTATCCTCGACAGCCTTGATATCAAGCGCAAAGTTACTCATCAGGCTCATTATCACGGCTTTTCTGATTAGATCGTCATCGTTTAGATAGATACCCTTGCAATACGGTAAAACGCCGCTATCTAGGGCCTTTTCGTATTCGTCCATGTCCTTGAAATTTTGCGCGTAGTATCTTTGCCCCTCGCCGATACTAGTTAGCCCTATGCCGATGAGATCGGCTCCGCCCTTGGTCGTGTAGCCTTGGAAGTTGCGATGGAGCGTACCATTAGCAAGCGCGCCGAAAAGCTCGTCGCCGGGCTTTGCAAAATGATCCATGCCGATCATTTTGTAGCCGTTTTTGATGAAAAACTCGGCCGTGTATTTTAAAATTTCAAGCTTGGTTTTAGGGCTAGGTAGCGTGGCTTCGTCAAATTTACGCATAGATTTTTTTATCCACGGCACGTGCGCGTAGTTAAACACCGCTAGGCGGTCCGGAGACAGCGTCAGAGACTTATCCAGCGTCGCTTTAAAGCTATCTAGCGTCTGATACGGCAGGCCGTAGATCAGGTCCGTATTTATCGAGTTTATGCCCTTAGCGCGCGCCATATCTACGGCGTTTTTGGTGATCTCGTAGGGCTGGATGCGGTGGATCTCTTTTTGCACGCGCTCGTCAAAGTCCTGCACGCCGTAGCTGATACGGTTAAAGCCGTGAGAGACGAGCACGTCAAGCTGCTCGCGGGTCAAAAATCTCGGGTCGATTTCGCAGCTGATTTCAGCCTCGGGCGAGAAATTTTTAAATTTAGCCTTTATCATTTTTATGATTTCATCAAGCTGATCCGCACCGTAGAATGTCGGAGTGCCGCCGCCAAAGTGCATTTGCAGCACAGGCGCGCTCGTGTCGAGATTTGCCGCCAGCAGATCGAGCTCTTTTTGCAGATACTGCATATAGCGCGTTTTGCGATCCTCTTTGCTCGTATATATCACGTTGCAACCGCAAAAATAACAGGCGCTGCGGCAAAACGGCAAGTGCAAATAAAGCGAAAGCGGGCGCGAGGCGTCGCGGGTTTTTAGCTCCCGCAGGTAGTCCTCGTAGCTAAATTTATCGCTAAACTCGGGTGCGGTCGGATAGCTCGTGTATCGCGGCCCCGGGCGCGAATACTTCACGTAAGCGTCAAAATCTATCATAGCGTTTTATTCCTCGCGTTTTTCATTATATTTTCCATATCGACGAACAAATTCGGATACTGCTTTTTGATACCTTTTACCAGTTTTTCCAAATTTACGTCGATGCTTTTTTTATTTTTATTTTTTGCGGCGATCTTGCGTATCTCGTCCATCGCCACGACCCAAACGTCGGCGAAATCTATCGGCACGTTTTGCCAGATCGTCTTTTCAAGCCTTAGCTCGAAATTTTCCTTTTGGACGTTGCGGTAGGCTTCGATGAGCTGCGAGAGCGATTTTAACGAAACCATCGTGTGTAAATTTTGATTTTCGTCAATGCCGGACCAAGGCTCCACTCCGTCCCACGAGCCGCTTTTTAGGCTAAGGCTCATTTGATTAGGATCGCTCGTCGGCACGATCTCAAATATCGTTTTCTCGCCCTCTTTTATCCCGAGCTCGCCCGAAATTTCGTTGATTTTTTCGTATGTTTTTTGTAGATTTTTTTCTTTCATTTAGTTCCTTAACTTACCCGTTTCGCTGCCTATCCAGCCAAACCATCACGCCTTTTTGCGCGTGCAGGCGATTTTCCGCCTCGGCAAAAATCTCATCCGCGTGCGCTTCAAACACCGCCTCGCTCACCTCGTATCCGCGGTAAGCCGGTAAGCAGTGCAAAAATATAGCGCCGGGCGCGGCTAAACTCATCAAATTTTCATCCACGCAAAATCCGGCGAAGTCTCTCAGGCGCTTTTCTTTTTCCGCCTCCTGCCCCATCGAGACCCAAGTGTCTGTAGTGACGAGGTTAGCGCCCGAGACGGCTTCTTTTACGTCCTGAGTTAGATAAATTTTAGCTCCCGAAATTTGAGCGTTTTTCATCGCTAAATTTACGACCTCGGCGTCCGGTTCGTAGCCCTTTGGCATAGCGATCCTTAGCTCAAAACCTAGCTTGCTAGCTAGCATCAGCCACGAGTGAGCCATGTTGTTGCCGTCGCCCACGAACGCCGCTTTTATCTCATCTATTTTTAGCCCGCATTCGACCGCCGTCATGAGATCGGCCATCAGCTGTGCGGGGTGAAATTTATCGCTAAGGCCGTTTATTACGGGTACGCGGCTAAATTTAGCAAGCTCTTCTAACGTCTCGTGGCGATTAACGCGAGCCATGATGAGATCGCACATTCGCGAGATCACGCGCGCGGTGTCTTTTATAGGCTCGCCGCGCCCGATCTGGATGTCGCTCGAGCTAAGAAACAGCGCGTGTCCGCCAAGCTCGTTCATCCCTACATCAAAGCTAACGCGCGTTCTGGTCGAGCTTTTCTCAAATATCATCGCCAGTTTTTGATCTTTTAAGTACGGCTTAAAATCTCGCGCCTTTGCCTCTTTTTTTATCTGCAAACCCAAATTTAAAATTTCGATGATTTCGTCTTTGCTAAAATCGTTTAACGTCAAAAAGTGCCGCATTTTGCCCCCTTATTCCCAAATTTGCCCACAAATTTTTAAGGCGAAGTATTGTGAGATGGATTTAAATGTTGTGCAGAAATTTTAAGTCAAGATAAGGCATGTAGCCTATCGCAGACTTAAAATTTCCTCTGCTTGCAGCTGCGAAACGCAAGTGAAGCAGAAACTCATTTAAAGACGCTCACAAGACGAGCCGCTATCCCCTTAAAATTTGAGCAGCCTCTTTAGCATGATAGCTTATTATCATATCCGCCCCCGCCCTCTTAAACCCTACGAGCGTCTCCATCATCACGCGCTCATAGTCGATGACGCCCGCTTTTGCCGCAGCTTTTAGCAGGGCATATTCGCCGCTCACGTTATACGCGCAGATCGGCAGTCTCGTCGCCTCGCGCAGATCGCGGATGATATCTAGATACGCAAGGGCGGGCTTTACCATCAAGATATCGGCTCCCTGTGCCTCATCCTCCAGGCTCTCGCTCACGGCTTCTAGGCGGTTTGCGCTATCCATCTGATAGCTCTTTCTATCGCCAAAGCTCGGCGCGCTTTCTGCGACGTCGCGAAACGGTCCGTAGTATGCAGAGGCAAACTTGGTCGAATACGCCATAATCGGCAAATTTTCGTATCCGCTCAAATCCAGCGCTCCGCGCAAGGTAGCGATGATGCCGTCCATCATGCCGCTTGGAGCGATCATATCGGCTCCGTTTCTAGCGTGGATCAGCGCTTGTTTAGCGGAGATCTCCAGCGTCGCGTCGTTATCGACGGTCTGATGGACGTGATCTAGGATGCCGCAGTGGCCGTGATCGGTGTACTCGCAAAAGCAAAGATCGGTTATCACGACTAGGTCGGCAAATTTATCCTTTATCGCCCGAAGCGCCGTCGCTATGATGCCATCGTCGCTTAGAGCATCGCTGCCTACGCTATCTTTTAGGCTAGGGATTCCAAACAAAATTACCGCTTTTATGCCCAAATTTTGTACGATTTCGCACTCTTTTAAAATTTCGTCCAAACTCATCTGAAAGACGCCCGGCATCGAGCTTATCTCTTTTTTCACGCCCTTGCCTTCGACGACGAAAAGCGGGTAGATAAAATCGCTCGCGCAAACGCTAGTTTCGCGCACCATCTCCCTGATCGCGGGATTTATCCTGAGCCTTCTAAAACGTTTAAACATAATTTTCCTTTTACTTCGCTACAATTTACGCTTAGTGTAACATAATAGGAGTTAAAATTTTATGAATATCGAGCTTTCAAATACGGCAAATTTACCCTCTCGTTTCGGGATATTTGAGATAAAGGCATTTAAGGAGGGCGAGAAGGAACATTTGACGATTTACAAAAAACCTTTCGGCGAGGTCGTAAACGTCCGAATCCACTCCGAGTGCCTAACGGGCGATGCGATCGGCAGCCTAAAATGCGACTGCCGCGATCAGCTGGAAGCCAGCCTAAAATACATCGAAGAGCACGGCGGCATGGTGATCTATCTACGCCAAGAGGGGCGAAATATCGGTCTGCTAAACAAAGTAAACGCCTACCACCTGCAAGATGAGGGCCTCGATACCATCGAGGCAAACCACCAGCTAGGCTTTAAGGCCGACGAGCGAACGTATGAGATCGTGGATTTTATCTTGAAGCACTTCGGCATCGAAAAGATAAATTTGCTAACCAATAATCCCAAAAAACTGTCCGGGCTAAAATGCGTGCAGATCGTCTCTCGCGTGCCGATCGTGATACACGCGAACAAATTTAACGAAAACTACCTGCGCGTAAAAAAAGAGCAGATGGGACATATGCTAGATGAAAATTGACCTGCCGAGGGATTTTGACGCACAAACGGCGAAATTTAGCGAGATTTTGGCTAAATTTAACCGCGTGCACAGCCTCACCAACTATAAAAATTTAAACGAGCAGATCGCTGACAGCATAGCTCCGCTTAAAATTTTCCCGCAAATTTTGGACGCTAAAACGGCGATCGATGTGGGTAGCGGAGCGGGCTTTCCCGCGATATTTCTCGCGATGATTTTAAGGGAGTGCGAGTGGCATCTCTTTGAGCCCAGTCCAAAAAAATCAGCGTTTCTAAGCTACGTCAAGGCCGAACTAAATTTAGCAAACGTCCGCGTAAAATCTTGCAAGATCCAGGACGGCGAACCATTTACGGCGCAGCTGATCACGAGCCGCGCGCTGATGAAAACGAAAGATTTACTTGAGATTTGCAACGGCTTTTTTGACGCGCAAACTCAAATTTTACTCTACAAAGGAAGCAGCGTGCAAAGCGAGCTAGAGGGGCTCAAGGCTCAAATTTACGGGCGCGGCAATAGAAATTACGTACTTATAAAGGGCGGCGATGTTATTTAAAATTTTGGCTTTTTTGGCGGTTTTAATCGCGATTTATTTGATATTTTTTAAAACCCGCATCAAAAGAGGCGTAAAAAGCGGCGCAAAAAAAGAGGACAAAGATGCCGAAAATTTCGTCGAATGCAAAAAATGCGGCACCTTTATAGAGGCTAAAGACGCCGTAATAAGCGGCGGCGGGTATATCTGCGAGGACTGCATAAAGGATAGAAAATGAAACTAATCGGTCACGAACTGGTGCCATATGAGCCGCTATTTTGGCGCGAAAGTGCTCGGCAGATCGAAGCGGGCAAGCAAAATTTGTTTAAATTTGACGCAGCTGCGATAAAGCAAGTGCAGGAGCTAGGTGCAAATTTTAGCGTCGAAGCTGAAAATCTAAACGAAGTCATCGTCGCAAACGCAGCCGGAGCGAAATTTATCATCGTGCCCCGCGAGCTTGCGATCAAGGCGGCGAAGCTAGCGCAAGATTATCTATTTGACGCTCAAATTTGCGTCGTTATCGGTGGTGAAAACGAGCTAGCCGCGCTTAGCGAGACTGGCGCGGACGTCGCAATATTTAAAAACGCCGTAATAGGCAAGGATAAACGATGATAAATTTCCCGCCGTTATATCTAAAATTTTTAGAAAGTATCGAGGGCGAGGAGTGCGTAGACATTTTTAACGAGGCGGGAGCGGGCGCCTATCTATACGGGCGCGCGTCTCTAGCCGAGCGAAACGAAACCTACGAAGTAGCGCTTTACGAGCCGGATTTTTATATGATAGGCCAAGACGGCGACCTTGGATTTTTCATAAAATTAAACTCGGACGATGCTATTTATTTTAACGATCTAGGCGCGCTGGGCTCGGCTCCGATGCGCCTAGCGGAACGAGATATTTTTGCCTTTATAAAAAAGATAAAAGACGGCGGCGAAATATTTTCGTAAAATTTTACGAGCAAAGGAAACAAATGGAACTTTTTAAAACCGCGTTTTTGATGACGGCGCTGATGTTGCTTTTTATTGCCGTGGGCGGCGCGATAGGCGGCACTAGCGGCATGCTGACGGCATTTTTAGTTGCGCTTGGGATGAATTTCTTTTCATATTTTTTCTCGGATACGCTCGTGTTAAAGCACTACCGAGCCGTGCCCGTAGACGAAGCACACGCGACGGGGCTTTATCAGATCGTGCGCGAGCTTTGCGCGAAGGCAAATTTGCCGATGCCAAAGATCTACATCATCCCCGAAGCCGTTCCAAACGCTTTCGCCACGGGTCGTAACCCGAGCCACGCCGCAGTAGCCGTGACCGAAGGGCTGCTAAATCTGCTAAATAAAGACGAGATCGAGGGCGTGCTCGCTCACGAGCTAAGCCACGTGCGCCACTACGACATCCTGACAGGCTCTATCGCGGCGGTGTTTGCGGGCGCGATCGCGATACTGGCGAATTTCGCGCAGTTTGGCGCGGCGAATCGTCAAGGCAAGCAAAATCCTCTGATGCTAATCGCTCTAGCCGTCATCATGCCGCTAGCCGCCACGATCATACGCATGGCGATCTCTCGGGCGCGGGAGTTTGAGGCAGATAGAGGCGCTGCGATGATAACTGGCAAGCCTCAGCACCTAGCCGGCGCACTGCGCAAGCTCGAGGACTACGCGCGCGGACGCGTGATGGCAAACGCCGACGAACAAAGCGCGCATATGTTTATCATCAACCCTTTTAGCGGCGTAAAAAGCGCGCTAGGCTCGCTGTTTCGCACGCACCCGAGCACGCAAGACCGCATCGCCGCGCTAGAAAATTTACGCTCGCAACTAGAAGGCGAAAACGGCGTGAAAGAGTATTTTAGAAAGTAAATTTGACGGGCGAATTTAAGCGCAGGTCTTGCCGTCAAATTTAAGCAAAACGGCTTGACTTCGGGCTTTAAGTTAAAGCCGATTTTAACTCCGCGCCGCGTCAAATTTGACCGCCCGCGTAAAAGTAATTTTATCAAAAAGGCAAAAAATATGAAAATAGCCATAAACGGCACAAGCGGATTTATCGGCGGCGAACTATGCCGCTTTTTTAGAGCCCAGGGGCACGAGATAGTAGCTATCCCAAGGGCCGCCTACGACGACAAAGACACGCTCAAAGACCTCATCAAAGGCTGCGACGCGGTTATAAATTTAGCCGGCGCTTCTATCGCCGCAAGGTGGAGCGAGGCTTATAAAAAGCGCCTTCGCGTAAGCAGGATAGAGACGACTCGCACGCTAGTCGGCGCGATAAACGAGCTAGAAAATCCGCCATTTTTCATCAGCGCTTCGGCTATCGGCATCTACGAAAACAATCTCAGTCACGACGAGAGCTCGGTCAAATTTGACCGCGGATTTTTGGGCGAGCTGGCATGCGAGTGGGAGAGCGAAGCCGCTAAAGCGCGAACGCAAACGGCGATATTTCGCCTAGGCGTGGTGTTGGGGCGAGGCGGCGCGCTGGCTAAGATGCTGCCGGCGTTTAAGCTCGGTCTTGGCGGCAAGATCAGTAGCGGCGAGCAGGCGTTTTGCTGGATTTGCGTAACGGATTTAATGGAAGCGTTTAAATTTGTCTTACAAAACCGTCAAAGCGGCGTTTTTAATCTCGTTTCGCCGACTCCTAGCACAAACGGCGAATTTACTCAAATTTTAGGCGAGGTTTTAGGGCGACCGACGTTTTTTAAAGTGCCTAAATTTGTGCTAAATTTGATGCTGGGCGAGGGATCCGTCGTGCTGCTTGAGGGCGCAAAAGTTTATCCCAAAGCCTTAATGGAGAGCGGATTTAGCTTTAAATTTATCGATCTAACAACCGCGCTTCGGGATATTTTGAAGTAAATTTAAATAATTTTGCCTGCTTAGCCGAATACTCCGCTTCGGTTTTTGCAAAATGCGGCTCGCGCTAACCCAGTGTAAATTTGACCTATCTACGAAAATTTAGCCGCGGCTAGAATCTCGTCCGTTTTTATCGCAAATCCGAATTTTTTAAAAACACCGACGTAGAGGCATAAGAGCAAATACGATAATGCCCTAAAACATAAAATGCTTTGCCCGCTGATATGGCAGGCTATAAATCAGTAAACAAATTTAGCGAACCTGACGCTTAGGCAAAATTAGCACGATCCGCCCAAGAAAAAAGCGATAAATTTTTACGACTGCCGAACGATGTCTCAAATTTACAAAACCGCGAGCCGATATTAGGCAAAATTCGGCGTAAATTTGAATCAGACGGCAAATTTACGTTTTTAAAAATCGCAAACTAAGCTAATAAATTCGGAAAGCTAGCTTTCGCCGCTAGTTCTGCACGCAGAGTTTGCTACCTGCATCAAGCGCACTTACAAGAATTTTTACTCAAACCGCCTCGAGATGCTAGGCGAGAGCTTAGTCAAAACATCATAACTGATCGTGCCGAAAAAATCCGCCCAAACGCTAGCGTCGTCAAATACGCAAATTTTATCGCCCGCGTCTTCGCAGCAAAAGCTATCCATCGACATTTTGCCAAGCAGTCGCTGTCCTCCCGCCGTCCGTAGCTCGCCCTCGCCCGCATAGCGCAGCAGTCCGTCGCCGTAGCCCAGGTCGTAAACGGCGATTTGCATATCCTCGCTCGCGCAAAATTTAGCGCCGTAGCCAGCGCATTGCCCTTTTTTTAGTACTCTGCCGCTAACTTTATGTGCCCAAAGCGATGCCACGCGCCTTAGCTCCAAACTCTCGTCAAACTGCGCGTATCCGTAGGCTGCAATACCCACGCGCACGCACTCGTCCGCTAGTTCGCCGAAGCGCTCTGTCGCAGCTGAGTTGTGCGAGTGAAAGGTCAAATTCGAACCGCCGCAAATTTCGCGCACTACGGCTTTTACCGCGTCAAAATTTTGCCTCTGTACGAAATAATCGCTACTAAGCTCCTCGGCGCTTCTAAAATGTGTAAATGCACCGCAAATTTGCAGTCCGTGCGCCAAGGCAGACTCGCATGCCGCGCGCACTTCGCCCACCGAGACGCCGTTTCGGTGCATGAGCGTATCGACGGCGATATGCACGCGTGCGCCTTTTTTAAATTTAGCAATCAGCGAAATGTCGTTTACCGCGTAGATAAATCGCTCGCTTTCGCCGCCCGTAGGGATGTGCGAAAGGATAAGAATATGCTCGAAAAAGGGCTCTAGCTCGCGCGCCTCGGCTTCGTTTTTGACCGCGCAAAATTTAATACCGTAGCTTGCCGCCTCGCGCCCCACAAGCGCCGCTCCATGCCCGTAGGCATTGTCTTTTAGCACCAAAATCACGCGATCTTTGCCGCCGACTTTGGCGCAAATTTTAGTTAGATTATGGATGTAGGCGGATCTGTTTAAAATGAGTTCAGACATTGAAGTTTACGCCAAACGCCTCGTAAACGTTAGGAAGTAGCTTCCTAATACTATAATCGTAAGAGTAAAATTTAGCGTAAAGCGCCTTTAGATCGGCCTCTTTAACCGCTGCGAAGTCAAACACGTCCGTGCCAGCAACCTTTGGTACTTGGCGGTCTAGCTCGGCGAAAAACTCGCCCCTCGCCTTTAAAATTTCCTCGATTTGATTTTTTACTATTTCTTTTTTTTCTTGCATTTACTTCTCCGTTAAGATTTTAAATTTATCTTTATCTAGCCGTACGTAGAGTTCTTTTTGTCCCTTAAATTCGTGACTAGGCGCGGCGTAATCCTCGTCAAAAACCACTCTAAAAAGATTTTGCCCTTTGACGTTTGGATACGGCGTCACGCTAAAATTTGAAGCTTTTATGCTCTTTTTTTCATTTAGCGCGAAAATTCTCTTTTTATTTTCGGCAAATTTGGCTCTCGTTAGCGCGTTTTTGCCGTCTATTTTTACAAATTCGTCCGCATAAAAGCCGAGGTAAATTTTAGTTTCGTTATCTCGCCACGCCTGCAGCCACTCGTGCAGATGCGCCAGTACGCGCGCGACGTCGTCTTTGCTAGCGTCTACCTTCTGGCTTTCGCTGATTATCACAACGCCCTCGCTGCCGATCAGTTGGCCGAATTTCACCAGCGCATCGTTGTTAAACGCCACGCAGCCGCGCGTTTTTACTTCGTCCTCGCGCTTGCCTTTCATCGGCAGTCCGTGTATCCAGATGCCTCCGCCCGTTTTTTGTGCGGCCTTATCGTGGGCGTTTGGGTACGATAACGACATCGCAAGCGGTCCGTAAAAGGGATCGGGCGGCGTAAATTTGTCCGTGACGTCGTAAACACCGACCGGCGTTTTTAGGTCGCCTTCTTTAAATTTATCCCCGCTTTTGCCCGTTATCACGCTTTGCGAAAAAATTTGCTCCAGCACGCCGCCTGCATACTCGAAGCTTTGCAGGGTTTTTTGCGCTTTATTTACGACGATGATTTTAGTCTTGGCCTCGTAGTAGCCGTATCTAACGTCGGCTGCGCCTAGCTTTTCCAGCCAGTATTTTGTACCCGTCAAATTTGAGTCCGCTAGAACATTGGTGGATAAAATTTGAGAAAAAAAGATAGAAAAAATAAGTAAGCCGAGTAGTTTTTTCAAAATTTTCCTAACGTTGAGTATTTTCGTAATAAAGGATCGAATTATATTACATTTTCTCTTAAAAATTTTAAAAAGCTTTTATTTTGTGTTACAATAGCGAATATCAAAATTCCACGTAAAAGGACGCAAAAAAATGAAAAGCAAATTTTTAGCTTTATCTCTAGTAGTCGCCTCTTTGGGCTTTGCAAACGCCGCAGATGTCGAGGTTTCAGATATCTATGCCAAAGCTACGCCACCTGGCGCAAAAAATACGGCTCTATTTTTTGAGATCAAAAACTACACCAACAAACCTATAAAACTAATCGGCGCTAGCTCTCCGGCGGCAGCTACGGGCGAGATACATACGCACAAAGAAGTAGACGGTATGAAAAAGATGGTGCAAATAGATAGCATCGAAGTAGCGCCGGAAAGCGCCGTGAGCCTAAAACCGGGCGGTCTGCACGTAATGCTGATGAACATCAAAGCTCCGATCAAAGAGGGCGACAAACTAGACGCTACGTTAGAGTTTGATAACGGACAAAAACTCGAACTAAAAGATATCGTCGCAAAGTCGGTCGTAGCTAAAAAAGACGGCGAACACGGACACGATCACGGCGCGCACGATCACGGCGGACATCACAAGCATTAATGAAAAAATTTCTCATAATTTTAGTCCTTCTGGTCGGTGTTTTGGGTACTTCGGCGTACCTGTTTTTTAAACCGCAAGCGCAAGAGGACTTTTTGAGCGCAGAGGACGTGGGGGCAAATTTAACCCCGCTTCCCTGCGATATGAACACAGAGCACTCCTGCGGCGTAGAGTTTCGCGGCAAGACGGTTAAATTTAGCCTCTCGCCAAAGCCCGTTTACACGATGCAACCGACTATCGTGCGTATCGAGGGACTAGAAGGGTTTAAAAAGCCGAGCCTTGAGATCCACGGCGTAAATATGGACATGGGCGTTATCAAGGCCGAAGTCGAAAAACGCGACAATGCCTACATATCAAACATCGTGCTAAGCGCGTGCCTGATAAACATCATGAGGTACCGTTTCGAAGTACTAGAAAACGGTAAAAAAAGCGGACTTTATATAGACTTCGACTTGCATCAATAGGCGCAAATTTCACTTGAAAGGGCGGATGATGAAAAAGCTTCTTATCGTACTTGTACTGATTTTAACGGTTCTTGGTGCAGGCTATCTCGCACTCTACTCAAACAAATACGCTCTTGCCGGCCAAGGCGCAAACGGCGCGGTGAGTCTAAAGAGCTTTGAGGGTAAAAATAAGATTATCTACTTCGGCTACACCACCTGCCCCGACGTCTGCCCTGCGACTCTGGGTATCCTTTCGGGCGTTTTAAACGAACTTAAACGAGACGACATCGTCGTGATTTTCGTCACCCTCGATCCGGAGCGCGACGAGGCTAAAAACGTCGACGAGTATGCGAAGTATTTTTATCCGAATTCTTACGGCATAGTGTTAGACGATCTGCCTAAGGTTGCCAAAAGCTACGGCGTGAAGTATCAAAAGGTGCTGCTTGAAAAATCGGCGATAGAGTACTCTGTCGCTCATAGCTCCTCGCTTTATGTGTTAGACAAAAACGATAAATTCGTCGCCGAGATCTCCAATCTAACGGCGCAAAATATCAAGAAAACGCTGGAAAATCTGAAATAATAACAGCTTTATTATTTCGTAAATTGCAGGTGTTACGTTATAACACAAAGATATTTTTTTATACTCAATTATTAACGATTTTGATTTAAATCAATATACTTTAAGCCTTCCGGTTGTATAGTTTCATTAATAGAAAATTTAAATTTGAAAGACATTTATGAAAATTATAGCGCTCGTATGCGCTCTATTTGTTTTCTCCTTCGCAAGCGATGTTAGCGCTACGGCTAGCCTCGACGTAAAAAGCTGCGCATATAGCGAGCAAAACAAAACACTAGCCGTCTACGATGCCAAAAATTCGCTAAAAATACTTAATCAAAAAGACTTAAAACCCATAAGCAAATTTGACGTTAAAACGGACGAGATAACCTCTCTGGCTTTTGACGGCGCAAATTTATACGCAGGATTTGCGAGCGGCGAGGTAGCTAAATTTAGCGATGATTTTAGCTCTTTTGCCGGCATGCTAAATCTTTCAAATTTAAGCCTTGATACGCAGATAACGCACCTTCACGTCGCAAAGGGCAAAATTTACGCGGTTGCCGGCAAAGACGCCTTTGTCTCCTACGACATTGCATCAAAAAAGCTGACGCGCGCGAATCTTAACGGCGCATACCGTATCGCAACCTGTAAAATTTTAAACGGCGCCGCGCTGATAACCAGCTGGGATAGATCGGTTTTTAGCGTAAATTTAAGCACGATGCGGGCAAAAAATCTGGGCAAGTTAAAATCCGTAGCCTTGAGTGCGGCGGAGATAAACTCGGGCGTGATTTTCGGACTTGCTAGTGGCGAGATAGCCAGCCTCAAATTTGACGCAGACGAAAATTTAACGAACGAAAATTTAGCAAGCAAGCAGCCTAGCGCGGCAAATTTGGCCGCCGAAGCAAATTTAACTCAAACAAGCGACAAAGAAAACGCAAGCGTAAATTTGACCGCCGTCAAAAATACACAAAACAAAGCGGATCTAAATTTGACTAACGGCAAAGCAAACGCAAATTTGACGGACGCAGAAATTCAAATTTACAAAATCTCAAATTCGCGCATTAAAAGCCTACTGATCATGCAGGATAAAGTTTATATCGGGCTTGGAAACGGCGAAATTTTACGAAGCGACGCTGAGTTTAAACAGATAGAAAAAATAGGCAAAAACTCCGACACCGTGATAAAAGTTTTTAACGACGAAGATAGCGTCATAGCCGTTAGCATAAACGGCGAGATCCAAATTTACAAGAAAAAATCTTAGGAAAGGAGATTTTCAATGAACAAACTACTTAGTTGCGGTATCGTTGCGGCTGCGGGCCTCGCGTTTACCGTTAGCAGCGCGTGTGCATCGGGTAGCGACCTACAAGCTATCATGAAAGCGCGCGGGCTAACGGAAAAAGACATCCTAGCGGCCGCTAAAACGTATCAGCCAAGCGGTAAAAAAGACGACTACATCGTATTTTCCTCAGGAGGCCAAAGCGGACAGGTGATGGTTTACGGCGTGCCTTCGATGAGGATTTACAAGTATATCGGCGTCTTTACGCCCGAGCCTTGGCAGGGATATGGCTACGACGAGGAGTCTAAAGCCATCCTAAAAAGCGGCGCCATCAGAGGCAAACAAATCACGTGGGGCGACACTCACCACCCTGCTCTTACGGAGAAAAACGGCGAATACGTCGGCGATTATCTTTTTATCAACGACAAGGCCAACCCTCGCATTGCGGTGATAAATTTACACGATTTTGAGACGACTCAGATCGTGGTTAACCCTATCATGAAAAGCGAACACGGCGGTAGCTTTATCACTCCAAACAGCGAATACGTCATCGAAGCGGCGCAGTACGCGGCTCCGCTAGATAACGGCTATCACTCGATGGACGAATACGAAGCGGTTTTCCGCGGCGCGGTAACGTTTTGGAAATTCGACTATCCAAAAGGTAAGATAGACGAGAAAGCCTCCTTCTCGCTCGAGCTTCCTCCGTACTGGCAGGACCTAAGCGACGCCGGTAAGGGCGAGAGCTTCGGCTGGGCGTTTACAAACTCGATAAACTCCGAGATGTATACGGGCGGTATCGAAAAGGGCTTGCCTCCGTTTGAAGCGGGCGCGAGCAGAAACGACACTGACTATTTGCACGTTTATAACTGGCAAATTTTAGAAAAACTAGCTCAGGATAAGAAAAACTATATGGAGATAAACGGCCATAGAGTAGTTACGATAGACGCCGCGGTTAAAGCCGGCGCGCTATTTTTGATCCCTGAACCAAAGAGCCCGCACGGCGTAGACGTCACTCCTGACGGCCGCTATATCGTTATCGGCGGCAAGCTAGATACTCACGCGACGGTTTATGATTTTAAAAAGATCAAAAACCTAATCGACAAAAAAGAGTTCGCCGGCACCGATCCGTACGGCATCCCTGTGCTTGATATGGCAAAGAGCTTGCAAGGACAAGTCGAGCTTGGCCTTGGACCTCTGCACAACTCTTTTGACGAAAAAGACGGCATCATCTATACCTCTCTTTACGTCGATAGCCAGATCGTGAAATGGGACTATAAAAATTTAAAAGTTCTAGATAGGATCAACGTCCACTACAATATCGGACACCTTGATACTATGGAGGGAAAATCGTCAAAACCTAAGGGCAAATACGCTATCGCTCTTGATAAACTTTCGATCGATCGCTTTAACCCGGTAGGCCCTCTTCACCCGCAAAACCACCAGCTTATCGACATCGCTGGTGCTAAGATGGAGCTTTTATACGATATGCCGATACCTCTTGGCGAGCCTCACGACGTAGTTTCTATCGCGGCTAGCAAGCTAAAACCTGCTACTACATACACGATGGGAACAAACTCTCGCACGGGCAAAGAAAGTCCGTTCGTAACTCTTGCCGGACAAGAAAGAGTCGAGCGTAACGGCAAAAACGTAACCGTTTATGCTACGATGATCAGAAGTCACATCAACCCTGAGCACATCGAGGTAAATAAAGGCGACAACGTAACTATCCACTTAACAAACCTAGAGCGCGCGCAGGACGAGACGCACGGCTTTACCGTGGATCTTTACAACATCCATGCGTCTTTAGAGCCGGGTAAAACAGCGACCGTAAATTTCGTAGCGGACGAAGAGGGCGTGTTCCCTTACTACTGCACCGAATTTTGCTCTGCGCTGCACCTTGAGATGATGGGTTACTTGCTAGTTAAAGATCCGAACAAAAAATACGAATCCGCCAAAGCAAGCAAGCTAAAAACCCTAAGCCCAGAAGCTCTAAAAGCCGAATACGATAAAGTAATCGCTACAAACAAAGCTACCGACGAGGTTATCCAAAGCGTCGTTACGTATCTAAAAGAGAAGCATTACGAAAAATATCCTAAGGTAAAAGAGCTAGTTACCGACGCGCTGGATCAGTACGGCAAAATCCCTGAAGTAAAAGCAAAAGCCGACGAAGCCTACAAAAAAGGCGACGTAAACGGCGCGATCCTATGGGAGTACCAAGTATGGCAGTATATGGTTAAAACCGCAGACGTCGGCCTAAGAGCTAAAAACAATCTCGCTAAAGAGATCGCTACGCCTATGAGCCCGGCTGCCGCTAAAGGCGAGGAAGCCTATCTAAAAGGCGGTTGTAATGGCTGCCACGTCATCGGTCAGGTTAGCTCAGGCCCTGATCTAACCGGCGTTCTTTTGCGTCACGAAAACGGCGAGAAATGGGTGTTTGACTTTATCAAAGATCCTGCTAAATTTTACAACGACGAGTACGTCAAATCTATGATAGATTTCTTTAACCTCAGGATGCCTAATCAGCACATGAGCGACCAAGAGATCAAAGATATCATCGAATATCTAAAATGGATCGACGAAAACGCGGGAATGTAATCCAAATTTGATTCGGGCTTAGCAGTCCGAATCAGTTCGCTAAATTTGAGGCTCGGCGCGCGTAACCCGAGCCTCCTACGTTAAATTTAAAAAGCGTTTTGCGAAAAATTTTTTAAATTTAATAAAGGAGAAACGATGAAGAAGTATCAAATTTACACTATTATCGCGTTAGTCTTGATGACCGTTTGTTTTACGATCCCGGTGCTGGGCTTTTTTGGAGCCAAGGCTAAGATCGCCGCGGGCGAGCCGCTTGCCGGATATTCGTATAAAATTTACGACCTTTACACCTCGTTTCAGTACAAAAACCACCTGATGTCAAAGGACGTCGCAAGCAGTCTGGAAAAGATGATCGAGCAAAAAGCCGAGATCGGCACGCCATCTTTTCCTATCTGGTACGTCGCGCTTGAAGCGCCAAACTACCCTAAAGACGCCTTTCCCGACGGCATTCCGGTTTATTTTCACGTTGACGGATACGGCGGCGACGTGCATGAGATGAACACCATAAACCACTACATAGGCATGTATCCGATGGAGCACGGCGGCAACGTCGAGCGCGCGATTGCGCCTTATTATCTGCTCATTTCCACGCTTTGCATGCTAGCCTTTTTATACTACGACGGCAAATTTAACTCCCTGCTCATGGTACTTCCGACCATCGCTCCGCTGCTTTTTATGGGCGCATTTGCGGGTTGGCTTTATTGGTACGGGCACAATATGCAAGAGTGGGGCGCGTTTAAGATAAAACCGTTTATGCCGACCGTGCTTGGCGACGGCAAGGTCGCGCAATTTACGACGCACTCGTATCCTAGCATAGGATTTTGGGTGATGATGGCTATGAGCGCGCTTTGTATCCTAGCCGTATTTTCAAAGAAAAAAGAGCTCAAAGACGCGAAATGAAATTTAAGCTTTTGCTCTTTTGCGCGCTAAATTTGACGGCCTTCGCCGGCCCGCTGCAAGACGCTATAAACGCTGCGGAACCGGGCGACATCTTGCGCCTAAACGACGGCCTTTACGAGGGGAATATCATAATCGATAAACCGCTCTCAATCATAGGTAAAGGCCAAGATGCGATCATCAGAGGCGACCGCAAATCAAGCGTGATAAAAGTAACGGCAAAAAACGTTAAACTCATAAATTTAAACATCGAAGGCAGCGGCACGAGTCAGATGAACTTAGACGCGGGCATAAGCTGCGCAAAGGGCAATAATATTTTAGTCGAGAAAAGCCGCTTTAAAGACGTGCTTTTCGGTATCGAGCTATCAGAATGCAACCAAGCCGTCATCAGAGATAATAACATCACTTCAAAAGAGGGCTTTGACGTGCCTAGACGCGGAGACGCGGTGCGCGCGTGGTATTCGCACGAAAATTTGATCGAGCGAAACTACGTCTATAACAGCCGCGATATCGTGGCGTGGTTTTCTAGCAACAACATAATCCGCAAAAATTTCGGCAAAAACAACCGATACGCCGTACATACGATGTATTCGGCGGACAACCTCATCGAGGATAACGAATTTAGCGGCGGTGCCGTGGGGATGTATTTTATGTTTTCTACAAATTCTCTCGTGCGCCGAAACGTGATAATAAACTCAAACGGAGCGTTTGGGGTGGGTATCGCGCTAAAAGACGCCTCGGGATTTAACATTAGAGAAAATACCTTTTTGTATAACTCGCGCGGCATCTACTCCGACCGCTCGCCGTTAAATCCGGGCACCGTAAACACCCTCAAAAACAATCAAATTTTATACAACGTCATCGGGCTGCAAATGCACGCGACGCAGGAAAAAAGCGTGTTTAAGGGCAATGATTTTATCGGCAACATGGAAACGGCTATCAACGACACTCCGGGCTCAAAGATCGAGCTAAACGAGTGGAGCGGTAATTATTTCGACGAATACGAAGGCTTAGACGTCGATAGAGACGGTATCGGCGATACGCCATACTTGCACTTCGTTTACGCCGACAAGCTTTGGCAGTATTATCCGACTCTGCGCTTTTTCTACGGTTCGACCGTGATTAGCGGGCTAAATTTCCTAGCTAAGCTTGCGCCTTTTTCCGAGCCGCTCAAGCTTTTAGAGGACGGCTCTCCTAAAATGCGCCCAAACAACGCTCAAAAGGCAACGCTATGAATAGACGAAATTTTATCGCCCTAACGGCAGGCGCGGCGGCCGCAGGCTACGGCATCGGATATTTTTTACCCAAAACGCGCGCGGACGAGCTTTTTTTACGGCCTCCCGGAGCTGTTAAAAATTTCGAATCGCTCTGCATAAAATGCGGCCAGTGCGTGCAAGTCTGCCCATATCACAGCATCGAACTACTAGACATCGCGCAGGGCTACTCAAACGGCACGTCCTACATCGACGCGCACGAGCGAGGCTGCTATCTGTGCGACCTTTTTCCTTGCGTTTTAGCCTGTCCCAGCGGCGCGCTAGATCACGCCACGACGCAGATCAGCGACGTAAAGATGGGCGTGGGCGTGCTAAGGGAGCATGAAGCCTGTCTAGCATACAAAAACGAAAACGTAAATTTAAGCAGCGTTACGAAAATGCTTGAGCGTAAAATTTACAACGACCGCGAGCAAGCCGTAAAAGACGCCGTCCAAAATAGCGTGGATAAGCCCTGCGATCTGTGCGTTAGCCTCTGCCCGGTCGGAGACGCCGCCATAACGATGGCAAAAAGCGACGGGCGAAATTTGCCCGAATTTAAACAAGGCTGCGTCGGATGCGGAGTGTGCGCCGAGGTTTGCCCGGCACAGATCATCGATATAGCGCCAAACCGCAGCTATGACGAAATTTACAAAGGATAAAAATGAGAAATAAAATTTTAGGCTGTCTCGCGGCTCTCGCCGCCGCCATGCTGATAACCGGCTGTGAGAGCAAGGATGATAAAAAACCGACGACGCAAGCGGCAAAAACGCAAGCGACGCCCGTTGCCGCAGGCATGATAGAGACGCAAAAAGCGGACGCTAACGCAACCGCGCAAAAAGACTACGATCAGTTTATGAGCTACGACATAAACGGCAAAAAGAGAGTCAAATTCGGCCTAGATGACGAAGAGAGCGAGACTAGCCGCTCAGTCGGCGCGCTAGCGATGGTGCGAAGCCCGCTACAAAGTATAAATTTAAAGCTCATCAAAGGGCGACTTAGCAAGGACTTTATCGTAAAATGCTCCGCCTGCCACGACGACTACGCCAACGGCATCATCGGCCCGTCGCTGCTAAATAAAACCTCGGATCAAATTTACGACATGATCGCCGCGTATAAGAGCAAGCAAAAGGCAAATCCTTTGATGAAAGATCTGGTGCGCGGCATGGACGAGGCGCAGATCAGGGCGATGGCTAACGAGATTAGCGAATTTAACGAGCAATTTAGAAAAAAATAGGAGGCTAAAATGGGAAAGAAAATAGCGATAATCTTTGGAGTTTTGGTACTTGCGCTCATGGTTTTTATGCTGACTAGCCAGCCGTCGGCACCTATAAAGGACGCTAGCAGGCCCGAGCTAAAACCGGCGCAGCAAACGCAGCCAAAAGCCGCAAACGAAGAGATAAATTTGCAAGATAGCGAAGAGATAAAAAAGATCAAACAGCTACAAAACAGCGTCGCAAACCAGCCTAGCGAGGGCGTTAGCAAACGATACCTAACCTCCTGCGCGCCTTGCCACGGAGCAAACGGCAAGGGCGTGATGGCGCCTAGCATCGCGGGCAAAAGCAAGGACGAAATCCTAGCTTCGCTAAAAAACTACAAAGAGGGCAAGGTGCCAAATAGCCTGATGAAGGGGCTTCTTACAAACGTATCGGACGAGGATCTAGGCGCGTTAGCTGATGAAATTTCAAAATTTAAAGAGTAGAAAATGGACAAGTACGCCACGCGCTGCACGGTCGCCAAAGTCCCGTTTCTAAGCACGCTCACGGTAAAAAACGCCGAGGGCAAAAAGCGCCTTAGCATCCGCGCTTGGCGGCTCATGACGATCGCGCTGGTGCATATTTTGTTCGTGCTTTCTTACCGCGCGGATATTCAAATTTTAGAAGGCGACATCAGCGGATCAAGGATTTTAGGCTTTCACTTGACCGACGCTTTTATGAGCTTTCAGGTATTTGCCGCGACGCACGAGTTTCCGACAAATTTGATCATCGGCACGGCTACGATTTTGCTTTTTTACGCGCTTGTGGGCGGGCGAGCCTTTTGCGGCTGGATTTGCCCTTATACTTTTTTGGGCGAGATCGGCGAGAAAATACACGAAAATTTAGCTGCTAAAAAGATAATCAAACGCCGAAATTTCGATCCGAAATGGCGCTACGTCTTTACCGCGCTTTTTATCGCGATGAGTTTTGCCAGCGCGCAGCTCGTGTTTGAGATATTTAGCGTGACGGGTATAGTTTCTAGATTCGTCATTTACGGCTATTTTCATGCGATTTGGTTTGCGGTTTTTATACTTCTAGTCGAGATTTTCTACTCCCGCAGAGGCTGGTGCCGCTACGTCTGCCCCATCGGCGCGACGTACTCACTACTAACCCGCACCAACGCCGTTAAAGTTAGCTGGAACAAAGAGCGCTGCGACCACTGTTTAGTCTGCATAGATACCTGTCTCGTGCCGCACGTGCTAGAGATCACGAAGAAAAACGCTAAACTAGACGGCGACGAAAATAAAAAAGAATTTCGTCTCGTGGGCGGCGACTGCACGCTTTGCGGGCGCTGTATCGACGTATGTCACCACGACGCGCTGAAATTTGACAACGGCTTTAAAAAGCTCATCTAAAAGGATAAATTTGATAATCTTAAAAGACATCACAAAGGCTTTCGGCTCACAAAAGATACTGCAAAACGTAAATTTAAGCATAGAAAAGGGGCAAAAAACGGTCGTGCTAGGGCAAAACGGCGCCGGCAAAAGCTCGCTGATGCGTATAATCCTGGGCGAATTTAAGCCAAACAGCGGCGAGGTGCGAGTAAACGGCTTTGACCCTTTTACCGCGCGCAAAGAAGCTCTTAGCGTGATATCTTTCGTCCCACAAACGCCGCCGCCGCTTAAATTTAACCTAAAAGAGCTTTGCGAGTTCGTCTGCAAAAGCTCGGGCGTCGCTCAGAAAAACATAGAAAAATTTTGCGAGAAAATGGAGCTTGATCTAAAAGGAAATTTTCACAAGCCTTTTTACAAGCTCTCGGGCGGTATGAAGCAAAAAATGCTAATCGCAATCGCCTTTGCTAAAAACACCGAGGCCATGATGTTTGACGAGCCCACGGCAAATTTAGACCCGAAAGCCAGGCGAAATTTTATGGATCTGCTAGGCGAGTTTGCGCGCGAAAAGACGCTGGTTTTTATCTCGCACAGACTTGATGAGGTGCAGGGCATATCAAACCGCTACGTCGAGATGGACCTGGGGCAGATCATAAAAGACGAGCCGATCTATCAAGGAGGCGCGCATGCGTAACTTGCTACTCATCGCCAAACTAGACGTCGCCGAGTCGCTGCGCTCGCGCTGGTTTCTCATCTATATGCTAGTTTTTATGGGGCTTATCGTTACTTTTATTTTTAGCGGCGTGACGGACTCGCGGGTGCTCGGCTTTAGCGGGCTTACGCGGCTTTTGCTGCTTTTTATCCAAATTTGTATCATCATCGTGCCCATTTTTATCCTCATCTCGACCGTGCGCAGCATCAGCGCCGACCGCGATACGAACCTGCTTGAGTATATGCTTAGCTTTCCCGTTAGCCTGGGCGAATACTATTTCGGTAAGGCTTTGGGGCGTATTTTCGTCATTTTCGTGCCGCTTTTGCTCTCTTTTGCAATTGCGGTGATTGCGGGGCTAGTTAAAAAAATAGAAATCCCGTGGAATATCCTAACCCTCTACACCGCCCTACTTTTCGCGCTTAGCTTCGTGTTTTTGTCGTTTGGATTTCTCATCTCATCAATGATCAAAAATCAAGAAATGGGTCAAGGCGTCGCATTTTTACTCTGGCTTATCTTGCTGGCGTTTTTAGATCTCGCGCTGATCGGCTTTTTGATGAAAAGCAACGTGCGCGAGGATATCATCTTTTTTATCGCGCTCATTAACCCCATCGAGGTCTTTAGGATTGCGGCGATTAGCCTGTTTGATCCGAATTTAGCCGTGATCGGAGTGGCGTCGAATTTCGTATTAAACAACTTTAGTGCGTTTGGATTTGTGATTTACTCGATTTTTTATCCGCTGATTTTAGGCGCGATTATGCTTGTCGGGGGGTATTTTATCTTTAGCAGCAGGGATTTGGTGTAAATTTGACTCGTTTGCTGAGTCAAATTTACGTTATTTCGCTAGCTTTTGCGGGCTTAAATTTAACTCGCAAATTTAAGCCCGTTTCGTCGAATTTGCAAATTTAGGGCGTCAAATTTCGCCGCCCCAAATTTACCGCTCAAATTCACGCTTCCTCCGCAGCGCCCAAATTTCCCTCGCCCAAGGCCAGCTGGGCCGCTAGCTTTTTGCTTGATTTAAAGTCCACTTTGCCCGTTCCCAGCACCGGTACGGCATCTACTTTGTAAATCTTTGAAGGCTGCATGATGGACGGTATCGCAGATGCCCTGATGCGCGCACCCAGCTCCTCCTCGCCGATCTCACCGCTAAAGAGCATGACGACTTGCTCGCCCTTTTTCTCGTCGGCGACGTTGGTGCAGACAAAGGTCGCCTCATCGCCCAGCACGGATGAGATTTGAGCCTCGACCGCGCCCAGGCTTATCATCTCGCCGCCGATTTTAGCAAAGCGAGATAGCCTATCCGTGATCGTTAGGAAGCCCGCCTCGTCCAAAAAGCCGATGTCGCCGCTGTTATAGTAGCGCACGCCGTCTAGCTCGACAATCGCTTCTTTCGTGCGCTCCTCGTCCTCGTAGTAGCCCTTCATCACCTGATGGCCGCCGATTAGGATGAGGCCCGCCTGCCCGTTTTCTAGCTTTGCTAGGTTTGTAGGATCGCAGATTCTTATTATCGTGCCCGCAGTCGGTAGACCCACGCTGCCCTCTTTTGAGAAAACAAGCTCTTTAAAAAACTCGGGCTCTAGCACGTTTGCGGTATTTACGCTAACGACGGGCGAGGTCTCGGTCGTGCCGTAGCCTTCGTAAATTTCGACGCCGAATTTCATCTTAAACTCGCGCTTAACGGCTGCGTTTAGCTTCTCCGCGCCGGCGATCGCGTAGCGGATCGTAGAAAACATCAGCGGATTTAGCTTTTTGTTTTTGGTGTAGAGCCTAAAAAACGTCGACGTGCCAAACATTATCGTCGCGTGGTATTTAGCAACCATCTTGCCCACGGCAAAGGCGTCTGTGGGATCAGGCACGTGAGCCGAGGCGATACCCTCGCTAAGCGGAAAAAAGGTCGCCGCAGTAAGCCCAAACGAGTGAAATATCGGTAGCGACGCTAAGATAACGTCGTTGCCGTCCGTGTTTACGATCTCTGAAATTTGCTTGATGTTAGCCATTATGTTTTTATGCGTTAGCACGATGCCCTTTGGCGTGCCTTCGCTGCCGCTGCTAAAGAGTATCGTTGCATCATCGTCGATGCGAACGTCGCGAAAATATATAAGCTCAAGCAGCCAGCGCGGCATCAAAATCGCCTTTAGCATCGCGCAAATTTTATCGGCTTTGCTTATGCCCTGCGCGACGTCTTCGAGGTAGATTAGTCTGCCCTTTAGAGATTCTTCCAGCTCAAAGCCGCGAGCCTTTAGCTTGGCGATAAACTGGCGCGACGTGATTATGCTTCTTAACCCAGCCTTGTCCGCGCAGCCGATCAAATTTTGCTCGCTAAGCGTGTAGTTTAGATTTACGCTTATCTTGCCTCTGATAAATAGTATCAAATTTATAATGCTACCCATCACCGAGGAGGGCAGTATCACGCCGACGTTTCGCTCTTTTAAAAACGCAAATTTAAATTTGGACAAAAATACTAGCACCGTCGCGATAACCTTGAGATTGTTTAGATCAGCGCCCGTGCTATCTACCATCGAGCGTTTAAACAGATTTGCTTTAGCGTGTTTTAGCCAGCTAAACTGCATAGGCTCAAGGGTTTTTAGATACTCGGCCCAGCTAAAAAACGACAGCTCGACGACCTTTTCGCGCACCTGCGGGGCTTTGGTTTCAGGTGCCAAAGGCGCGCCGAAGCTCACCCTGATAGCGCGCTTGCCGTCTATTTTACGGCTGATCTTTTGGTAGTATTTTTGAGCGCGCGAGAAGCTCGAACCCCAAAGACCGCGCAGATAAAACGGCACGATGACGGAGTTCGTATCGCTTGCGGCTATCTCGTAACCGTGCGCGAACTCGTCTATCTGGCCGTTATAGCTGATGTGACCCTCAGGAAACAGCGCCACCACGTCGCCAGCGTCTAGGCACTCACGGATCTTTTCTAGCGCGCTTTTGCTCGCTCCTGCTCCTATCGGGATCACGTCAAATAAATTTAACAGCCATTTTAGGTACCAAATTTCATAAAAGCTCTTATGCATCGCAAATCTGATCGGGCGCGGAGAGGCCATCTGCAGTACCGCCCAGTCTATCCAGCTCATGTGGTTGCCAAGTAGCAACACGCCGCCTTTTTGCGGGATATTTTCGACGCCGTCGACGTTGATCGTGTATCCGATCCTAAAAAACGGCATGATAAGCAAACGAGTAAAAAGATGCGGCAGGTACTTTATCGCTACCAGCGCGCAGATAAGCACGCTAAAAGAGGTAATGACGAAGATTCCCGGCGTACTAACCGCAAATATGCTAAACGCCATCGCAAGCAGTAAAAACGCCGCCATAAAGATGTTTTGGATAAAGTTACTGCCCGCTAGCGTGCGGCCCATCTGCTCTTCGGGCGTGAAAAACTGGATATTTGCGTTTAGCGGCACGATGAAAATGCCGCCGCTAAAACCGAACAAAAACGATGCCAGCGTCATAAACGCAGCACTTGAACCCTGCGCGAACATAAGCAGCGAAACAAAAAGCCCGAGCGCGCCAAAAGGCACGATGCCCATCTCGATGTGATTTTTCGAGTAGCTGCCCGCTAGCGCCGAGCCGGCGACTAGACCGATGGTGCTAACGGCTAAAATAGCCTGCACGATCATGACGTTATTATCCGCGCTCATAGCCTTGTAGTGAGCGGGGAAAACGGCGATAACCAGCTGCGCCACCGCCCAGAAAACAGAAAGTCCCAGCGTACATAAAAAGGCGTTTTTGTTGTTAAAGATGTGCTTCGTGTTTTCTTTTAGGTAGCCTAGTTTAAAGTACTTTTTCGCGTCAAATTTAAGCTCCGCGTCGGTTGCCTCGAAAAACGGAATCTTAAACGTAAAAATCGTCTCGGCTACCGAGCAAACAAAAAGTATTGCGCCGATAAACCAGACCGATTTTATCATCTCACCGGCATCCGTACTAGTAGCGGCGTAGCTCTCAAAAATCGCCGAGAAAACAAACGAACCAAGCAAAATCGCTACGATAGTAAAGGCCTGCACGATACCGTTTGCCGCGCCCAGCTTTTCTGCGCCTACGATTTTTTTGATAAGGCCGTATTTGGCGGGGCTATATACCGCGCTTTGCACCGCTAGCAGCAGCGTCGTGCCAAACGCCACGTAAAACCAGCCGCAAAGGTAGCTTATAGTGATAAAAAGCGTGAGTAAAATTTCGCTCGCCGCCGCGTATCTCGTGATGCGGGTGCGCGAAAATTTATCGTTTAAAAAGCCCGAAACGCTAAAAAGCATGATGTAGGGCAGCAAGATTAGCAAATTTACGAGCGAAGTCAGGATGATCTGTAAATTTTCATCCTCGATGCTCTTAAAAAGTATGTTTTGGATCGTGATCTTGTGGCCAAGATCGACGACCGCGTTGATAAACATAACTATCAAAAAGGGCAAAAAGCCCCTAACCGAAAAAACGCCTTTCATTTGTTCTCCTTTTTGTAGGCATCGAATGTGTGAAAATTTAAGATGTAGGGTTTTAGGATCAAGATATTATCAAAAATGAGCTTTAAGGCCGCGTTTTTATCCTTTGCTTTCGCGTAAATTTCGCGCGCGCACTCGGCTTCGATTTTGGCCGTTTGTTTGGCTAAATTTATATAGGTCCGTAAAATTTCCTGCCCGCGCTCGCTCTTTTGCGTCTCTAGCACGATTTGCAGGATCTCGACCTCTTTTTCCGTTAGCTTGCCGCCGCGCATAAAGATAAATCCGTCTTTTATAAATTTATCCAGCTCAGCCTGGCTGATACCCAGCCTCTCGCACGCCTGCTCGGCGCTTAGCGTCTGGGCGAAATTTGACCCCATAAAGGTATCTAGCGAATCAAAAAGCGCCTCGTAGCAGCGCTTAAAGCTAAAGCCCTTTTGCTGCGTGAGCGCCTTGACCTCTTTTAGACTGAGGTGGAAGTTGCTCTGGACGTATTTGATGAAATTTAGCATCAAAAGCGTATCCTCGCCGTACTGATGCACGTTGTCTTTTACCTTCACGGGCTCTGGCAAAAGCCCTTCCTTGACGTAAAAGAGTATCGTTGATTTGGGCGTTTGCGATAGTTCGCAAAGCTCGCTCATCTTGTAGCTCATCTCTTTCCTTTCGTTAATTTTGACGAAATCTTACGCAAATTTAGCTTAGAAAATCATAAAGCGTAAAGCATCACTTGACACTTTTTAAAATTTAGGCTATGATTTCGCCAAATTTTAAAAAGGAGAAACGATGTTTCGAGATGTTTTTTACCGCGCGAACGAGCGCTTGGACGCTTTGGGTTTTAGTACAAATTTGATAGACGGAAAAACGGCGACAAACTTGGCCCGAGCAAACGCCGCAAGCCTTGGCTTAGTAGCTCGCAAAACGGAGGCAAATTTAACTCGCGCAAATTTAACCGAGCAAAACGCGCGGACAAATTTGAGCTCAAATTTGAGAGCGAGCGAGACGGCCGCGCCAAAAACGCTCGGGTTTTGCCAAAACGCGGCAAGTCAAATTTACGCCGAAAGCAAACGCGCTCAAACTAGCGTAAATTTGACGGCAAACGAAGCAAATTTAAGCGGATTTTCATCGGGCAAATTTAACGAAATCGCCGTGCGGGAGAGCGAACTTAGCGGCTTGCAAAGCGCAAATTTAACGCAGATAAAAACCGTCGATATCCACTCGCACTTGCTTAGCGCGGATGTGAAATTCGACCGATTTTACGATAAGCTAGCGCTTGCGTTTTTCGCTAAAAAATTTGACATAAACAGGCGCGAGCTTATAAAAAACGGCTTTGAGGGCTACAAAAGCAACTTCGCGCGGCTGATAAAAAGCTCGAATTTCGTCCAAAAGTCCGTGGTTTTCGGCGTCGATGCGAAATTTGACGAGAGCGGAAACCTCGTGCACAAGGACAAAACCGTCTGCGCCTCAAACGAGGATGTTTTTGCCTTTTGCGAGCAAAATCCAAACGAGGTCGTTCCGTTTTTTAGCGTAAATCCAAACCGCAAAGACGCGCTAAATTTGATCGAAAAATACCACAAAATGGGCTTTAAGGGCGGCAAACTACTGCACTCGTACTGGGAGACGGATCTAAACGACAAGCGCTACGAGCCCTATTTTAGGCTACTTAGCGAGCTTGGGCTACCGCTTGTTATCCACGTGGGCAACGAAAGCTCGCTCGCCTCAAACAAGGCGCTTGAGGGCATCGAGCAGCTAAAATCTCCGCTAAATCTTGGTTGCCGCATCGTCTGCGCTCACATGGGCGCTTCAAGCGACGGCGCTTTCACGGCGCTTTCTAGGGACCCAGAAAAATTCGGCGCAAATTACTTCACGCTACTTGGCTGGCTACGCGAATTTGACGGGCTTTACGCCGACGTCTCGGCGCTACTTTGCATAAACAAGGCCCGTATCCTGCCGCATCTAAAAACCCAAACCCAAATCCACGACAAAATCCTTTTTGGCACCGATTTTCCCGTGCCTTTTAGCGTGATTTTAAGCAGCTACGACCTGCCGTTTCGCGATCGGCTGGCGCTAAACCGCATCCAAAATCCGCTCGATCGCTACGTGCGCGCGATGAGTTTGTATTTTGGCGAGGATTCGCCGATTTTTAGTAACTATAAAAAGATTTTGGGGGAGATTTGAGCTTGGATTTGGGTGCAAATTTAATAGTGGGTGTGCAAATTTGAGCGCAGCTGGTAAAATTTGCATGTATTTTGACGGCGTAGCTTAAATTTCAACTTTTAAGTGCATAAAAAGCAAATTTAAGCCGCCGCCTTAAGATAAATTTTGCTAATTTGCTTGGTTCGGCGTTGAGTTTTTATTTTCTGCTCCGTCTTTGTATCTGTTTATATCTTTTTTGTATTTTTCGGCTTCTTTTTTGTCCGACTCTAGCCAACTTTTAAACTCACTCGAAGTAAGCCGCCTGCGATCGTCTATCGGTTTGCCGCTTTCGTCAAAGTCGGCTCTACGAACTCTACAGTTAAAATTTTTCGACGCTTCTTGCGGATACTTAGCATCCAAAAGGCAAAAATTTAAATTCGGTTCGGATATATTTAAAATCGCGTTCGCACATCTGCGCGGGCCGTTTATTATTTCATGATCAGAAAGCCTCAAAAGCGAGCGCACGAGCACGCCGCCGTAAGCCTCTTTTGAGCTCTCAAAACAGATATCGAAACCAAAGTTATGAAAAAATATGTCGCCGGTGCTCGACACTCGTTTGTAGGTGTTTTTATCTGCACTCGTATAAATTTCGATCTCTGCAAAAGCGAATTTTTCGCTCGCAACCTCTAGCACATAGTTTTCCAGCAAATCGCGCATAAAATTTTCTATCTTTTCTTGGGTCGCCTTATTTGGGTCTAAACGAGAAAAAATTTCTTTCATTTTTTGATCGCCTTGCATTTTTACTCCTATTTTTTATTTTACGCTCAATGGCAAATTAAAGTCCCGCTTTATCGAGGTCGCGCTAAATTTGATTATTTTTTTAAATTACTTAAATTCGACGCTAGATTTTAAAGCAGCTACCACCTGCCGCTAGCTCCGCCTCCACCAAAGCCTCCGCCTCCACCGCTAAATCCGCCCCCGGAGCTTCTACCGCTTCCGCTAGAGCTACTACTGGAGCCGCTCGACGATGAGCCTCCTCCGCTACCTCCGCTACCGACCTTCACGTCTTTAACAAGATAGTAAAGTCCCGCGGCGATCCCGAGTACGACGGCGAGTTGAGCCGTGATATCCTCGATACCGAAGCATAAATTTACAAAAAGGCCGATGATGCTAGCGACCATGACGCTAAGGCCGATATTCATGATCATATCGCCCAAAAAAGCCGATGCGATTATCGCCGCGATACCGCCCATTATGCCGTAGACCTCTATGGGCATATCATAGTCGCCCTTAGCTTCTATCTCCTTTTTCACCCCCTCATCCCCATCAAGTAGAGCGATGATCTTTTGTATGCCTATGTTTATACCGTTTTGGATATCGCCTTTTTTAAACTCAGGGATTATGTAGTAGTTTATTATACTACTGCTAAGAGCGTCTGTTAGAGTACCTTCTAGACCGTATCCTACCTCTATGCGTACTTGTTTGTCGTTTGGAGCTACTACTAATACCACTCCGTTATCTTTACCTTTTTGTCCTATGCCCCAATGTCTAGCTAGTTCTAGGGAGTACTCTTCTATTTGAGCGTTACCTAGAGATTTTATAGTAACTACTACTACTTGATTAGTGGTGTTGTTTTCATGAGTAGCTAGCATGGTTTCTAGTTCGTCTTTGATAGATGGACTTAGTACGTTTGCTTGATCTACTACTCTACCAGTTAAGGCAGGGAAATTTGAACTCTTTTCGTTTGACGTTTGAGTAGTAGTTTCTTTTACGGTTAGGTTTTGTTCGGTAGCATTACCTGCTGCCGATAAATTTATAGCCGTAAGTCCTAAAAGCGTAAAAACGCAAAATAAAGTAGATAAAATGCGTTTCATTTTTGTACCTTGGAATTATTAGTCTGCGTCAAATTTAGCCGTAGTAAAGCTCAAATTTGACGCTATTTTTTAGAGCCGCGCGACCACCATTTGCCGCTGGCTCCACCTCCGCCAAAGCTTCCGCCCCCTCCGCTAAATTTACCTTTAGAGTCCTTGCTGCTTGCGATATCTATATCCGGACCGCTGTATCCGATGCTATCGTCGCTAGAGCCTTTATTTTCTTTGGCTAGCACACCTCTTAAAGCCAGGCCAAAAAGTATCGCAGAAAGCGCAGCCGTTATCCAGCCTCTGGCGGCGAAATCCTCGATGCCCAATCTCGGCGCGGCCCAAAGCGAGATAGCACCGCCCGCAAACGCGCTAACTCCGATCATGGCGCACGCTTGACCGATTATGCCGAAGAAATTTCGCACGAGCAACAGCAGTGCGCCAAATAACATCACGTAGCCCTCTACCGGAAATTCGCTTAGTTTTTCTATATCTTTTTTGACGGCTTCATCGCCATCAAGCAGCGCGACTATCTTTTGCGCGCCCATCTTTATACCGCCCTCTATGTCGCCTTTTGTGAGCTCGGGAACGATGTAGTTATCGATGATGGCTTCGCCGAAATCTTCCGTTATCGTGCCCTCTAGGCCATGTCCGACCTCTATATGCGCCTGCTTACCGTTTAAAGAGACGACTAGCAGTACGCCGCTGCTTTTGCCTTTTTGCCAAACGCCCCAGTGTTTACTAAGCTGCGAAGAGTATTCATCGATACTTACTCTGCCCGTAGATTTTATCGTGACGACTGCGACTTGATTTGTGGTGTTGTTTTCGTGAGTAGCGAGCATGGCCTCTAGTTCGTCTTTTACGGCCGGGCTTAGCACGCCCGCCTGATCGACCACCCTACCCGTTAAAGCAGGGAAATTTGGCTGATCGACGATTTTTTGAGGCTCTTGCGTCTCGTCCGAAGGGCCCAATAACAAAAGTCCTAAAACAAGCGCAATAACGACGTATAAAGTATTAATTAAAATTCGTTTCATTTTCGCACCTCATCCATGACGCCCAAAAAGGCGCAAATTTGACGGTAACCTGGTCAAATTTAAAACGCTGACTCGCGGTTTTAAATCAAATTTACAAAGCAAAGGCGTCAAATTTAGCAAGCAAGTCCGTAAAATTTGACGCTAAATTTTAAAGCAGCTACCACCTGCCGCTAGCTCCGCCTCCGCCGAAACTTCCGCCCCCTCCGCTAAAACCTCCGCCTCCTGAGCTTCCGCCTCCGCCGCTAAATCCGCCGCCGCCGTAACCGCCAGAGCTGCCACTGCCGTACAAGCCTCTGCCGCCGGTTTTCATATTTCGCATTAGGTACAAAAGTAGTACGAAAAGAACGAGTAAGACCCCGCCTCTAACAAGCAGATCCTCGATACCAAACGTTCCTGCGACTACGCCCGAGATAAAGCCTGATAGCGTCGCGCTAGCTCCGATTCGCAAAGCTGCCGCGCCGAAAATAGCCGAAGCAAATACCATCACCATGCCCACTACTATCCCGTAAGCCTCCACAGGCGTCTCATCTTGCTTTTCTATCTCCTTTTTCACCCCCTCATCCCCATCAAGTAGAGCGATGATCTTTTGTATGCCTATGTTTATACCGTTTTGGATATCGCCTTTTTTAAACTCAGGGATTATGTAGTAGTTTATTATACTACTGCTAAGAGCGTCTGTTAGAGTACCTTCTAGACCGTATCCTACCTCTATGCGTACTTGTTTGTCGTTTGGAGCTACTACTAATACCACTCCGTTATCTTTACCTTTTTGTCCTATGCCCCAATGTCTAGCTAGTTCTAGGGAGTACTCTTCTATTTGAGCGTTACCTAGAGATTTTATAGTAACTACTACTACTTGATTAGTGGTGTTGTTTTCATGAGTAGCTAGCATGGTTTCTAGTTCGTCTTTGATAGATGGACTTAGTACGTTTGCTTGATCTACTACTCTACCAGTTAAGGCAGGGAAATTTGAACTCTTTTCGTTTGACGTTTGAGTAGTAGTTTCTTTTACGGTTAGGTTTTGTTCGGTAGCATTACCTGCTGCCGATAAATTTATAGCCGTAAGTCCTAAAAGCGTAAAAACGCAAAATAAAGTAGATAAAATGCGTTTCATTTTTGTACCTTGGTTGGGTTATTTGGCAAAAGATACGTCCGGTGCGCTTTGTTCGGTTTCGCTAGCTTCAAATGTCACGCGCGGTTTTAGCTCGGGATAAATCATTTCGGCGATAAATTTGCCCGGGATCTTGCGCAGAGCGACGTTGTAATCCTTGACGGCTGCGATATAATCCTTTCTAGCGACCGCGATGCGATTTTCCGTACCTTCAAGCTGGCTTTGCAGGGAGAGGAAATTTTGATCGGCTTTTAGTTGAGGGTAGTTCTCGGTGATAGCCATTAGCCTAGATAGCGCGCCGCCTAGAGTTTTTTGAGCGTTTTCAAACTCTTTTAGCTTAGCGGGATCATCTAGCGAGCTAACGTCGATCGTCATCTGAGAAGCCTTGCTTCTAGCTTCCGTTACTTCTTTAAACACGCTCTCCTCGTGACTAGCGTAGCCTTGAACTGTTTTTACCAAATTTGGAATAAGATCTGCGCGGCGTTTGTACTGATTTTGCACCTGAGCCCACTTCTCCTTGACCGTTTCGTCAAGTACGGGGAAGGCATTAACGTACTTCAGTGCGAT
The DNA here is from genome assembly GCF_014253065.1 of Campylobacter massiliensis. NCBI lineage: Bacteria > Pseudomonadati > Campylobacterota > Epsilonproteobacteria > Campylobacterales > Campylobacteraceae > Campylobacter > Campylobacter massiliensis. The sequence goes on from NZ_JACLZK010000001.1 coordinate 597,387, forward strand.
ACCGCCGATGATACCTAGGACGACTAGAAAAATGACTAAATTTTTCATGGGTGCTCCTTTTTGGAAAATTTCTGCTTTGATTATACACTTAAATGCTTTTAAAATTAATAATTTAAAAATGAAAGTCGGATAAATTTGAAGTTAAATTTTAGGCTAAATTTGGGAAAGCTAGGGATAAATTTGAAGAAGTAAATTTGCGGCAAGAGATTTTACTTCTCCTGCCGCAGAGCGTTTAAAATTTAAAAGTCTGTATGGATTTTTTCGTCGATTTGTATGTGTACGGTTTTGCCGTCTACACTATCCACGCTATCATACATCTTATAGCCGGCATCGGCTTTGCTTTGATCGCTCGATAGCCTCCACTCTCCTTGACCTTTAACTTTATCGTGCTCGTCGCCTTTTATTTTTAGTATCGTATCGGCATTATCGGTGATATCTAGCACGTCTTTGGCACTTATAGTTAGCTCTACCGTTCCGGCTGAGCCGTTGGCGCCTAGCTGTAACTCCTCGAAGCTTTCAACCTTATGATCTAGGTTATTTACTTGACTCAAGTCGATACTGTCATTAAACACCAACGTATCTTTGCCTAGTCCGCCGTACATCCTATCTTTAGTAGTATCATATGTAACAGTGTCGTTAGTAGCGTCTTTTTCCACGATTAACGTAGGGAAAAGGACGGTAGTGCCTTTGTTGCCGTTTTGATCCTCCATTGTAGCAGTAATCTTTACGTTATTGTCTTTTTCGCTATTTATCAATATATCGGTAGAGACGTAACCGTTATCTATATCGTTCTGGGTCAGAGCAGGCAACTCTTTGGTTATCGTTTTGCTTGCATCGTGAGGATCAGTGTATCTCACTACGACTTTATCTCCGGCTACCGTATCGTCAGGTAGATAAATGCTTATGCCCGTTGATTCCTTGTTTCCGTCCTGTGCATTTTCCGCCGCCGTTAGTTTGCTGTCACCGCCCGCTTCGTTATATCCTATTGCACTTATATCTTGTATTTTCTCTAGGACAGCCTCATCATTGCTTGTGACCCTATTATTGTTATACGCATCGGTTAGCGTAGCTTCTACGGAAACCTTAGTTTGATCATCCGGTCTCATACCTACGTTGCGAATTCGTACTGCGCCGCCCTCTACCTCTAGAGTTTCCGATCCATCACTGCTTACGGCTCTAAATTTCTTGACTCCGTTTGCATCTTTATACTCTTGGATAGTATACGACTTATTGCTTATGCTTACGCCGCCCTCTTTAATATTAATATTTAGCTTATCGCCGTTTATTATATTGCTTGGAAGTCCTACCGCGATAGTCGTTTTAGCATATCCGCCGTCTGCGGTATCTTCTATCCTGCTAATCTTACCGTCGTCATCGACATCTTCTTCAAATCTAGCGGTTAGCTCTCCGCTCCAGTTGCTGTTTAATTTATTTTTAGCTTCGGCCGTAGGAGTTTTATCTATTCCAAATTCGTCAGAGAGTGTTGCTTTTGCAACGATTTCGGTATTGTTTGTCATAGGTACGTTTTTAATTTTTACCGTATCGTCCTCTACATCTAGCCTTGAGTCGTCCGTACCGACAGCTTGTAGCTTGCCGTTTGATTTTTCAAAGGTATAGACCTTGTCGGCTCCGTTTATATTTACGGTTAGTTTATCTCCAGCTACTACGCCGCTAGGAAGAGTTACGCTAATCGTAGTAGTAAGTACGCTATTGTCGCTTGACGCTTCGCTTCTATCTATTACACCGTTTCTATTAGCGTTGTCTTCGTCAAAGCTTACAGACACGTTTTTATTGTTTAACTCAGGAGTTAGCTCAAGACCCTTATCTGCAACGGCCGCTTTTTCAGTTCCCGCACCATCAACAACTTTAGCGCCGACTAAGGTTTCTTTGCCGGCTATCATAGATACAGGAACTTTTATGATGCCGTTTTTGCCGGTATCAAATTCAACCCCGTCGTTACCTCTAACCTTATAGCCTCCATCAGGATTTACGCCTACTATAGAGAATTCTTTTGGGATATTCTCGGTAGTTCCATCCGGTTTTGGCTGTTTTATGCTAACTTGTACTTTATCGCCGGCTACTACATTGCTAGGGATCGTAACTAGGGCATTTGTCTTATGGATATTGCCGTCTAGGTCTGCTTCCGTTCTAGTTAGCTTACCGTTTCTGTTTACGTCTTCCTCAAAGCCCAAATAAAGAGGTCTATGTCCCGCGCCGCTTCCTAGGATCGTGGTATTAGCTGCAGATGCGGTTTTTCCGATTCCGTCTGCTCCGATTACTTCGGCATTTACTTGCGTATTTGCAGTATCACTGATAGATATATTTTTGATTTCTACCGTATTATTTTGTTTAACCTTGGCCACCTCGACATCGTTAGCATCCACGATTTTAAATTGCTTATTACCTTCATCTTTAATAGTATAAGTTCTAAGAGGCTCGCTTACACCATTATGTTTAATGTCGATATTTAGCTTGTCGCCATTTACTATGTTGCTAGGTAGTTTTACGGTAGCGGTAGTTACGCCGCTTTGAGCATTTTCGCCGGCAGAGATAGATCCGTCGTTGTTTTCATCTTCGGCAAATGCCACATACATATCGTCATAAAGAGGGGTTATTCCGCTGTTGTTTTTAGCAGCTGCTTTGCCGCCTTTACCATCGGAAACATCAGCCTCTACTACGGTTTTGTATCCCTCATCCATAGTTACGCCTACTTGTACCGTATAGTCTTTTTTGGCGTAAATCACTTCGCCGCTACCATTATCAGCTACAGCCTTAAATACGTCGCCATCTTTGTGAAGAGTATATGTTTTAGTTTGGCTCGTCTCGCCTGTCGTTTCGGCTTTATTTTTTACAGTGATATTTAACTTATCGCCGTCAACTATGTTATAAGGAAGCTTTATGCTTGCCGTAGTTTTATGGATCTGCGTATTACCACCCTCAGCGCTTTCGGCTCTTGATAAAGTTAAATTTTGATTAACGTCTTTATCAAATTTAACTTCCATAGCGTCTAGATTGTTGATTATGCTATCTTTAGTAGTTTTAGCCTTCTCTATGTCATTAGCATCTTTTATCTCAGCCTCTACGATAGTATTCTTATCCGTGCGCATAGGAACGTCTTTTATCTCGAAGCTATTTTTTGTTTTCATATCTACAAGGTTGCCAGCACTATCTTTGAGTCTCGTTACAGCATTGCTCTTGTTGTTATCTTTCTCGATAGTGTAGTGCTTGACGGTATCTATATGTGGTCCGTTGGCTTGAGGTTCTTTAATTGTCACAGTTAGTTTATCACCGTTAACCGCATTGTTTGGAATTTTAATCGTTACGGTCGTCGTGTATTCGCTGTTCGTGTGCCCAGCAACCGTTCTATCCGTAACCTTTCCGCCTTTAGCGTCTTCAAAAATCACGCCCGGTTCTTTTATGGCTTCGATGCTGATTTTCGCATCGGCAGTTTTGTTAGGTTGCGGTTCAGCGTATTGCACGGTAGCCGTTATTTTCGTATCTTGATTTGATCTTACGTCGAGATCTTTGTACTCAAATTTATAAAGCTCGTCGTCTGTTCTTAGATCAGAGATCGGCTTAGTAGATTTTCTAGGTAAAATATCGCTGCTATCAGCATCATTTTTTATAGACTCTATAACGCCTTGCGCATTTAATTTAATAGTATACGTTTTTGTAACTACGCCTTTGCCAGGTTCCTCAACCTTCAAGACTAGTTTATCGCCGTCTTTGACATCGTAAGGTATAGTTATAGTAGCGTTAGTTTCGTTTACGTTTTGATCGGTCATACCGTCTGCTCTAGATAGTATCTTAGCTCCCGATGCCTGTACCTTGCTAGGTTTTTCGTTAAATTCTACGCCTATATTGCCGTCGTAGAATGTTACTTCTGCGTTGTTGGAGTCTTCGCTCTTCTGATCGCCGTTACCGTGATCTACGACTCTAGCTATAACTCCAGTTTTAACTCCCGGAGCTACCTTAGCCATGCCGTCGATTACCATCGCTCGTCCGTTGTCAATATGTTCTTGCTTGATTACTTCTATTCTTTCCTCTGTAGTTACGTTACCGTTTTTATCAGTATATGTCATAGTTATTTTCATATCATCGCCGGCTCTTGCATCCTCAGGGATGGTAATTTTTACTGTCGTGAAATTTAAATTCCCATCTCTTATATTTTCAGAAGGAGTTAAGATTCGGTCTCCGTTGTAATTCTCAGGCAAGTAAACTACTGGATTTACATCCAATCTTAACGTATCTTTAGCGATTGGACTCTCGTTGCCTATTGAATTGGATATAGTAGCAGATACCGTAGTTGGCGTATATCTACTCATATCTTTAGTTTCGATTTGCAAGGAGTATCCATTATCTATAATCTCTTGAGTAATTGGTACTCTATGTGTTACCGGAGCACCACTTGGCTTCACGACGGTTATATTTAGTGTATCTCCTATAGTTGCATTAGAAGATACAGTAATCTTAGCTTCGGTAATGCTTTTATCGCCGTCTTGATTATTCTCAGAATAGCTAAGCAATCCGCTATCGGCATTGTTGTCTTCGGTAAATTTAACTATAGGAGTCGGAGGCGTGGTGGTATCTAATTTAACACTGTCGCTAGCTTCTGGACTTTCGTTTCCTATTTTATTAGTTATAGTTGCAGATACCTTCGAGACCTTTCCATTTTCAACAGGGATGGTTTTATCAAGGGAACTATTATCCAAAATGTAGCCGTTAGTTTTAATGTCTTGAGTTACGGTTACGCTATGCGTTCTTTGGGTGCCGTCCGGATTTGTAACGGTAACCTTTAACGTATCTCCAATCTCTGCACCCGAAGGCACGGTAATCTTAGCCGTCGTGGTAGTAGAACTAGGTCCATTTTCAACATTATTTAAAATTCCGTCGTTATTTTTATCTTCCGTCATAGTGACAGTAAGACCCAAAGTGGCGGTAGTATCAAATTTAACGCTATCGCTGCTTTCTGGGCTTTCATTACCTATCTGGTTAGTTATAGTAGCAGATACTGTAGAGACCTTCCCATCTTGGACAGGGATAGTTTTATCGGTAGTGCTATTATCCATGATATAGCCGTTAGTTTTAATATCTTGAGTGATGGTTACGCTATGCGTTCTTTGCGTACCATTTGGATATGTAACAGTAACGTTTAGGGTATCTCCTACTACAGCGTTTGCAGGGATTTCGATCTTAGCTGTCGTAGTGTTAGTATCTATTCCGTTTTCATCTTTATTTAAAATTCCATCGTTGTTGATATCTTCAGTTATAATGACGGTAGGAGCAGCAGGCGTAGCGGTATCAAATTTAACACTATCGCTACCTTCCGGACCTTCTACGCCCGCTTGATTGGTTATCGTTGCCGATACTTTAGACACCTGTCCGTCTTGAACCGGAACTGTTTTATCGGCAGTGCTATTATCCATGATATAGCCGTTAGTTTTAATATCTTGAGTAATAGTCACGCTATGCTTTATTTCGGTGCCGTCCGGATATGTAACCGTAATATTTAGAGTATCTCCTATTGCCGCACTTGAAGGTACTGTGATCTTAGCTGTCGTAGTATCAGGGTCTACTCCGTTTTCTGTTTTATTTAAAATTCCGTCGTTATTGATATCTTCGGTCATGGTGACAGTCGGAGTTGGCGTTGGCGTCGGAGTTGGCGTTGGCGTCGGAGTTGGCGTTGGCGTCGGAGTTGGCGTTGGCGTCGGAGTTGGCGTTGGCGTCGGAGTTGGCGTTGGCGTCGGAGTTGGCGTTGGCGTCGGAGTTGGCGTTGGCGTCGGAGTTGGCGTTGGCGTCGGAGTTGGCGTTGGCGTCGGAGTTGGCGTTGGCGTCGGAGTTGGGATATTGTTTTCCTGAGCAGATGCTAGACTTGGCCTACTACTGCTACTATAAGCGGACTGAAGCGGATTTGCGCTATTTACCACATTGCCTAAATTTCCATACATTGTATTAACGTTAGATATATGTCCGCCCTGTAAAAAAGAAACTTGGCTCAAGCTAACGCCGTCAGAAGAAGCGACAGAGCCGCCGCCTGCAGCAGTCTCTTCCAAATCTTGAAGCTGCATGCCGTTAAGCAAAGCCTGCTGAATAGCAGAAACGTCGGCTACGGCCTCGCCGCCAAAACCTTCGTTAATTACCGCACTTTGATCAAGTGACAAAGTATCCTCGCCCACAAGAGCGACTTCTTTACCGTTATTTAGCTCTATTACTACTTTTGCAGTAGGGCTATCGGTCTTTATAACCTCTCCTAAGTATGCCACGTCTCCTATGTTTAGTGTTCTTTTGTTGCCGCTACTATCTACCGCCGTAGCTGCGCCGCCGCTTATATCTTTTATGATACCTACTTTGTTTGCCATTGTTTTCCTTAGTATAAATTTTGATTTACGGGCGGATTATACATATATTTTATGCAAAAATCTATTGTACCGAAGTACAATATGAGCCATATATTATGCTTTACAAATTTAAAAAGTAATATGCTAAATTTGCATATTACTTAAATAATTCTTAAAAAAATATACTAGTTTTAAAACTAAATTTATATTTGCCGTTGTATAATAATCTCATAAATTTCAGTAATACCAGAAAGGAGCAAAAATGGAAGAGATCGTAAAGACCACCTGTCCATATTGCGGTACGGGCTGCGGCATCGATCTTATCGTGCGAAACGGTAGAATCGTAGATGCCAAACCTAGCAAAGACCACCACGTAAACGACGGCGAGCTTTGCCTAAAAGGAATGTTCGGATGGGAGTTTGTAAACTCTCCTAAACGCTTAAGCCGACCGATGATGAGAAAGCTAAACGGCGTCTACGACAAGCGCGGCGAGCTTGAAGAAGTGAGTTTTGAGGAGGTTTATGATTTCCTCGCGGATAAATTTAAATCCACCGTCGCAAAATACGGCCCAAGCTCGATCATGGGCTTTAGCTCTGCGCGCTCAAATAACGAAGACAACTACGTTTTCCAGAAATTTTTCCGCGCTCAGGGCAGCAACAACGTCGATCACTGCGCCCGTCTTTGACACGCTCCTACAGTGGCAGGTCTTGCCAGCACGCTAGGAAACGGAACGATGACGAACGATTTGGTCGAATTTGCGACCGATACAGACGTATTTTTACTGATCGGTACCAACACGAGCGAGTGCCACCCGATCATCGCTATGCAGATGCAGCGCGGTCTTCAGCGCGGCGCGAAGATGATCGTCGTGGATCCAAAGCGCACCGATATGGCCAAAAAAGCCGATATTTTCTTGCAAATCCCGATCGGAGCGAATATCAAAACGCTAAATACGATGATGCACGTAATCATCGCCGAAAATTTGCAAGATAGCGAGTTTATCGAGAAGTACTCCGAGGGATTTGAATATCTAAAAGAAGCGGTTAAGGACTTTACGCCTGAGCGTTTTGAGCGCGAAACGGGCGTAAAAAAAGAGCTCATCATAGAGGCAGCTAGGATGTATGCTAAAGCAGGTGCGGCGGCGATTTGCTACACGATGGGCATCACGCAGTTTAGCGACGGCACGTCAAACGTCTTTTCGCTATCAAATTTAGCCGTTTTAACGGGAAATTTAGGCAAAAAGGGCGCTGGCGTAAATCCTCTGCGCGGTCAAAACAATGTCCAAGGCGCATGCGACATGGGCGCGCTGCCTAACGTCATCCCGGCCGGCGCGGTAAACAGCCCTTATGCGCAGGAGCAAGCGCGCAAAGTATGGCACTTTGAGCTAAATCCGGTTCCGGGCTTTAAACTAACGCAAGCACCCGATAAAATGGATAGCGGCGAGCTAAAAGTCCTCTACGTCTACGGCGAAAACCCCGTAATGAGCGATCCTTGGACCGAGCACTTCGTCCACGCCGTACATCACTTAGACTGCTTTATCGTGCAGGATCTTTTCTTTACCGAGAGCGCACACAAGGCTGACGTGGTGCTACCTGCCGCGGGCTGGGGCGAAAAGGACGGAACCTTTATCAACACCTCTCGCCGCGTCCAACGCACGCGCAAGGCTAGCGAACCCGTTAGCGGCGTGGAGCCTGATTGGAAGGTCGTTTGCAACATCGCAAACCGCATGGGGCTAGAGGGGTTTGACTTTGCGAGCCCTGAGCAAATTTGGAACGAGCTAAGAGAGCTTATGCCTAAATTTTTCGGCGGTATCAGCTACTATAGACTAAGTAAGCTAGGCGGTATCAGCTGGCCGTGCCCCGACGAGGAGCATCCGGGTACGCCCGTGCTTTACGCAGATCACAAGTCCATGCTGCCTGGCGGTAAATTCCGCTTCGCGCCGGTACTTTACGTAGATGATAAAGAGGAGCGCGCAAAGGCTGAGGCCGAATTTAGAGCCAAGATGAATATCCCGGAGGGCTACCCAGTCGGTAGCGGCGCGCTTAGTGAAGTGCCTGATGAGGTATATCCGTGCCTATTTACGACCGGACGCAAGGTCTATCACTACCACACCGGCACGATGACGAGAGAGTGCCCTGCCCTAGAGTACGGCGCCGGCGTAGAGGGCGCGCTCATCGAGGTAAGCCCCGATATCGCTCGCGAGAGGGAGCTAGAGGAGGGCTGCTACGCGCTCGTGCAAAACAAACGCGGCCAGATCGCGGCCAAACTACGCGTAAATCCGGATCTAAAAGAAGGCACGATATTTACGACCTTTCACTACAGCGAAGCCGACGGCAACGAGCTAGCAAACGCCGGCGATCCCGATCCGCTCTCAGGCATCACGCCGCTAAAGATGACGATAGCAAATATCAGGCGTCTAAGCGAAGAGGAGTTTATCAAATTTAGAGAGCAAAACGAGATATCGATGCACTCGGCAAATCCTTATTTGTCGCCTGTTAGGGCTTAAATTTAGGGCGGGAGACCGCCCTTTTCTACCTAAATTTATCAATTTTATTTCAAATTTACCTGCATTCAAATTTGACGAACTACCGCGTAAAATTTAATAAAATTAAAGAAATATGAGTCAAATTTAACGAACTATCCGTGTAAGATTTAATGAAATTAAAGAAGTGTGAGTCAAATTTGACGCAGACAAAACGCGTCAAATTTGATGAGATTAATCGCCCCGCCAAAGCGAGCGGAGCGGATAAATTTAGAAGCTGTATTTTAGCCTGTCGCCCGCGTAATAAGCAAGCTTCCAGGTCGGAGTTTGTTTTAGGTCTTTAAAGCCGTAGCCGCGAGCCTTGACTCTGTCGCCGTAGATCTTCTCTATCATAGCCGATTCGCCTACTAGCAGCGCCTTTGTAGAACACATTGCCGCACAAACCGGCACCTTTCCTTCGGAAATTCTATCCTGTCCGTACTCTTCACGCTCGGCTTCGCTATTTGTCGGTAGCGGACCGCCTGCGCACATCGTGCACTTATCCATCGAACCTTTGGCGCCAAACACTCCCTCGCGCGGAAACTGAGGCGCGCCGAACGGACACGCGTATAGACAGTATCCGCAGCCGATGCAGATATCTTTGTCGTGTAGCACGACGCCGTCGGCTCTGATGTAAAAACAATCGACCGGGCAAACCAGCGAGCACGGAGCGTCCTCGCAGTGCATGCAAGCTATCGAGGTTGATATTTCCTTGCCGGGTACGCCCTCGTTTAGCGTGATGACGCGGCGGCGGCGGATACCAAGAGGCAGCTCGTGAGCCTCGTCGCAAGCCACCGCGCAGCCGTTACAGTCGATACATCTATCGTCGTCGCAGTAAAATTTAAGTCTATTATTATCGTTAAATTCGCTCATTTTACGCCTTTTCTATGCGGCATAGACCGCCTTTTGTTTCTGGAATTTGAGTGACTATATCGTAGCCGTAGTTGGTGACGGTATTTGCGCTCTCGCCTACTGCATAAGGCTTCGTGCCGTCAGGGAAATTGCCCGTCATATCGACGCCCTGCATGTGTCCCGCCCAGTGAAACGGCAAGAAAATCATATCAGGCTTGACCGACGGTACGATTCTAGCGCGTACCTTGATTTTCGTGCCTTCAGGCGAATGAATCCATACGAAATCCCAGTTTTTAATGCCGTGTTTAGCCGCAAGCTCAGGGTGGATATCCGCAAACATCTCAGGCGTGATACGCGATAGATACATACTAGCGCGCGTCTCCATGCCCGCGCCGCTAAAGTTTACGAGACGAGCCGTGACTAGATTTATCGGGAATTCTTTCGAGAAGTCCTTACTTAACTGCAGGCTCTTATATTTCGTAAATACGCGGTAGTGATTCGGCTTATCCTCAAAGCTCGGATACTTCTGCGCAAGGTCTTGGCGCTGCGAGTGGATAGGTTCTCTGTGCTGCGGTATCTGATCGACGAAGGTCCAAACTACCGCTCTGGCTCTTGCGTTGCCGTACGGAGCGATGCCCTTTTCCATGCATTTTTCGGCGATTATGTTGCTAGCGTCGGTTGCCCACGTCGCTCCCATTTTTTCGCGCTCTTCATCTGTTAGCGTGATGCCTAGTATCTTTTCGATGTTATCTTTTTTGATCTCCGGATATCCGCCGCTTTGCGCTCCGCCTACAGGCGCGCTACCGTCACCAGCTAGCTGATTTACGCCGTTATGCTCTAAGCCGAAGCGGTTTCTAAAGCCCATGCCACCTTGCATTACCGGCCTATTTATATCGTATAAATTTGGGCTGCCCGGGTGTTTTTCCGTCCAGCAAGGCCACGGCAAGCCGTAGTATTCGCCAGCTACCTCGGTGCCCTCTTTGCCCATTAGCGTTTTCTCATCAAATTTATCCCAGTTAGCCTGATGGCGTTTTAGACGCTCCGGCGTCCAGCCAGTTAGGCCGATGCTTTTTACGATGCTAGCGATCTCGCGAGTAGCAGCCTCCGGCCACTCGATCTTGCCTTCAGCATCTCTGATCGTGCGAGTTAGCTCGTCGTAAAAGCCTATTCTCTTTGCCAGCTCAAATAAAATTTCGTGATCGGGCATACTCTCAAACAAAGGCTCTACGACCTGGCTTCTCCACTGGCCGCTACGGTTTGTAGCTACAACCGTGCCGCTACCCTCAAACTGCGTCGCCGCAGGCAGTAGATATACGTCGTCTTTTTTATTTGTGATAACGCCAGCGTCGTTTACGAAAGGATCAAGTAGCACCAAAAGCTCAAGGCCGTCAAGGCCCTCTTGTACTTTTACTTGTTGAGCTGTCGAGGTGATACCGTTGCCGATAACCACAAGTGCTTTTAGGCTATCGCCTGCGTTTTCAATTGGGTCGTTGCCGTTTTTGCCGTCAAGTACGCCAGCCCACCAGCGAGCTAGGGTAAATCCCGGCTTAAACATCCACTCTGGTTTTACGAAATTTCCTTGTAGCCACTCGTAGTCTACTTTCCACATTTTAGCGAAATATTTCCACGTAGCTTCGTTTTTAGCGTAGTATCCAGGCAAGCTATCTGGAGCGTTTGCCATGTCGCTAGCGCCTTGAACGTTATCGTGACCGCGAAGGATGTTGCAGCCGCCGCCTGATACGCCCATATTTCCTAGTATTAGTTGAAGGATCGGAGCGATACGAGTGTTTGAGCTACCTATGGTGTGCTGAGTTAGACCCATCGCCCAAACGACCGATCCAGGGCGGTTTTTAGCAAAAACTTCGGTTATCTCTTTTAGCGTCGCAGCCGGCACTCCCGTCACGTCTTCAACGACTTCCGGCGTCCATTTTGCGGCCTCTTTGCGGATCTCGTCGATGCCGTACGTACGGTCATCTATAAATTTCTTATCTTCCCAACCGTTTTCAAATATCAAATTTATCATACCATACATAAAAGGTATGTCCGTGCCTGGGCGAACTTGAGCGAAATAATCAGCCTTTGCAGCAGTTCTAGTGTATCTTGGATCGACCACGATTAGCTTTGCACCGTTATTTTCCTTCGCTTTTAGAAAATGCCTAAATCCTACCGGGTGGTTTACAGCCGGATTTGCGCCGATTATAAAGATAGACTTCGCGTTTTGGATATCTCCAAGGTGATTAGTCATAGCTCCATAACCCCACGTATTCGCCACACCGGCGACTGTTGCGCTATGTCAAATTCTAGCTTGGTGATCTAGGTTGTTCGTCCCAAACATCGCGGAAAATTTGCTGATGTAGTAGCTTTGCTCGTTGCTGTCTTTTGCAGAGCCCAGAAACATCACTTGCTCCGGGTTTTTCTCGCGATATGCTTTTAGTTTGGCGCCGATCTCGTCAAGCGCGTCTTTGTAGCTGATGCGTTTCCATTTACCGCCGACTTTTTTCATCGGATATTTTACGCGGCAATGAGAGCGCACCATATCGATGACGTCGCTGCCCTTACAGCAGTGGCCGCCCGCGCTTACCGGGTGATCTTGGGCTACCTCTTGGCGTACCCAAACGCCGTTTTCTACCTCGGCTAGCACTCCGCATCCAACGGAGCAAACCGAGCAAACGGTTTTTACGATTTTAGAGTTTGGAAACGGATTTGCCATCTCTTCTTTGGTCGCGCTTCTAGTTACGCCGCTAGCAGCCAGTCCGCTCATGCCGCCCGCAACGCCCGCTAGCGCGGCCATTTTTAAAAACGATCTTCGCCCGACTGCGTTTGAGTGGGGCATAAGACGTAAATTTGCCTCAGACATATTCATCCTTTCTTAAATTTTATTATTTCGCTTGTTCGTAGTATAGATCCCAGTTTTTGCTTCTTTTGTATAGCACTTCGGTCTTTTTGCTTTTACCGTATTTTAGGTTTGACGCCGCTGCCGTCGCCACTCCGGCCGTAGCCGCTACCGCGCCGACTAGTCCAGCCTTTTTTAAAAATTCTCGCCTATTTTTTTGCATTTTCTTCCTCCATAGCTTTTAGCTTTCTCACTCGGTTTTTTTGTCTTCTTATGGCTTCGGATCTTGAAACTCCATCCAAAGTCTTTTTGTTTTCGCCGTGATTTATAGGACGCGGTGCGCTTAAAACTACGCGCTCAAACTCTATAAATCCTTGCAGAAGCACTGCGACGTCTTTATAAATTTCGCTGCTTTCGTGATTAAAAAGACTCTCTATAAACTCGTCGATGTTTGGGTTTATGATCTCCTTAAAAAGCTGCTCTTCAAGCTCGCCGTATAGCTCCTGCTCGCTCTCGCGCGCGATAAATTCGCTCATCAGCGCAAACACGAAGCCCACATTATCTTCGTTTTCTTTAAATTTAGCCTCGTCGCGCCTAAGGTCTGTGCGGGCTAAAATTTTACGCACTTTAGCGCAGGCGTGCCCAACCTCGTAGCCCTCGTCGTAGTACGACAGCGAGTTTCTAAGCGGACTTGGCGGAGTGTGGAAAATTTCATCGAATTCATCAGCTAAATTTTGCGGATTTTTCTCGTCGAATTTTGCCTGTATGCGCATTATCGCGGCGGCCGATTCTTCGTTTAGAGCGTGCGCCGAGGCAAGGCCTAGCATCGCATTTACGCCGCTAAATCTATCGGCGTCTTGGCTAAAAACGAAAAAACGCGAAAATAGCGAGTAGTAAAGCCCGCGTCCCGCCGCAAATTCGCCCTTGCTAGTCATCGCCTTCCTTTATCATTTTTGTCTATTTTTTGAGATTTTTCTCGATTGTGAAACTATACTACTTTTTGGCTTATTTCTTATACTTAAAAAAAAATAAATTAGAAAAATTAATATACGCTTAAATATGCCTTAATTGCATATTACTTGTAGCGAATTTTAGGGGATAAAAGAAATATGAAATTTGCGCATATATCTCGCATTTACGCTTCATTTTGATATTTACTTTTAACTCGGCTATTTTAACGGGCGTTAAATGAGCCTAAATTTAAAACCGGGGGCGAAATTTGTAAAATTTGAGGCTCATTCAAGCCTCAAAAAAGCTCCATCGTCAAATTTAAAATAAATATTTTCGCCGACGTTAAAATTTTGCGAATTTGGCGCCAGCGTTTTTATCAAAAAGTCGCCGATTTTGATTTTTACCAAAAGCTCTTTGCCAAGATAGAGCGAAACCGAGTGCAAGATGCCGCCTAAGTAGCCTTCTATCGGCGTTTTGCTTAGCGTTATTTTGCTTGGATTTACGGCGATCTTTACAGCGTTACGCAAATTTGACGGCAAATTTACGCTCGCGTTTTCGTCAAATTTTAAAACCCCACCCTGCGCGTCGAAAATATTTTTGTACTCAAATTCGCACACGCGACCCTTGTGCAAAAAGACGTTTTCTTCGGCGACCGCGCTTAGCCATTTGTCGTCGTGGCTAGCGATCACAAAGCCGCAGCCGTATCTTTGCCGCATATAAAGCACCGCCTTGCCGAAAAGCTTTGACGTGCCCACGTCCACGCTATTTGTCGGCTCGTCGAGTAGATAAAGCCGCGATCTAAGCGCTAAATTTAACGCAAAGCTAACGCGCTGCGTCTGCCCCGAGCTAAGCTCAAAGTGGCGCTTGTTTAAAAAGCTCTCGTCAAGCCCGACCAAATTTAACGCCTCGCTCGCCCTTTGCTCAAATTCCGCTAGCACTCCGCGGCTTTTTAAAACGGCTCTAAAATTTTCCCTCACGGAGCGTTTTAAAAGCGCGGGTTCCGGCAACAAAACGCTAATGTCGCGCAGTAAATTTAGACTCGGCGCGCTGCTCCCCCACAGCCGCACTTCGCCGCTAGTGGGCTTTTGTAAAAACGACATCACTCGCATCAGCGTGCTTTTGCCGCTGCCGTTGCTGCCCGTTAGCGCGGTGATTTTGGTGACGTCGATATCAAGGCGCGGGATATTTAAAATCTCGCTCGCACCGTAGTTTAGGCGTAAATTTCTAACGTTTATCACTGCGCGCCTTTCTCGTTAAATTTGCGCAAAGGCTCAAATTTGACGCGCCTAGCCCACATTTTGCGAGCGTAAAATTTCTAAATTTATCAAATTTCATTTATCAAGCCTTTTTAGCGCGTGTATCGTCAAATTTACGGCAAACGCGATAAAGATAAGCACCAAAGCCAGCGCTATACCCATCGCAAACTCGCCCTTATTCGTCTCCAGCGACACCGCGGTCGTGATCGTGCGAGTGAAGTATTTGATATTTCCGCCGATCATCATCGCCACGCCGACCTCGGCGACGATGCGCCCGTACGCCGTCGCTACGACCACCATCAAAGCGTATCTTAGCTCGTAAAGTACGCATCCGACGAGCCTTGGCGCGCTCAGGCGTAAATTTAGTATGGTTAGATAGTGCTTTTTGTCCATATTTTCCACGACGCTAGCGCTTAGCGAGACGATGATAGGCAGAGCCAGCACGAACTGGCCGAGCATAACGGCCTTTAGCGTAAAAAGCAGTCCAAACTCGCCAAGCGGGCCGTTTCGCGTGATAAAGGCATACAAAATAAGCCCGATCGCAACTGTCGGCATCGCAAGCGCCGTATCGCTAAGCAATCGTAATACTCGCCGTCCGCGAAAATCGTAAAATCCCAGCGTAAATCCGAGCGGAAAACCGACTAAAATCGCAAAAAATATCGAAACGCTCGAAGTGTAAAGCGTCGCCCTGATCGCCGAATACGTCTCCTCGTCGCCGCTAAAAAGCAGCCTAAAGGCCTCCAAAAATCCGTTTAGTAAAAAATCCAAATATTCTTTCCTTGCATATTTCTTAAGTATTAATTTAATGTGCTATAATAGCATACTTTTTAAAAAAGGAGAAAAATGAAAAAAGTAATATTAGGCTCGCTAGTTGCGAGCGTTTTGGCGTTTGCGGGCGATAGCGAACTCATCATGGCAACCACTACCAGCACCGATAATACGGGACTACTAGACGCGATCTATCCTGCGTATAAAGCAAAAACCGGCGTCGATATCAAATGGACGGCGGTAGGCACCGGAGCGGCCTTGAAACTCGGCGAAAACTGCGATGCGGACATACTTTTCGTGCATTCGCCAAAAGTCGAGAAAGAATTCGTAGAAAAGGGCTTTGGCGTCGAGAGAAAAGCCGTAATGTACAATGACTTCGTCGTTATCGCCGATAAATCGATCGCCGATAAATTTAAAGGCAAAGACATAAAAGAGAGCTTTGAGCTAATCAAAAAAGAGAATATCAAATTTTTCTCTCGCGGCGATAAATCAGGCACCGACAACAAAGAAAAAGGTATCTGGAAAAAAATCGTCGGCGAAGTGCCTGAAAAAGACGGCTGGTACATGCAAACCGGCCAAGGCATGCTAGCTACTATCAACGCAGCAGCCGAGCAAAAGGGCGTAACGTTCACCGACCGCGGCACCTACATCAAGTACGAGGACACCAAAAAAGGCGCGCCTGAGATGGTTATCATCAACGAGGGCGACAACGACTTAAAGAACTTCTACTCGCTAATCGCGGTAAATCCGAAGCACTGCGCTAAGGCCGACATCGAAAATGCGAATAAATTTATCGAGTGGGCGACTAGCGAAGAGGGTCAGAAGTTTATCGGCGACTTTAAGCTGCTAGATAAGCCGCTTTTCACGCCTGACGCGAATACTCGCAAGAACTAACTTTTTTACGCGCAAATTTGGGTCGAATTTAGGGCTTAAATTTGCGTGATTCGGGCGCGCTTTGTGCCCTTTTTCTTTCTTAAATTTACTCTTTTTAGTTTTTAAATTTAATCAAATTTGACCGCCCAAACCCGTATCTTTACGGCGTAAATTTTCAAATTTGACCGCGTATTTTTGATTTGCTCAAATTTGACCTTTTCGCAAGCTGAATTTAACCCGCTTAAATTTAAATCTTCCCGCCGAACATCTCATACATCGCCTTTTCCTCGCCCCAGAGCTCGCGGTGTTTTTTGATGCAAGATTTTATCGCGCCAACTAGATATAGCACGTCCTGCTCGGTGTGCGTGTAATGCAGGCTCACGCGCACGAAGCCGGGCTTGCTTTCTGGCATGCGCCCCTCCTTGATACCCAGCAGATCGTGAGCGTAGGGTCCCGCGCACATCACGCCCGCGCGAGTCTGGATACCGAAGTCGTTGCTAAGGCTCGCGGCGAAATCATAAGCCGATACGCCGCGCACGTTAAACGAAATTATCGGTAACCGCGGCGCGTCCTTTGGGGCGTAGTTTATGATCTCGTCAATGCCCGCTAGCTCGCTCTCAAAAAGCCGCGCTAGCTCGTCCTCGGTACTTTTTATCCTCTCAAAGCCGACTTCGTTTCGCAGCGCGTAGGCTAAATTTGCCCGCATAAGCCCGATGATAGGCGGCGTACCGCCCTCCTCTAGCTGCTCGGGATTTTTCAAAAATACGTGTCCTTCGCGGTTAGCATAAGCGACCGTTCCGCCCGCGGCAAATGTCGGCACGTCGCTGTTAAGCAGCTCCTTTTTGATCGCCAAAAGCCCGCAGCTTGCGACTCCGCCGAGTAACTTATGCGGCGAGAGGAAAATCGCGTCAAAATGATCGCAGTCTAAATTTGCGTGCGAGCTCAGCGCCGCGCAGTCAAAGGCCACGATACCGCCCGCCGCTCTGATTAGCTCGCTGATTTTTTTGTAGTCGCTGACGACGCCCGTGACGTTTGAGGCGGCGCTAAACGAGCCGATGATGCGGCGTCCTGTATTTAGCTTCAAGATACGCTCAAGTGCGAGTAGATCGATCTCGCCGGACTCGCTAAGCGGCACGCGCATGTAGTCGCAAAGCCCCTCGCGAAAGCTAAGCTCGTTTGAATGGTGCTCGTATGGCGAAACGAGCACGAGCGGAAGCTGTGCGGCGCGTAAATTTGCCTCGCCGATTGCGCTTCTAGTTGCAGGCGGCAGGTAGATGCCAAGCAGCTCCTGAAATTTCTTAATAGAGGCCGTCGCGCCCTGCCCGCAAGCGATGAGATAAAACCGCTCGTCAAGCCCAAGTAGCTTTTTTAGGCTCTCTCGCGCGCCCTCGTAGCGCCGCTGCGTGATGATGGCGCTGGAGCTACTGTCGGAGTGGGTGTTGGCGTAGGTTTTGAGAGTCTCCGCTATCTCGCGCTCAATGGGCTCATAAGCAAGCCCCGAAGCAGTGTAGTCAAAATAATGCACGCCCGGTTTTAGGATGATATTTTTTCGAATTTCGTCTAAATTTAGCATTTTTACTCTTTAAATTTGATACGGTAATTATAGTAAATTTTCGCAAATTTAGGGCTTTTTCTGGGAAATTTGAAGCTAATTTTGCGGGCTATTATTTTTAATTTGCGCTTAGCTGCATAAAACTTGCCGCGCGGCGATTTACTCAAATTTAAAAGATATTCGCACATAAAATTTGGCGGCAAATTTGTAGGCTCATTTTAAAAATTTACGGCTAAATTTTACCCTAAATTTGGCGCGTAAAATAGATAAATTTAGCCTTGAGGCGCAGCCAAATTTGAGCAACGATGAGGACGCGTTTTGATTTATCGGTCAAATTTACTCGCATCGTTTGCGAGCTTAAAATTTACAAAACAAAAAGTGAAATTTTAAAAGCGATTTTTGATTTTCTGAGCGGATATTTACTTGCGGCAACTTTATTGTGGAGGAATTTAAGCGCTAAATTTAAAAAGTAGAATTTTAACCACCAAGCGACAAATTTAACGTTCTTTGCGAGTTTTTAAGGCAAAGAGACGCTAGCTGCAGAGGCTCGCGACCCTTTGCGAGAGTTAGAAATTTTATTTATTTATTTATAAAATTTTTCTCTAGCCACTCGATAGCTTTTGCCTCAGTTTCGAAGCGTCCGCTTTTAGCGACCTGATTTTGCCCCTCGTAGAAGCGGATCCTGATACCGTCTTGGACGCTATCTACCTTTATTCTAGTGATCTTGCCTTTGTTTAGATAGACCCTATCGTTTAATTTTACGTACATTTTTCTCCCTTAAATTTGATGTGGTTTTATTTCTTTTTATCGTTTGCGTCGTCTTTGGCCGAGTCCTTTTTCTCGCCGTCTTTTTTCAAAAACAGCTCCTTAAAGCGCTTATCCGCAAAGTCCTCGATATCGTTTTGTAGCTGCCTGTAGGCGTTTATCAGCTCATGTGCGCGCTCGTTTAGCGTCGTGCCGGCATTTTCGCCGCCGCCCTGTTTGGTGGTAAAGAGCTCCTCTTTTAGATTTTTTTGCAAAATTTGCAGATGATTCCAGCATTTTTTATAGTTCATGCCTAGGATTTCGGCGGCCTTTGAGATCGAGCCGACCTCGGCGATGACGTCTAGGACTTCGGTTTTGCCCTTACCAAAGATCAGTTCGCCCTCGTCGTTTTCTATCCAAGTTTTGGTTTTTACTCTCATCTTTTTTCCTTTCTTCTCCTTAAAACACCCCAACTGGCAGTATTTTACGTCGATTTTATAGTCTTTTAGCGTCGAGCGGATAGTCTTTAGCCCCACGCCCGCAGCCGCGTCTCTAGCGTCTTTGCACAGTATTCTGCCCTTTTCGTCGGTCATCTGTTTTAGCTGCGTCATCACGGTGTATTTGCCGCGTCCGTTTTCCAGCCCGCCAAACTGCCCTAGCTCGCAGTTGTCGATCTTTACGCCCATTTTTTCGGCCTCGTCGCTAACCTCGCCGATCTCTATGCTTAGCTTTGAGGCGATCTTAAACGCCGCTCCGCAGTCTAGCCTGCCCTTTGGATTTAGCAGTTTTGCGATCAGTTCGCGGATTTGCTCACTCATAGATTCTCTCCGCGCCGCTATATACGTTTATGTTTTCGCCGCGCGCAAAGCCGCACAGCGTGAGGTTAAATTTACGCGCTATCACGACGCCAAGGCTAGTGGGAGCCGTGCGCGAGACGAGCACTGGGATGCCGTGCATGACCGCTTTTGCGACCATTTCGGAGCTGAGCCTACCGCTCACCATCAAAAACGAATTTTGCAGCTGCGCGCCGGCTAGCATAGCTTTGCCGACGGCTTTGTCTATCGTATTGTGCTGGGCAATATCCTCGCCGATATAAAACTGTTTGCCGCTAACAAAAAGCTTAGCCGTGTGCACGCAGCCAGTCATCTCGTAAAGCTCGCACTGCGTGTAAAACTGCCCCATCTGGCGCAAAATTTCGTCTTTGTGAAATTTAACCTCGCCCTTTATCGAGCGTGCCGCCATAGCCTCGGGATCAATGTTTGCCGTCGAGCTGCGCCCGCAGCCGCTGATTATCACCTTTTCCTCGTCAAACTGCTCGAGGCGTTTTTCGTTGATTTTAGCCTTTACCCGCACGCTTAAAGCGTCGTCTGAGAGCTCGATACTCTCGATATCCTCGGGGCTTGCGATCAAATTTTCGCTGATGAGGTAGCCTGCGGCCAGAGCCTCCTGATCGGTCGGAGTAGCCATCACCGCGCCGAAACGCTTGCCGTTTATGTAGATCTCAAGCTTGATCTCGCGCACCAAAATATCATCCACGGCGCTTTTTTGCACGCCTTTAAATTTGATGATTTGCGTCGTAAAAATAGGTTGCATGATTTTCCTTAATTTTTGCGAAATGATAGCTTGAAAATCTAAATTTAAGATTTGATTGTAGTGAATTATTGCTTAAATCAAGCAAAAACTTAAACTATTTTTAGTGCGATTTTATCGGTATCTGATGATGATTTATATATGCAAATTTAGCATATATCTTAAAGATAGTTTTTTGAGCTGTCGCTATAATATTACGCAGGCATACCTCATCAAATTTTACATTTCCCTCCCGCTCCTTTTCAAATTTAACCCAAAACCCATCTACCCCAATTTCCAATTTACGAAATTAAATTTTTCTACTTCATTTATCAAAATACCTAAAATTCCGATAATCGTTAATGTATGAGTTTTTAGTGATAAAGTTAGAATTTTACATATTCGTTTTTTAAGTTTTATAAAAGTTTAAGTTGTTAATATTCATCCAGATTTTAATACGAAATCAAATTTAATCACAAAGGAAAACGCAATGTTTAGCGCAAGAAATCAACTGTCAGCTCAAATCACAGAGGTAAGAGAGGGGGCGGTAAACTCTCTAGTAGCAGCAAAGCTACAAGGCGGAGAGACAGTAAAAGCAACCGTAACCGTAGATAGCCAAAAGGCTTTAGATCTAGTAGCGGGTAAAAAGGTAGTTTATCTGTTTAAAGCTTCTTCTATCATAGTGGCTAAAGGCGATAACGGTCTAAAACTAAGCGCTACTAACCAACTAAAAGGTAAGGTAGTAAAAGTAGTAGAGGGTGCGGTAAATGCTGAAGTAGATATCGAGATAGCAGGCGGAGATAAGCTAAGCGCTATCATCACTAACGAGTCTGCTAAAAACCTAGCTCTAAAAGCTGGCGATGAAGTAACTGCTATAATCAAAGCTAGCCACATCATCATTGGTGCTTAATGCTTTTACATGGCGAGCGGTTTATAGCGCTCGCTAAAGCAATTTGACTTCACTTAAATTTAATCTCGAATTTATATCAACTAACTAAAAAAACCAAATTTAACTATTTTTATCCACTCGCACGAATGCCCAATGCATAAACTCTTGCCTTGGTTTGTATTTGCCGCTGTTAAAATACTCCGATAGGCGCGCCTCCTCCGTTTCGCTTAGCTCGCCGCCAAGCCCCCAGCGCGTCTTTTGTATGAGCTCCTGCGCGCTTGTTTCCGGGCCCGCATGGCACTTAGCTTTTATGTAACTAAGGCTTGGCAAATAGCCCATTTGAAACAAGATGTTTAAAAGATAGACGAAGTCGGGCTTTTGCTCCACCTTGCGCCCTATCGCATCCAAAATCTCATCATCCACAAAGCTGCTGCCAACCTTAAACGTGATGTAAAGCGATTTTTTGGTCTTTGAAAGAAGCTTGTTAAGCGCGGTTTTTAGATCGTCCACCTCAAGACAGCGCGAGGCCAAAACCACGTCGCATATAGGCACGTCCGACCAGTCGTCCTCAAAGGCTTTTTGCGCAAATTTAATGTTTTGCGCGCCGTAAATTTTAGCGTTTTGCCTGGCAAACTCTAGCATCTTAGGCGAAAAGTCGTAGCCGTAAATTTGATCCGCTTTTTTAGCCGCCAGCACGCTTAACGCGCCCGCTCCGCACGCAAAATCAAGCAGCGTAGAGACGCCCGTAAAATCAACCTTGTCTATAAACTCGCGCGCGTAGGCGCTTTTCATCACGCCCTCGTTGAAGCTGGGCGCCTTTTTGTCCCAGTCCGCGGCAAATTTTTTGCCGAATGAGCTTCTTGCCTTTTGCGCCTTATATAGCGCGTCAAAGTCGATCTCGTCGTAGTTTGAAGGTAAAATCATAATCTATCCTCGTATCTTTCGTAGTTTATGCCGTAAATTTTATCGATATTTTCGGCGTTTATGAGCTGCTCGCTGCGCCCGAAAGCTAAAATTTCGCCGTCTTTTATAAACAGCGTCAAATTTGAAACGAACTTCGCGTGGCGCGGGTAGTGCGTCGTCTGCACGAAAGTGTAGCCCTCATCTCCCAGCGCCTTGATCATCTCGAGCAGCTTGATCTGATTGCCAAAGTCCAGCCCGTTTGTAGGCTCGTCCATAAAGATCACTTTCGTGCCCTGAACCAGCGTGCGTGCGATGTACGCCAGCTGCCGCTCGCCGCCGCTGACCTTTGTGTAGGGCGCGTTTTTTAGATGCGCGATGCCCATCTTTTCCAGCGCCTGCTCGGCTAGCTTTTTATCCGCCGCGCTAAAGCTAGAGAATAGCGGCGTCCTGCACAGCGCGCCCATCAGCGCGACGTCAAAGACGCTGTAGTCATAGGACGGCGCGTGCGTCTGCGGCACGTAGGCGACGAGGGAGGCAAGCCCCTTTTTGCCGTAGTCTCGCACGCTTTTGCCGCCGATTAGCACCTCGCCCTCAAATTTTAAAAATCCGAGCATTATGCGAAGTAGGGTGCTTTTGCCGCTGCCGTTGGCGCCTAGAATGCTTAGCGTATCGCCCGTCGCGACGTCGAAGCTGATGCCCTTTAGCACGGGCTTGCCCTGATATGCAAAACGCAAATTTCGCACTTCTATCAAATTTTCTCGCATCAAAAGTTCCTCTTGGCGCGGCGCAGCACGATGATAAACATCGGAATGCCAAATAGCGAGGTCACGATGCCGATAGGGATCTCGAAAGTAAAAATAAGCCGCGAGAAGCTGTCGCAAAAGAGCAGAAATATCGCGCCGATCATCGCCGAGCTAGCTAAAACTGCGCGGTTGTCGGCGCCGAAGATAAAGCGCGCGATGTGCGGTACGATAAGCCCGATCCAGCCGATGATGCCAGCGATCGTCACGCTAAGCGCGCTAACGAAGGTTGCAACAAGGATGATGAAAATTTTAACCCGCGCCACGTTTACGCCCAGGCTCTTTGCCTCCTCTTCGCCAAGGCTTAGCGCGTTTAGGTATTTGCCGCTAAGCGCTAGCAGCAAAATGCCCGCACACATCGGCAGGATTGAAATTTGGATGAAGCTCTTGGATGCAAAGCCGAGACTTCCCATCAAAAAATAGGTGATCGCCGGAAGCGCGTCGTTCGGGTCTGCGGCGTATTTTAGCACCGAGAGCAGCGAAGTAAAGAGCGAGCTGCTGATGACGCCGCCCAGCACTAGCACGATGACGCTACCGCTGCGCGAATACAGCGCCGAAACGCCTAGCGCCACTGCCACGGCAAGAAAACCGAAGCCGAATGTGCTGAGCTGGATTAGGTATTCATTTAGCTTAAAAAACATCCCGACCGCTGTGCCAAATCCCGCGCCACTTAGAACGCCCAGGATAGAGGGGCTTACTAGCGGGTTTACAAACATCGCCTGATACGCCGCGCCGCTGATCGCCAGGCTCGCGCCGATGAGCACGCAGGCAAGTATGCGCGGCAGGCGGATCTCGAGCAAAAGCGTGTGCATGACCTCATACTCTTTTAAATTTTCGCCTTTTAAAAGAGCGGCGACGTAGCGCGCGTAATCGCCCGCGCTAAAGCCGTATTTACCGAGCAGCAGCGAACCCGCGACGCAAAGCGCCAGCAGCAGGGCTAAAAATGCAAACGCCCTTTTACTCATTTTTCTTTACTCACTCGGCGCGTCCCAAAATTTTATAAATTTGCGCATCTGTGAGCTCAAGATCCAAAAATAGCTTGTAGAACTCACGCGTCTCGCGAGCCATGTCAAATTTAAACGCATCGGGATAGGTTAAGCTTATGAGCCATTTTAACCCCAAAAACCTCATAAACGAAGGCGGGCGGTCGAACCACGAAAAGGGCTCGCGCGGGATGTAAAACGCCTTTTTGTTTTTCACCGCGCCGAGCAATCGCCACTTCGGATCGCCGTAAATTTTATCAAACAGCTCCTTTTCGTAGATGAGGATGACGTCGGGGTCGTATTTTACGAGCTGTTCGAAGCTAATCTTAACGCGTCCGAAAGATTTGGCGTTTGGATCTTCGCTACACTTATGCACGTTTTGCGCGCCTGCTCGCTCGATGAGCGTCGCATGCCACGAGCCCTCGCACTCGGTGGCTAGCCCGTCGCCGCCTTGCGCGTAGTAGATTTTTACCTTTTGCAGGTTGTTTTTCTTAATGTACTCCTCGATCTGCGCGGTCAAATTTAGCGACTCCTTCGCGTAGTTTATGAGACGTGCTGCGCGCTCTTTTTTACCCGTGATTTCGCCTAAAATTTCAAACCCATCCAGATAATCCTCGAGCTTCGTCGCGCTCAGATAGAGCATCGGTTTTTTGATAGAGCCGAAGACCTCGCTCATCTTTTTGGTGTTGCGAGAGCTTGCGTTTACGAGGATGAGACCCGGGTCTAGGCGTAGCAGCATCTCGACATTTGGAATTTTACCCTGACCGAAAAAGCCGCCCACGACGGGCTGCTCTTGCACCTCTTTTTTGACGTAGGGCCGCTCGTAGTCGTTCCACTCGAAATTCGTGCCGCTGATTTTAGCGGGATCGAGCGCGTAAAGCATATATAAAAGCGGCGGCGAGCTGGCGTAAATTTTAGACGGAGTGCCTTGTAGCTGCTCGATATTCTCGCTGTTTTGCGCGATGTAGTCTTTGATCTGCTCAGGCGTCATCGCAAAGCAAAAGCCCGAAAACGCAAAGAAAAACAACAAAAATTTTTTAAACATTTTTTGCCTTTAAACGATTTTGTAAAGTATAGCCAAAGAAATTTTAAAATAGATTTTATTATATAAATAGAGTCGAATTTTAAGCGGACCGACTCCTTTTTGGAGCGATCCGCCCTGCAAATTCTAACCGATAAAATTAGAATTTATATCTTAAATTCGTGAAAAACACCCTTCCCTCTTCCGGATAGCCTTCCCTGTATTCGTAGTTTTTATCAAACAAATTTGATATACCGGCCTCGACGCTTAGGCTTTCGGTCGGTTTGTAGATAAATTTGACGTTTGTCGCGCCAAAGCCAGCTAGTTTAGTCACTTCGTAAGAGTTTGAGTAGCGGCTCGAGATCATATACTGCGATGCATAAATGCTAAATTTAGGCATGATTTTGTAATCTATATAAGCAAAAGCCTTGTGCTTAGGTATGTCGTAAACTCTGCTATCCGCACCGCTTTTATATTTTGCGCTTATATACGTATAGTTGCCGCCTAGCTCCAGATTTTGCCCAGCAAAATATGTCGCGCCAAGCTCGAAGCCCTTGTACTCGGCTTTGTCTACGTTTATAGCTTGAGCTAGCTTTTTGCCGCCTATGATAATGTTATGCTCGCCGATAGCGTCTTTGACCCTAGAGTAAAATATCGCCGTTTCAAGCCTCAAAGCCTCGCCGAAGCTTCTTTGATAACCGACCTCGTAGTGGTTGGCGACCTCGGGCTTTAGGTATGGATTTGGCTCATTGCGGCCGAAGCGTTTTGAGTAGCGCTCTTTCATACTAGGAAAATAGGTCTTTTTAGCAAAGCTAACGCTAAGTTCGTCGTTGCCGTCAAAGCTGTGTTTGATCGCGGCTTGGTAGTTAAAGGCGTGGCGTTTGGCGACCTCAAAATCGTAAAGCGTGTTTTTGTTTGACGTTATTTTGCCGTATTCTTGAGCCTTGACCGCGTCTCTAGTATCGTAGCTTGCGCCTAAAATCAGCCGCGTAAAATCGGTAAATTTATAAGTATTTTCCAGCGCAAAGCTGTATGTTTTATCTTGATAGGTCTGCACCGGCTCGCCGTCGTCATGCTCTTTGTGCTCGTCAAATTTATAGTTAACCGCAAATTTTAACGTATCTCTATCTCCGATATCGCCGCCTATCTCCGTACCTAGTCCGTAGCCTTTATCTCGGTAGTGGCTGTTAAATACAAAAGGCTTGATGCCGTTTAGGTCGTTTACAAATTTGTCATAAAAGGCTTTGGTATTTACGTAAAGGCTATTTGCAAACTGCGTATGAGATAGCCAATATATGCTTTCTTTGTCCCATCTCGGCCACTCCCAGAAGCGTTTTGCCATATTATATCTGGCGTAACGGCCCGTATAGTACGGCTGCTCTTTTTCGCCTTTTTGATTGATATAGGCGATCGCGTACTCGTCGGTCTCATTTGGCGTGAAGCCGAATTTTATATTAAATTTCTTATCGCGCTGTACGGAGTTATCGCGTCTGCCGCCGTCTTCGTTGCGAGTAACGCCCGGTTTAAAGTCGTGAGAGAGCTGCTGTCCCGCATCCTCCATATAGCTGCCGCCCGCTTGCACGTAAAATAGCTCCTGCTTAGTGCCGATACTGAAATCAACGTTGTTGCCGTAAGTCTTGGCGTTTCTACCCGTCTCAAAGCCGTAGCCGACGCTACCTTCAAGTTCTTTTGTAGGTTTTTTGGTGATCAAATTTATCGCGCCGCCCATCGTATTTGGACCGTAAAGCACGGAGCTAGAGTGTTGATTTGGCTTAGATCAAATGTCGTAAATCGTCCAAAGTCCGAGTTGCCGTCATAAGGTACATAAACAGGAATGCCATCGATAAAAAGCGGCACTCTGCGCGCGTCAAAGCCACGAACGTAGAAATTTTGCTCGGCGCGCGGACCCTTTTTATCTACGTATACACCCGGCGTGCTGTAAGCGACCTCTGAGAGGCGCTTTATCTCGTCTCGTTGCAACTTTTGCTCGTCCAAAACAACTACGTTCGTGTCGCTTTTTTGTACGCCGCCGACGCTTTCTACGGCTTCAACTTGTCCCAGCGTAAACACTTCGCCGTGTAGCGCCATTGCAGCACAGCAGGCGATTAGGCCAATCCTTTTCATTGATAACTCCTTGGAAATGAAATTTTTATTATATATTTTGTAAAATACGTTTTAAACGAGATTAATATTATTAAAATATAAAAAGTTAATTTTATTTCATACATAGTTAAATTTGACTTAAAAATCGAGGTTTTTAAAATGAAATTTAAATTTCTACTTTGCATCGACGACACGGACGAGCTTGGCGGCGATATTTCTACTGGCCTGCTAGCCGAAGAGATAGCCGCGTTTATCGGCTCTTTCGCGCCCGTTTCTTTCGTCACGCGCCATCAGCTTTTGCTAGATCCGCGCATAAACTATACCTCGCACAACAGCTGCATGTGCCTAGAAGCTATGCTGGATGAAGCACAAAAAGAGCGCGCGCTAAATTTCGCGCTTGATTTACTAGAGCACAAATGCGCACCTAGCGCCGAGCCCGGTATCGCGGCGGTCTTTGAAAAAGATCTCCTAAGCGCGCAAGGGCTGATAAATTTTGGCAAGAGCGCAAAGGAGATATTTTTAAAGCCACGGCAGGCGTTTGAGACGGCGCGAGAGCAAAACGTATTTTTAAAAGAGCTAAAAAGCAGCGCTCGCGGTGTCATCGGCGCGCTTGCAGGCATAGGGCTTAGACTTAGCGGAAACTATGGCAAGATCAGAGGTAAATTTGAGTTAGAAAAGTCAAATTTGAGCGTACGCGAGCTTTTGGATTTAAATTTTATCGAAGCGGTCGCGGATGAAAATTTTAAACCACTTTTTCCGGATGAGCGCGTAAAATTAATCGGTGCGCTAAAGCCCGTATTTTTGGATTTTAAAGCGACCTTGCTCGTCAAAAAAGAAGCTGGCGGTGGATTTAGAAATTTGAGCGTAAAAGAGCTTCGGAATTTTTAATGAACTTAAATTTTAACGAAAAAGGCGAGTTTAAATTTGGCAAATTTGACTACGAAAAAGCGCGAGAAACAGCCCAAAACTGCGCTAAATTTAAGCTAGATAACGACGAAGAGGAGACGAGCTGCGGCGGCGAGATTAGCTGCTACGACTGCGCTTTTAGGCGCTGGAGCGCAGAGAGTTTTATCTGCGCGATTTTTATAGAAAATAGTCAAATTTAAGCCAAAATTTGGCATTTTAGGCGAATTTCAATGTATAGTAAAAATTTCTAGTATATAATCAGACTTTAAATTTAGCAATGAAAACATCGTGAAAGAGTACAAACTATATATAAACGGCAAGCACGTAAGCTCAAGCGACAACACCGTCGTAGATAGCATAAATCCCGCCGACGGTTCGGTGTTCGCCAAAGTGCACATGGCTAGCAAAGAGGACATCGAACTAGCCATCGCAAGCGCGTATAAGGCGCAAAAGCTTTGGGCCAAAACCGCTCCACGAGAAAAAGAGGCCGTTCTTTTAAGGGCGGCTGAAATTTTTGAAAGAAGGGCCTATGATATTAGAGATATATTAATGCGCGAAAGCGGCTCGACGATCGCAAAATGCAACTTTGAGATCAGCGTCGTTAGCGATATATTTCGCGTTGCGGCGGGTGAGGCCAGACGCGTGAGCGGCCAAACTTTCGTTTCAAACGACGACGGTGTTTTTTCGTATGCCGTTCGTCGTCCGCTCGGAGTAGTCGCCGGCATTTCGCCGTTTAATGCGCCGATGATACTAAGCAGTAAAAAATTTGCCTTTGCCATAGCGGCGGGCAATAGTTTCGTATTAAAACCGTCGTCAAACACGCCCGTTTGCGGTCTAATATTCGGCGAAATCCTACAGGAGGCCGGCTTGCCCGCCGGCGTGCTAAATATTATTCCATGCTCAAAAGAGGTGCTTGGCGAAACGTTTCAAGAAGACAAACGCATCTCCATGATAACGTTTACGGGATCGACCCGGGTCGGCAGGCATATAGCTCAAAGCGCGGCAAAATATATGAAAAAATGCACCTTTGAACTAGGCGGGAAAAGTCCCGTTCTAGTTCTTGAGGACGCAGACGTCAACTACGCCGTAGATACCGAGTTTTTCGGTATCTTTATGCATCAAGGTCAAATTTGCATGGCGGGCTCGCGCGTCATAGTACATGAAAAAATTTATGACGATTTCGTCTCCAAATTTACGGATAAAGTTAAATTTTTACAAGTCGGCAATCCGACCGACGAACGCACCGTTATCGGGCCGCTTATCGAGCGCAAACAGTGCGAATTTATCTATGATTTGTTATCGATGCGAAGAAAAAAGGCGCGCGGGTACTAACCGGCGGCACGAGCGAAAACAACTTTTATATGCCGACTACCGTGGTAGACGTTACGCCTGATATGAAAATCTTTTCAACCGAGGCATTCGGGCCGGTTGCGGCTATTATCAAGGCTCGCGATCTAGATGAAGCCATAGAACCAGCCAATAGTACGGATTATGGTTTGAGCGCGACCGTTATCACTCAAAACGTCGCGAACTATCTGCGCTGCGCCGAGGAAATAGAGACCGGGATGCTGCACGTAAACGGCCCTTCACTGCAAGATGAGGCACATATTCCTTTCGGCGGAGTAAAAATGAGCGGACTGGGTCGCGAGGGCGGGCGTTTTTCTATCGAGGAGATGACGGAATTAAAATGGATCACCGTTGAAGGCATGGGGAATCACAAATATCCGTTTTAAATTTAGCTAGCTACAAGCTAAATTTATTTAGTTTAGATTTGTACAGCTAAGTAAACAATATTTAAACTCTTTGTTATTCAAAGTTAGCGGCTACTAAAGTCTCGCAATAGGCCAAATTTAGATTTTTATCCAAATTTGGCCTAAAATTTTAATCTTCTTCTTTTGCTATTCCGTCTTTTGCGAAGGCTTGCATAAAGCGTAGGATTCTAGCTTTTTATTCATCGTTTATTTTGGCAAATGTTTGCATAGCGGTTAGATATGCATCCCATTCGTTCATCAAATGCTCTTTTGGTTTGTGAGCCGCGTGACATGAGCTACAAGTGTCATAATAAACAAGCTCAGCCTCTTCCCATGAGGCGTAGCTATTTTCATTTAATTTTTTGCTGTCTATTAGGTACTGCGCCTTCGGCTTTGCCTCCTGATTTTTAAGCATCAAAAAGGTTATCAACGGATCTTTTTTGTAGGCTAAGATATTTTTGTTATCTGTAACCTCTCCGCCAACTTCGATAAGCGATAAATCACCCTCTTGCTTTATAAATTTTACGGGCGTACCTTCGTAAATTTCACCTACGACCTCTTTGGTTTTAGGATCAAGCAAATCGGCCTTGATATCAAAGATAAACATATCTTTTGCAAAAACAAAATTTGCCAAGACCGCTGCTAAAAATAGAATTTTTCTCATTTATGCTCCTTTTATTATCGGTGTTTTAATGCCGGCATAAGCCTTAGCATCAACTTTTTTGACAGCCACCAAGCAGGTATTTATAGAAGTCGCTTGTGCCATAGTCGAAGTAGGTCTTGAGCTGGTTAATAAATTTACGTGCCCTGCGTTACATCTTGGGTTTTCAT
This sequence comes from Campylobacter massiliensis, assembly GCF_014253065.1. Lineage (NCBI taxonomy): Bacteria > Pseudomonadati > Campylobacterota > Epsilonproteobacteria > Campylobacterales > Campylobacteraceae > Campylobacter > Campylobacter massiliensis. The sequence continues at coordinate 627,831 of NZ_JACLZK010000001.1, forward strand.
CTGTTAAATTTTCAGGATCATACCAAGCGCCTTCGTTTATCGACACGACGCCCCTCATAATGTCTTTGCTTACGACGGCACCTGCTAAAATTCTACCCCTGTCGCTATAGACTTCAACCGTATCGCCGTCTTTTATACCAAATTTCTTAGCATCTTCATCATTTATAAGCACAGGCTCTCTATTTCCTACTTTATATGCTTTTCTTACAAAAGAGTTATCAAGCTGAGAGTGGATGCGATATTTTGGGTGCGGACTTAGCAGATGAAGCGGATATTGCTTCGTAAGTTCGCCATTGCCAAGCCATTCTGCAGGCTCAAACCACATAGGATGTCCCTTAAAATCATCAAGTTTATAATCAGCAAATTTTTGCGAGAAAATTTGAATTTTACCTGTTTCCGTAGCTAGTTTATTTGCTACCGGATCAGCTCTAAATGCGGAGTGACGAACAAATTTCTTTGCCTCTTCGCCCGGCTCAAAGTACACGTATCCTTTTTCCCAAAATTCATCAAAACTTACGTAATTAACGCAATCGCTTCTTTCATAAAAGCTTCTTATGATCTCCTCTTTGCTCTTGCCGCTTGTAAATTTACGATGCTCTTTTTCGCCCACCATTTTTGCCATCTGAGCAAAAACGTCATAATCGTTTCTAGCTTCAAAAAGCGGCTCTACAACCTTTCTCATCGCATAAACATAATCTTGCGAATAAGAGCCGCCATAGCTTATATCGTCTCTTTCGAGCGGAGTAGTAGAAGGAAGCACTATATCGGCCATCTTTGCCATCGGCGTCCACCAAGGCTCATGAACCACCACGGTATCAAGCTTGCGGATAGCCTTTATAAGTTCATTTGTATCTGGATGGTGTCCCAAAACGGTTGCGCCCGTTATATACATAACTTTGATATCTGGATAAGTTATCTCAGAGCCTTTAAATTTGATCTTTTTACCAGGATTTAGTAAAGCTTCGCTAACTCTTGAGGCTGGAATTTTTGCATCTACTTTGTTTTTACCTTGCGGCAGGCCTACCGGCAAACTAACGCCCGAAAACGCTTGTCCGCCGCCGCTATAATGCATAGAAAATCCAAATCCGCCGCCGGGGAGACCGACTTGTCCTATCATTGAAGCAAGCACCATAAGCATCCAGTCGGCCTGCTCTCCGTGATGAGCTCTTTGCATAGCCCAGTTGCCCGCTAAAAATGTGCGATTTTTTACAAAAGTATCGACAAGCGCTTTTATAACGCTCTCCTCAACGCCCGTTATCTTTGCTGCCCAGGCAGGAGTTTTTTCTACCATATCTTCGCTCTTACCAAGCAGATAAGGCAGGAATTTATCAAATCCAAAAGTGTATTTTTCGATAAAATCTTTATCATATTGGTTGCTTGTATATAGATAATGGCACATTCCAAGCATAAGCGCCACGTCGGTATTTGGGCGAATTTTAATCCACTCGGCGTTAAATTTCTTAGCAATTTCCGTGTATTGCGGATCAATCGTGATAAATTTTATTCCCGATTTTGCGTATTTTTAAAATAAGGATTGTTTCCGCGATTTGCTATTTTATAGTCGATTTGATTGCATTTAAATAAATCAGCGCCCCACATTACGTAAACTTTCGTATTTTCAAGCATTACTTCATGTGCGGTTTGAGGAGAATAAACTTCCAAATCTCCAACGATAGTTGCCTTTACTCTGCCAGCAGCGCCGTTACTATACTCGCCGTCAGTTCCTACCGCTCCGCCAAAAACGGTATTAAAAAATCTACCCGCCACGGAGTTGCAGTTGTGAAGAAGACCGGGATGCCCCCAGCCGCCATAGCTTGCATTATAAATCTCGTCCGTCTTTACGCTTTGAAGCTTTTTAACTATTAGCTTCATCGCCTCATCCCAGCTCACTCGCACAAATTCCTCTTTGCCGCGAAGCTCGGGAGCGTTTTTACCTTCTAGGTAGCTTTTTCTAACGCAAGGATATTTTATCCTGGTATCGGAATAAACTCTATCTATCCACGCCTCGTTTCCGGGATATTTAGGGTCTTTATCAGATACCTGCGGTCTAATTTTCGCTATCTTTCCGTTTTCGTCGACGTCGGCGTAAAATGCACCTAAATTTGAAGCGTGCAGTATACTTTTGATCTTGCTCTCCTTGGACATAAGGGGATTTGAGCAAACTACTGCCGTGGTTGCAGCGGATGTCTTTAAAAAATCTCGTCTTGAAATTGACATTTTGTCTCCTTAAATTTCAAAATTTCGCCGCAATTATATTAAATAAATTCATTTTAATTTCATTTTTAAAATTAAATTTAGCTTATTTATTGGATAATAAATCAAATTAAACTTATAAGGATTTTAAATTACATCAAGAATAAAAAGGCTTCAAAAGCTCTGTGCGTTAGTTGTTTGTAGCGACGAAAATTTAATTGAAAAATAAGGCTAAACAAGGATAAATTCTTAAATTTATATTTTATAAATTTTGATTACTTTTTGGATTTTTATCTTAATTGCAATACAAATTTAGATGTCGTAATTATCGACCTGGACCCTTTGTTTGAGAATAAAGAAGAAATTGATTTCTTTAATATTTCATCCATCTCGCCGAATCAAAAATTTATATTTTTAGCAAAAAACAAAAAAGTCTATTCTAAAATTTTAAAAAATTTTCACGGCGGAAGTTCTGCTATATTGTTTAAGCCCATTAAAACAAGCGTTTTACTCGATAGTATCGCTATGCTATCTCCTAGCAAAGAGGCAAGCTTTTTAATGCTAAACAAAGAAATTAAGATAAATCTCGAAAAAGAGCAAATTTATAAAAATAACGAACAAATTTTTCTAACAAATTTACAGCATAAGCTGATCTTGCTCCTAGCCCAAAACGTAAATAATATAACCACCTTTTCAATGATAGAAGAGGTCGTTTATCACGATAAAATGAGTTCAAAAATAGCTATGCAAAATTTAGTAGGCGTGTTAAAAAGAAATTTAAATCTTGATATAAAAAATATACATTCAAAAGGCTATATTCTCTATTCCTATTGATTTTTACTGTGATTCTCTTCAAAATCATGCTGTTATAATCTCTTTCTAATCTAAAAACCACCTTTATTTCTATAGCTTTTGAGGCGCGAGTGCATTTTTAATTAAATTTCAGTAGAAGAATAGGGGCATGTGACTGAGCCAAGAGCATTGGGACGCTTAGGCTTATGACTTATCGTAGTAGCCTTCGTCGGTCCTTTATTGTAGCTTATATAGCAAATCGCATTTAAAGCTATTAAGCTTTATTTACACTAATTATCTTGGATAGATAACTGCTTTTAACTTTTGTTATGATTTCATTGTAAAAACTTCCTTGATCACCTCATAGACCAGCTACATCTCCATCCCATCCCTAATATACATCTTGCCTTTTATCTCTTTTCTTACCTCATTTGGTTCGTCATCTAGCAACCTACTAAAATTCGGTATTAAATTACTTATTTTTGAGATAAAATTAATAACCTTCGTTTTAAAGTTTTCTAATATAGTTAACTTATCCTGTAAATTTTCTATCGTTTCGTCTTTACCGTTAAACCTGGTATTTTTATGCTCTTGAAATAAGTAGTTTGTAAAAATAAGCTGATAGTGCTTAGTCTTCTCATCGTTATGCTCAACAACTAACAAGCATTTTACTCCGTATTTTGCACGGTATAATCTTGCAAATTTAAGGACTCTGTCAAGCGAAACTTGAGCATTAACAAAATTAACTTCGGTTTGGTTTAGTCCTTCTTTGGGGTCTTTTGGACGCTCTGTACCAAAGCTAATAACTACTTCTGAAAATCCGACCATATTATCTCGCCAATGATTCTTTACTACTCTACCGTTTTTATATGTTTTTGATTGGGCTTCGTAGTCGGCTTTCATTTTTTCGTGGTATTTTTTCAAAAGTGCTTTTATATACTTTCTGTCGTTAAATTCCCTATCGCTACTAGGCATCTCTCGCATATTGCCGTTATCGTTATACTCGCTAAGCACTAGGTATCTATTATTTCGGCTGTTACCTCTAAGATATCCGATCTTAGAGGCATGTTTAACCTCTCTAACATTGTGCTCATACCTTATAATAGCCTTCTTTAAAGTTAAAAACTCGCTTCTAACGCAAAGAACCACGTTGTGTCCGCCTATTTGAAGGGCATTACTCATTTTTGATCCTTTTCTTTATTATCTACCATAGAAATTAAGAGCATGTTTTAACCCTTTTTTGAAAAATATAAGCCGCAATGTCCGTAATAGCAAACGCTATTCTAGAATTCTTCGCATCTCCCATTTTGATATAACGCGGAATATCCCTGCCCTGCGATATGCGAAGATCAAGTGTAGATACGCCGATACTAAGAAGTTTTGCCGTTTGTTGCCTGTTTAGCACCGCTTGTCCTTTATATTGATGGCTATATGCTCGAGAAGTGCTTTGTACTCTACGTCGTTATATAGTTCATTAAGCATATTATTTTTCTCCTTCTGCTTAGTTCTTATATAACTAATTACAGCAACTTTTTGTTTACTTTTGCATTTTTGAATGATTTTTAAGTAATTTTCGAAAAATTTTTAATACCCTATGGTTCTCTAGGGTATTTTAGAGTAATTTAGGATAAAAAATTATTTTTTTGTTTTTAAAAACAAAAATAAGGCATCTTAGATTGACTTAGAAAACACGGTGAGAAATTGAAATATTAAAAAAATTAGGAACAAATAGGGAACAAATTTAATAAAACCAATAAAGCTTAAAGCTCTTGAAATATCGATAAAATCGGGGTTTTAAAGAGATTTTTGAGTATAGATGGCTCCGGATGCTGGATTCGAACCAGCGACCAATCGGTTAACAGCCGACTACTCTACCGCTGAGCTAATCCGGAACATTTTAAAAGAAGTCGTATTATAGGCAAAAACGTATCGTTTGTCAATTAAATTTAGCTTAAATTTACTAGTGGCAAAAATTTAGTGAGCAAAAAGATAAATTTTGACGCAAAAATCACGCAAGTCGGTAAAATTTAGTTCCAGCCGCATTTACTATTTTTATCTTTCCGTCAGCCAAAAGCTCCTGCAAATTTTGCTTCGAGCTTTCAGAAAAGCTATTTGTTACATCATTTTCGCTTTGCGGGCGACGTTTTACGAGCTCTAGCAGCTCTTCCTTGCTAAGCTCAAATTTTTCATCGCCGTATTTTGCCGATGCTATCACGCACGGTACGCCGGAAATTTGCTGCGCAAGCTCATATAGGAGCTCTCGGCCCACGCCTTTGACCGGGTACGCAGGCGGTCGATCTATGGTGCTTATGTCCACGCGGGCTGGCAAAATTTGATTTATCGCCGCATTTAGCGCTTCAAATTCAGCCTTCGTGTCGTTTAGTCCTTTTACGACCAGGATTTCAAGCACTAGCTCGCCTTTAAATTTTTGCCTAAATTTAGCCATAGCAGCCACTAGCTCGCCGACGCCAATTTTTTCGCCCGAGCGGTCGATCCTAGCAAAGGTCTTTTGCACCGTGCTATCAAGGCTAAATTTGACGATATCAAGCCCCTTTAACGCCTCACAAATTTTAGGATCAAGCACGCCCGAACCGTTTGAGAGAATGAGCGTTTTAGCTCGTCCTTTTATCAAATTTAGCTCGCTTACTAACCGCGCCAGATCCGGGTAAAGCGTCGGTTCGCCGTTTGCCGTTAGCGTGATGACGTCGATATGCGGATGTGCGGCAAGCGCGGCCTTCACCTCGGCGATTACTTGCTCTACGCTAGGCGGATTTTCTATCGCCGCGACGGGTTTTGCCGCCGTGAGTTCGCAGTAAACGCAGTCAAAGTTACAGCACTTTTGCGCAGGCGATAGATCGACGCCCAGCGAAATACCGAACCTGCGCGAGCTAACGGGACCAAAGACGATTTGCATTTATTTTCCTAAATTTAAGATGTGCGATTATACTAAAAGCCGGGGTAAAATTTATTAAAGCGGATAAATTTGGGGTAAATTTGACGGCCCTGCAAAACCAGAGCCGTCACAAGAGTTAAAATTTCTTCTTCCTCACGTCCTCGACGATAGCTTTAGCCATGTTGTCGACCTGAGCGGTTACTTCGTTAGTTCTACTTACGACGCCTACGTTGTTGTGAGTGAGTTCGTCTATCTGAGCCACAGAGCGATTTATCATATTTATGCCTTCGCTTTGCTCCTTGATGCTCTCGCTCATCTCGTTGATACTTTGAGCCAGTACGTTTGCATTGGCTTCGATTTCGCCGAGCGATTTTTGAGTGCGTTCGGCAAGCTTTCTAACCTCATCGGCTACGACGGCAAAGCCCCGTCCGTGCTCGCCTGCACGAGCCGCCTCGATAGCTGCGTTAAGCGCTAGCAAATTCGTCTGATCGGCTATATCGCGGATGATCACGATGATGTTTTTGATCTCTTCACTTTGTCTCATGACATCGCCGGTCTTTTGACTGATAGCGTTCATCGAGCTACTCATCTGCTCTACCGCAGCGGCACTTTCTTGTAGCGAGCTTGCTTGTACGTTAGCGCCGTTTGTAAGCTCCTTCATCGACTCAGCCAACATGCCTGCTTTTTCTTCTAGCAACTTAGCTTGCTCTAAATTTATATTGAGCATATTCGCGATCTCTTCGCCTAGCGAGTTGATACCTGCAGCCATTTTGCCGCTATCATCAAGCCTTTTTGTGAAGTCTTGCGCTTTAAAGCTCTCTAGCAATCTTATAACCTCATTGCTGTTTTCAGCGATCGCATCTTTTAAGGCTGCTTGAAGCTGAGCAAAAGTGGCTTTCAACTGATTTAGCGCAGGGTTAGACGTGTGCGCGTCAAGAGTCGCCGTAAAGTCGCCCGCTTTTATCTTATCCACAAAAGCGTTTGCTTCTTTGATAAAGTTATTTTCAGCGGTATTTGACGCCTCTACTTTGCTTATATTTTCGTTTATAAGCGCCGCCATGACACCAAATTCGTCCTTCGTGGCCACATTTGCTTTAAGCGGCTCTTTGGTTTCGTAGTTTAGGTATTTGAAAAACGCATCTAGCGCGCTTGATATGATACCAAGAGGCTTCAAGAAATATCCGACCATAATTATCAATATAACGACGATAATCGCTATAAATACGAGCGAGGATACAGACTGATTTAATAAAACGCTATCTAATATAGGATCGTAATCTTCTATAGAGTTATTAGAGCACACGAGCCAATTTGCTCTATCGTATTTTTGACACGCAAAGACGCTTTCATCGTCACCAATCCTATTAAAAAACGCTTTACCGCCGTCTTTATTGTAGCTATTTACGACAAAATCGACAGATTTTTTGATCTCCGGATCGGAAGATAAAATATATTTGCTATCCGGATGATAAACCACTAGCTGAGTATCTAGATCTATGATCAATGGAACGCTAGTTTTAGACTCTTTTGATTTTGCCAAACTACTTGCTACGCCGTCTAGATACAAATCCGCAGCCACTACGCCTGCAGCTTTACCATCTACCATAAACGACTTAGCTATGGTCATAGTATTTTTTCCGCTAGATTGCGCTATATACGGCGGCGTAAAGTAGAGCTTGCCGCTAGAAACGCTTTGTTTAAACCAACCCTTTTCTCTAGAGTCAAATTTATCTTTTTCAGGCGTTAATTTTAAAAATTTAGGCCCCCTGCCCGCTTGCGCGACCGCATCATAAAGCTCTCCGTTATCGGCAAAACCTATGTAAAACTCAGGTATATCTAGACCGACGGCCATAGTCATTAGGCGATCTTTGAGCTGCTCCCTGTCAGTCATAAGATGAGGATTTTCCTCTATATATCGTACTAGGCCTTCTACTGCAAAAACCTTACTGCCAAGATACTCGTCGACATAAACTTCCAAAGAACGCGCGATGGCCTCCTTTGAATTTTTCGAAACATCCAAAATAGTATTTTTAGTACTATTGTAGTTCATGGCCGCAAATATAGTAAATAGTACAGCCAACAATGCAAAAATGATAAAAGCTATCTTATTTGCAACCTTTTTCATCTAAACCCTCCTTTGGTAATTTTTATTTTTGTTTTAAAATTTCTTTTTTCTCACGTCTTGCGCGATAGCCTTAGCCATATGATCCACTTCGGCGGTAACTACGTTGGTTTCGTTTGCAACCCTGACATTTTGCTTGGTTAGCTCGTCAACATGAGACACGCCTTGATTGATTAAATTTATAGCTTCGCTTTGCTCTCTGATACTTTCGCTCATTTCATTTATGCTTTGAGCCAGCACGTTTGTGTTAGCTTCGATTTCGCCGAGCGATTTTTGAGTGCGTTCGGCTAGCTTCCTAACTTCATCGGCAACTACGGCAAAACCGCGCCCATGCTCGCCTGCCCTTGCCGCCTCGATAGCAGCGTTAAGCGCTAGCAAATTTGTCTGGTCTGCGATGTCACGGATGATGACGATGATATTTTTAATCTCTTCAGATTGGCGTATTACATCCTGCGTCTTTTGATTGATAGCGCTCATCGAGCTACTCATCTGCTCGACTGCGGCGGCGCTTTCTTGGAGCGAGCTTGCTTGAGAGCTTGCGCCGTCGGTTACCTGCCTCATAGACTGAGCTAAAAACTCCGCCTTTTCCTCTAGAATGCGAGCTTGCTCCAAATTTGTCCTTAACATGCCGGCTATCTCTTCGCCTAGAGCATTGATACCTACAGCCATCTTGCCGCCATCTTCGAGCCTTTTTGTAAAGTCTTGCTTTTTAAAGCTTTCGAGTAAATTTAACACTTCATCGCCGTTTGCGGCTATGGCTTGCTTAAGGGCGATTTGTAGGTCTTTAAAAGTTTGCTTTAGCTGGCTAAGAGCCGGATTTGAAGTGTCGGCGTTTAGCTGCGCTACGTAGTTGCCCTTGCCTATTTGATTTACGAAGGCATTTGCCTCTTTGATAAAGCTATTTTGCTCGGCAAGATTTGCCTCGATTTGCTTGATATTTTCGTTTATTAGCGCGCTCATTTGTCCGATCTCGTCGCTACCGCCGCGATTTAGTAGCTTGGCTTTGTCGGTTTTATTATTTAAAAAGTCAAAAAACTGCACTAGTCCGTTTTTGGTCTGGTTGATACCGGAGATCAAATTTCTACCTATAAATGTGGATACTAGCAGCACAAGTATGATACAAACTGCTATAACAACGACGCTAACGACCATCTGGGTATTTGCGTCGTTTTTAACAAGCGCGGCATCTTCTTTCATATTGCTTAGCAGCTTAAGCTCAAGTTCCCTTAAAGCGTCTATCGAGATGCTTATCTTTGAAAACCATTTTGGCGCTTCGTAAGATACATTTTCAGTCGCGACTACGTCTTTAATGATATTTATCGCATCGTTAAAGTCTGTCTTTTTTCTCGCGATATAATCAAATTCCGCGCTATATTCTTTCGGGTTATAGTCGTCAAAATCCTGCATAAATTTATTTATAACGCTATTTAGAGCGACTACTTTGTTGTAGTCTTCTTTGCTTATACTTTTTTTAGTAAAAACTCCGTTTAAAGCCGCTCGCAAGATACCGAAAGACTCTTTTATCTCGCCCACGATGATGATACGGTTTAGATCATCTACTATGCTAGGCTCGAGTTTGTCGCTATAGCCGTTTATCGTTATAACTTCTTTTCTTAGGATTTTTGTTATACGGCCGATGAGATTATCCCCGCTTCTTTGATCGACTCCTGCGCGGATCTTAGATAATTCGGAGGCTATCTCGCTTTTTTCGGCTAGCTTTTCAAGCGTCTCGTCTACATTTTTTCTCTGAGCTAGTAGCTTGGCATTATCCCCGCCCGAAAGCACCCCCGAGCTAAATCCTCGCTCTTTTTGCATCTCGTGGATAAAACTAGTTTGATTTATGATGATGTCTACGATTTTCTCACTATATTCGGCTTTTGCCCTAGTTTTTGCAATACCGTTTAGCAGATATGCACTCATTATACCAAGCCCGATTAGGCCGACGATAGCTATCGTCATGATCTTAAATTTGATACCGACGTTGTTCACTTCCTCTCTCCTTTTGTGCTATCTTGCGCTTTTTTCTTGCACTCGTTTTATAAAATATTTCGCGTTTTCTACCGGAATATCAGGCAAAATACCGTGTCCGAGATTAAAGATATGCGGCGCGTTTTTCATCGTCTGCAAAATTCGTTCCACACCTGCGTCGATTGCTTCTTTGCTATAAAGACGCATAGGCTCCATATTTCCTTGAAGGACGTATTTTGGGCTTAGTTTTGCTTTGGCAAGCTCAATCGGCGTACTCCAATCCACGCCAAAAACATCAAAATTTCCTGAAATTTTATCCAGATACCCGCTTATGCCTTTTGGAAAAACGATAACCGGAATTTGCGGAAATTCGGCCTTAAGCGCATCAACTATATCCATGATATACTTCCAGCCAAACTCAAAATACGCCTCATCCTCCAGCGCAGCCGCCCAGCTATCAAAAATTTGCACCGCATTTACGCCGGCTTTTATCTGCTCTTTCATGTAGCCTATGAGCGCGGCCGTGACCTTGGCTAAAATTTGATGCATAAACTCAGGATTTGAATATAAAAGCTTCTTGCTAACCGCATAGGTTTTCGTTCCACCGCCCTCTATCATATACGTAGCTATCGTCCACGGCGCCCCGCAAAAGCCGATCAGAGCCTTATCCTGCGCCAAATTTTCGCGCGTTAGCTTGATTGTATCGTATACGTAGTTTAAATTTTTGATTGACTTTTGAACATCCAGTCTATCTAGATCCTCTCTCGTCTTGATAGGACCACTAAATACGGGCCCCTCGCCTTGGACAAATTTAAGATCCATGCCCATCTCTAGCGGCACGACGAGGATATCGCTAAAAAGTATCGCCGCATCGACGCCTAAAATTTCAACCGGCTGTATCGTAACCTCGCTGGCTTTTTTATAATCTTTACAAAGCGATAAAAAATCTCCCGCCGCAGAGCGAACTCGCATATACTCGGGCAGATACCGACCTGCCTGCCGCATCATCCAAACGGGCGTATAGGGCGTCGGTTTTTTCAAACAAGCGTCGATAAAAATCATATATTTCCTTTAAATTTTTAGCGATTTTATCTAAATATTTATTAAATTCTAATCCGCCCACTTACTTTCGTCTAATTTTTTTTCATTTTTGGCCACAACTAGCGCGCCCAGCATATCTCCCGTGACGTTCATCGACGTGCGCCCCATATCAAGGATCGCGTCGATGCCCAAAATAAGCGCATACGCAGCGGCTACAGCGCTTCCGGCCTCGACTTTTAGGCCGACTGATTCAAGTACCATCAAAAGCATTATCGCGCCCGCTCCAGGCACTCCGGCAGTTCCCACGGCAGCCAGGACGGCCGTTAGTATTATGGTCATTTTAGCCCCAGAGTCAAGCTCCACGCCCACGGCGTTAGCTATAAACATCGCACAGATACCAAGATATATGATCGTGCCGTTCATATTTACGGTGGCGCCCACTGGAAGCGCAAAGCCGTAAATTTGCTTTGGGATACCCATATCTTCTTCGGCCGTTTTCATCGAGATAGGCAGCGTTCCGCCCGAGCTTCTGGTTACGAAAGCCGTTAGCATAGGCGATCGAACTTTTTTTAGAAATTTAAACGGATTGATTTTAACGACCAAGCAAATCAAGAAATAAACGACGAAAATTTGAGCCGCAAAGCCGATATACGCGCTAACCGTGACGCCCAAAAGCGGCCCGAAAGCCTTTACGCCTTGCTGAGAAAATACGATAAATATAAGCGCGAAAACACCAAACGGCGCGTACTCCATGATCCATCTTATGACGTAAAACATGATGTGGTTGATCCCGTCAAATACGTCGTAGATCAAATTTCCCAGCCTGCTAAGCCTCTCGTCTTTGCTATCCTTTAAAAACGAAAGTGCGACGCCGAAAAATAGGCTAAAAGTTATGATTTGTAAAATTTCGCCCTTTGCAATAGCTTCAAAAGGGTTAGTCGGAAATAAATTTACGAGTATCGACGACATACTAGGCGCATTTGCAGCCTTGCCGCCTATATCGCCGCTGCCGGTTATGTGCAGTCCCGCTCCAGGCTCCAAGATAAGCCCGACCGCAAGCCCGACTATGATGGCTAAAAACGACGTCAATATGTAAAAAATCAGCACCTTTGCCCCTACTCTGCCAAGATCCGAAGGCGAGATGGAGCTACAGCCCACGATGAGCGAGGCCATAACGATAGGCACGATGATCATTTTAAGAAGCCTTATAAATACGTCGCCAAAAGGCTTTAGGATAACTATCGCATCCTTTGCGTCTTGAAAAATGATGCCGCAAACGGCGCCCAAAATAAGCCCGGCTAAAATTTTTAGAAGCAAATTCGCCTCGAAATATTTCTGAACTATTCCGCGTTTAGCGTTTGGTTGCACGAAATCTCCTTTAAATTTAATCCGTGAATTATAAGTAAATTTTTCTTAAACTACAAATACTTCTGTTTTTTGAATTACGGATTAAATTTAAAGCGAGAAAAAATTAAAAGGCGCAAATTTTAGTTTTTAGCCGCCAGTTCGTCTAGCAAATTTTGCAAATTTACGCTCGCCAAGCTATCAAACATCGCTTGCTGCGCGGAGCTAAATTTAGGCGCCAAAAGCTCCTCGATCCTGCCTCCTAGCGGGCAAGGCGGCGGCGAGTTTTTGTGGATTTTAAAGATGTCGTTTTCGCCCTCGTTTACCGCCGAAAATATATCAAAAAGCGTGATTTGATCAGGCTTCTTAGCCAGACTCGCACCGCCCGTGCCTGCGCTTACGTTTATTAAATTTGCCGATTTTAAAAGCCTAATGATATTTCGCACGATGACGGGGTTCGTGCCGACGGTACCGGCTAAAAACTCGCTCGTGTTTTTCTCGTCCTTAAAAAACTCGCAGCTAAGCAGGATATGGATAGCGATGGAAAATTTTTGTCCTATTTGCATAATCAGCCTTGGTTTAAATTTAAAAGCCGCGCGTTCTTTTTGCGCGGCCTTATTTTAGCTAAATTACGCAAAATTTTAAGCTCACGCCCTCTCGCCCACGGCGGTAAAGCGTTTTTGCACGAAGGCGCCGTTTTTTAGCTCGTCTATGACCGCAAGCGCTAGGTCTGCGTAGCTGATGTAGCTCTCGTTTTTTGGAGTTTAGTATTAGATTATCGCCGCCCAGGTTGTATTTGCCCGTGCGAGCGCCGTTTGCGTCGTAGTCTCCAGCAGGCGAGACGTATGTCCAGAGCACGTCCGTTCTACCTTTTAGCTCGAAAAACGACTCCGCCGTAGCCTTTGCGACGCCCATATACTCGGACGGGAAGTCAGGCGCATCCATAGCCATAGTGCCTTTATCGTCCACGTATAGCGTACCCGCGCCGCCAACGACGAGCAGCCTCGTTTTAGTACCGCTAAGCGCGTCTGCGAGGTGTTTTGCTACCTTTTTATGAAGCCCAAACGTCTCCGGCGTCCATGCCGCAAATGCGCTGATAACGGCGTCAAAGCCCTCTAAATCGGCTTTGCTAAGCTCAAAAACGACTTTTACGTTGCCGTTTTTATACCCTTTGTTTCGCACGATCACCGTAACGTCTTAGCCTTGTTTTAAGGCTTCTTGACCAAATTTGAACCTTATTTTCCGTTTGCACCTATGATTGCTACTTTCATTGTTTATCCTTTAAATTTGATTTACTTGATCGCCGCGTAAATTTACAGCCAGCTCGGCTTTACATCGTCGTTTATCACGCCGTCGCCGTTAGTGTACTGCTCCAGGCTGCCGCGTTTGGTCTGTATACAGATAAACTTCATCCCCTGCGCCCCCGCCTTGAAGCATCTCTTGCCTGCCGGATCGATGCGGATCGCGTCGCCCTCTTTGACTGCCCTCTCCTCGCCGTCAATGAAAAGCGTACCGCCGCCTTTTAGCACCAAATAAAGCTCCTCGTTTTGCTTGTGCGAATGTACGAACGGCACGCTCACGTTTGCAGGAAGCTCGTTGATAGAGAGCTCGCAGCCGCTTAAGCCTAGGGCTTCTTTTAGCTCGACTCTCGGCTCATTTTTCGTTGAAACGATCTTGTAGTTTGACATCTTTTTCTCCTTAGAATTTTTTTGTTGTAATGCTATAACTTACAACTGATGAGCGAAGTATAATAAAATTTTATTGTAATGTCAAGAGTTACAGCAAAAATTCCAAAATTTGATGCAAAATTTAAAATCAGCTAAAATCCGCGCGATTTTAAACAAAGGAATTTTATGCAAAATAGCGCATTTAAGACGCTAACGCTCATCGCAAAGAAAAATTTTAAAAAGCTGTTCTTGACGTTTAGCCTGGTTTTAGCGGAAAACGGGCTATTTCTCGTCTATCCCGTACTAGCCGGCATCGCCATAAACGCCATCGTAGCGGGAGACACGCTTTTGGCGCTTAGCTACTCGGTCATGGTGTTCGTGGGCTGGGGGCTTGGCTCGATTAGACGGCGCGTGGATACGCAGGTATTTACTAGGATATACGCGGGACTTGCCGTAAGCGTGATAATGAACGAAAAAGAGCCGCAAAAGACGAAAGCGCAGTAATCGCAAGAGCAAATTTATCTCGCGAATTTGTGGATTTTTTCGAGCAGCATTTTCCCGTGTTTTTCACCTCGGTCGTCTCGATTTTCGGCTCGGCGATCATGCTTTTGTTTATCGAGTTCTACGTGGGTTTGGCTGTCTTTGCCCTGCTCGCGGTTTTTGGAGTTTTGCTACCCAAATACATCGCCAAAAACGACCGCTTGTATCTAAAGCTAAACAACCAACTAGAGCGCGAGGCAGGACGCATAAGCGCAGGCGATGAGCGCACGCTAAAGCGCCACTACGATGTGCTTTCAAAGCTTCGTATCCGCATCTCAAACAGAGAGGCGATGAGCTTTTTCATCATCGGTACAAGTGCGGCGGCGATTTTTAGTTTGGCGATATTTTTGCTCTCAAGCAAGCAGGCAAACGCGGGCCACATCTACTCGGTGCTCACCTATCTTTGGACGTTTGCGATCAGTCTTGACGACGCGCCTAGGCTGATAGAGGAGTTTAGCAAACTAAAAGATATCGGCAAGCGCGTGGATGCCGGACTAGAAGGCGATATAGATAAAATTTAGGCGCTTTTTTGGGTATAATCTAACTAAAATTTGCCAAAAAACGAGGTCAAAATGCACAAAAATCACGCCCACTGCGCACATTCGCACGCGTCAAACAAGGTCGTTTTAAGAAATTCTTTCTTTATAATATTCGCTTTTATGCTAGTCGAGGTCGCGGGCGGCTTAGCGACGAACTCGCTCGCCCTACTCTCCGACGCCGGGCACATGCTATCAGACGCCGCAGCGCTCGGGCTTTCGCTATTTGCGTTTAAATTCGGCGAACGCAAGGGCAATCTGCAAAAGACCTTCGGCTACAGGCGGATCGAAATTTTAGCCGCGACGATAAACGCCGTCACGCTCATCGTCATCGCCGTTTTTATCGTCATCGAGGCGGCGCGGCGCCTGCAAAATCCGCCAGAAGTAGCCACCGCTGGCATGCTCGCCATCAGCACGCTGGGTCTTGCCGTAAATATCGTCGTGGCCTATTATATGCTGCGCGGCAGCGACGTGAGAGAAAACGTCAATATGCGCGGCGCCTACATGCACGTGCTGGGCGACGCTGCGGGCTCGGTGGGCGCGATCGCGGCGGCTGTGCTGATGATGTGCTTTGGCTGGGGCTGGGCGGACGCGGCGGCTAGCCTGCTCGTGGCCGTGCTCATCGTAAAAAGCGGCTGGGGCGTGCTAAAAGACAGCCTAAACATCCTCATGGAGGGCTCGCCAAAAGGCGTGAGCCTAGACGCGCTCGTCGCGCAGATCAGGGGCGTGGACGGCGTGCTTTCGGTGCACGACCTACATGTCTGGAGCATAACAAGCGGCGCAAACGCGCTCACGGCTCACATCGTAGTTAGCGGCGAGCTAAGCGTGCGCGAAGCAGAGCGGATCTTGCGCGAAATATCGCACGAGATGGAGCATCTGGGCATCACGCACACGACGCTGCAGCTTGAAAGTAGCGACAACGAATGCGCTGACGAGCTAATCTGCGAAGTAAGATCAAACGATGCGGGCGGGCATTTAGGGCATAGTCATTGAAATTTGGGCAAATTTGGGGCGAAATTTCGCGATCTAGCATATCAAATCAAATCCGCAGCCCGAAACGAATAAATTTTGCTAAAATTTAAATTGACGCATTTTTATAAAAGGGGCGAATTTAAATATATATCTAGTCGTGATTTTCGCCCTGCATTGCGCCCTCGGGAACGGTAATTATATAGGTTTTCTTATCGCGCTAAATTTCGCGGTAGCCTTGGTTTGCGCCGCTTTTCCTTTTATGAAAAAGAATTATATATTTTTGTTACTGCTCGCGCTAAATTTAACCTTGTATTTCAACGCTATCGACACTCCTTTTGAAAAGCCTGAGCTTTGGACGTATCATATACCCGCGCTCGCAAACGCGACATACGGCCTAAGCACTCTAGTTTACGCCTCGGGGTTCGTAGCTTTTGCTCCACTGGCGGCGTATGTTTATTTTTTGTATTCGCTTTGCGTCGTTATTTGCGCCGTGCGCGAAAAACTTCAAAATTTACGTTAAATTTTACGAACCGAATACGCGTCAAATTTACTCCAAATCTCCCGCCTCAAGCCGCCACCCGTTTAACGAAAGCTAAATTTACTCTACTTTAACGAAAATTTTTATACAATCGCCCAAAATTTAACTAGGGATTTCATGAAAAACATCAGAAATTTTAGCATCATCGCTCACATCGACCACGGCAAAAGTACGCTAGCAGACCGCCTCATCCAGGAGTGCGGCGCCGTCAGCGACCGCGAGATGAGCTCGCAGATCATGGACACGATGGACATCGAAAAAGAGCGCGGCATCACGATCAAGGCTCAGTCTGTGCGCCTAAACTACGCGCTTGGCGGCGAAAATTTCGTCCTAAATTTGATCGACACTCCGGGCCACGTGGACTTTAGCTACGAGGTAAGCCGTAGCTTAGCTAGCTGCGAGGGTGCGCTGCTCGTCGTGGACGCTTCTCAAGGCGTAGAGGCGCAGACCATCGCAAACGTCTATATCGCGCTAGAAAACAACCTCGAAATCATCCCCGTCATAAATAAAATCGACCTTCCCGCAGCAGATCCGGCTCGCGTAAAAAACGAGATCGAGCACGTTATAGGGCTTGACTGCAGCGGCGCGATCGAGGTCAGCGCGAAAACGGGCATCGGCATTAAAGAGCTGCTAGAAGCCATCATCACGCGCATCCCCTCTCCCGGCGGCGAAGCGGAAAAGCCGCTAAAAACGCTCATCTACGACAGCTGGTTTGACAACTATCTAGGCGCGCTAGCACTCGTTCGCGTCTACGACGGCGAGCTAAAGAAAAACGACGAAATCCTAGTCATGGGCACGGGCAAAAAACACATCGTACTAGATCTCATGTATCCAAACCCCATCGCGCCGATAAAAACGGCAAATTTGGGCGCGGGCGAGGTCGGCATCGTGGTGCTCGGGCTAAAAAACGTGAGCGACGTGCAGGTAGGCGACACGATCACGCTAGCTCGTAACCCCGTAAAAGAGCCAGTCGGAGGCTTTGAGCGGGCTAAACCGTTCGTATTTGCGGGACTTTACCCGATCGAAACGGATAAATTTGAGGACCTACGCGACGCCCTGGATAAACTCAAGCTAAACGACAGCTCGATCAGCTACGAGCCTGAGACCTCCGTCGCACTAGGATTTGGCTTTCGCGTCGGCTTTTTGGGACTGCTGCACATGGAGGTTATCAAGGAGCGCTTGGAGCGCGAATTTGACCTCGACCTCATCGCCACGGCTCCGACCGTCACCTACGAAGTCGTGCAAACCGACGGTCAAATTTTACGCATCCAAAACCCCAGCCAGCTCCCGCCGGTCAATAAAATCGAGCACGTCAAAGAGCCGTACGTAAAGTCCACCATCATCACGCCTAGCGAGTTTTTGGGTAACATCATCACGCTGCTAAACAACCGCCGCGCCGTGCAGACCAAGATGGACTACATCACACCCGAGCGCGTGCTGCTCGAGTACGACATCCCGATGAACGAGATCGTGATGGACTTTTACGACAAGCTAAAATCGAGCACCAAAGGCTACGCGAGCTTCGACTACGAGCCTAGCGACTACCGCGTGGGCGACCTGGTGAAGCTTGATATCAAGGTCGCAGGCGAGACCGTGGATGCGCTCTCCATCATCGTGCCAGAATCAAAAGCTCAGTCCAAGGGACGCGACTTCGTAAAAGCCATGAAAGAGATCGTGCCGCGCCAGCTCTTTGAGGTGGCTATTCAAGCTAGCATCGGCAACAAAATCATCGCTAGAGAAACGGTGAAATCGATGGGCAAAAACGTAACCGCCAAGTGCTACGGCGGCGACATCACGCGTAAGCGCAAGCTACTCGAAAAGCAAAAAGAGGGCAAAAAGCGCATGAAAGCCATCGGCAAGGTAAATTTGCCGCAAGAGGCGTTTTTAAGCGTTTTAAAAATAGACTAGCGGCGTCTTGCGAGCGTTTTGCGGAGTTTTTCGCTACGCTCGCGGCCGCTTTTTATTATCTCACGGTCAAATTTGAGCTCAAATTTACAAATTTGACCTCCCAGACCCGCACCACGAAAATGCTAAATTTGACGCTATATCCGCTTTAAAATTTCAAAAATCAAATTTAATAAAATTTATACGAATTTCCAATTTTCCTCCAAATTTTACGCAAATTTGGAAATTCATCTCAAATTTGGATAGAATTTTGCTTGCGCGATGTAAAATTTACGAAAGGATCTTTTATGAGAAATTTTATACTTTTATTTGCGGCGTTCCTTTTTACGGGATGTTTCGGGCTATTCGAGAGTTCGCCGGAGGTCGCTCAAGCTAGCGACGGCAACGCCAAAGGCTACAAAGAAGTGATGCGTATCAAAGCAGACTGCTCCTCATGCGCTAGCGGCGGTCAGGATATCAAGATAAACGGCACGGACTACACCAGCGACGTCGCGATAAAATGCTGCATCGCTCAAAGCAGAATCGATACGAGCGCGGCCATCAAAAAAGTCTATATCCACAAAATAGCCGATGAAAGAGCAGCTGATAGCGGCATAAAATTTATCTCTAAAAACGGCGCGAAAATGCTCTATCCAAAAGAGCGTTTAGAGAGGCTTTTTCATCTTTTCTTACAAGACGAGCTGCTAAACCGCGGCATTATGGTCGTGGATAGCCAGACCTCGCCGTACACGTACCGCGTGGATTTTGCATTTACCGACTATGCAGCGTCTTATAGCGAGCCGTCGCAGTATCTAAGCGCGGCGATGAAAGGCAAACTGGGCGTCAAAAACATCAACAAAACCCGCGTGCTAAACATCTCCACCAGACAAGACGTGCGCAAGCTGGAGGCCGAGGACACTGAGGATTTTAACCTCTATGTCTACCTTCTCGTTAAACAAGCCGCCAATAAAGCCGCCGAAGAGATATCAAAACTATAAAGGAAAAATATGAAAAAACTAGCTTTTTACGCCCTTGCCGCCGCGCTTTTTGCCGCGGTTATGAGCGGATGTTCGCAGCGCAGCTCGGTGTTAAATTTAACCCCGTATCAATCAACCTCAAACCAGATGGGCTACCAAAAAAATATCCGAATAAATAGCATCGAGGACGCTCGCGCCAACAAAAGCATCGTCGCCACGATCACGGGTAGCAACGGCAACGTCAAGGAGTACGTCACGCTGCAAAATAGCATCGAGGGCTGGCTGCAAGACGGCCTTAGCACCGAACTTAAGCGCCTAGGAGCAAATTTGAGCGACTTTGGCGATATTGTCGTGGACGTGAGGATCGTCGAGCTTAAAGCAAATCTAAGCGGCTACTCCACCGACAACCTAAAAGGCTCGGCAAAACTCGCTATAACGGTGCACAGAGGCGATCAGACCATCACCAAAAACGTCTCTCAAGAGCAGACTAAATTTGCCCCGATCCACACGAGCGGCGCGTTTAAAAGCTTTTTTGATGAGCTACTACAAGACATCGTAAAACGCGCGGCGATCCAGATCCTAAAAAGCTGATGAGATGCGCTAACTGCGGGCATCTGAGCCTAGCCGTGATCTGTAAAATTTGCAAAGATCACCTGCTCTCCTCGCCCGCAAGGACGCGCGTTTTGGACGGTGATTTTAAAATTTACAGCTTTTTTGACTACTCCGAAGTTAAAAATTTACTCCACTCAAAGCACCTATTTCACGGCTCTTTCGTTTATGGCGCACTTGCAAATTTGAGTTTTAAAGTTTTTGCTCGCAAGTTTAGCTTTGGCTCGCCGGTAAATGCCGTGCCGATCGACGACAAAACGACTAGCGGCTACTCGCATACGGCAATCCTAGCTCGCGCGTTAAAAAGTGCGGAAATACATCCGCTTTACGCCTGCTTGCACGCTGGCTCAAACGTCAGCTATCACGGCAAGGATCTAGCCTTTCGCCTAAAAAATCCGAGAAATTTTAAGCTTTTAAAAACGCCTAAATTTCCGGTTATCTTGATAGACGATATCGTGACGACGGGCACAACGATAGACGAAGCCAGACGGACGCTGCAAAAAGCCGGCTGTGAGGTGCTTTTTGCGCTGACGCTTGCGGATGCGAGGTATTAAATTAAATTTTAATCAAATTTAAGCTAGAATCAGGCAGTAAATTTTAAGGATAAAAATGGAAGAAAATCTACTCAATCAAAATCAAGACATCCAAGCCGTCGATATCGAGGAGTCGATAAAAACGAGCTACCTAGACTACTCGATGAGCGTCATAGTCGGTCGCGCCCTGCCCGATGCTAGAGACGGTCTAAAGCCCGTTCATAGACGTATCCTCTACGCGATGAACAACCTCGGAGTCGGCAGCCGTAGCCCGTATATGAAGTCCGCGCGTATCGTGGGCGACGTCATCGGTAAGTACCACCCGCACGGCGATACGGCCGTTTACGATGCGCTCGTGCGTATGGCGCAGAAATTTTCCATGCGCTATCCAGCAGTCGACGGCCAAGGAAACTTCGGCTCCATCGACGGCGACGGCGCGGCTGCTATGCGTTATACCGAAGCTAGGATGACCAATCTCACCGAAGAAATTTTGCGAGATATCGAAAAAGACACGGTTGATTTTATCCCAAACTACGACGACAGAGAGACTGAGCCAGACGTCCTGCCTAGCCGCGTACCAAATTTGCTGCTAAACGGCTCTAGCGGTATCGCCGTCGGTATGGCGACGAATATCCCGCCGCACAGCCTTGACGAGCTCATAGACGGACTTTTGCTCGTACTTGAAAACAAAAACGCGACGCTAGAAGAGGTGATGCAGTATATAAAAGGGCCTGATTTCCCAACTGGCGGGATAATATTTGGCAAAAAAGGTATCATCGAGGCCTACCGCACTGGACGCGGCCGCGTCAAACTACGCGCCAAAACCCACATCGAAAAAAAGCCGAACAAAGACGTCATCGTGGTAGATGAACTACCGTATCAGACGAACAAAGCCCGCCTCATCGAGCAAATCGCCGAGCTGGTCAAAGAAAAACAGATCGAAGGCATCAGCGAGGTGCGCGACGAGTCCGATAAGGACGGCATCCGCGTCGTCATCGAGCTAAAACGCGACGCGATGAGCGACATCGTGCTAAACAATCTCTTTAAATCCACGACGATGGAGAGTACGTTTGGCGTCATAATGCTTGCGATAAACAACAAAGAGCCGAAGGTATTTAACCTAATCGAGCTTTTGAAGCTATTTTTAAATCACAGAAAAACCGTCATCATCCGCCGCACGATATTTGACCTGGAAAAAGCCCGCGCTAGAGCGCATATTTTAGAGGGCTTAAAGATCGCGCTAGATAATATCGACGAGGTGATCGAGCTCATCAAAAATAGCGCCGATACGCCTAGCGCTCGCGAGGGCTTGGTGGCAAAATTCGGCCTTAGCGAGCTACAAGCAAACGCAATCCTTGATATGAGGCTAAGCAAGCTAACGGGTCTTGAGCGCGAAAAACTAGAGGCCGAGCTAGCAGAGCTGATGGCCGAGATCGCGCGCCTTGATGAAATTTTAAAGAGCGAAACATTGCTAGAAAAACTAATCAAAGACGAGCTGCTCGAAATAAAAAATAAATTTAAAGTGCCGCGCATCACCGAGATCGTCGACGACTACGACGATATCGACATCGAAGACCTCATCCCTAACGAAAATATGGTTGTAACCATCACGCACCGAGGCTACATCAAGCGCGTGCCGAGCAAGCAGTACGAGAAGCAAAAACGCGGCGGCAAGGGCAAGGTCGCGGTAACTACGTACGACGACGACTTCATCGAGAGCTTCTTTACGAGCAACACCCACGATACGCTGATGTTCGTGACCGACCGCGGACAGCTCTACTGGCTCAAAGTCTATAAGATCCCTGAAGGAAGCCGCACGGCAAAAGGCAAAGCGGTAGTAAATCTCATCCAGCTACAACCTGACGAAAAGATCAAGGCGATCATCCCGACGACCGATTTTGCCCAGAGTAAATCGCTCGCGTTTTTCACTAAAAACGGCATCGTAAAACGCACGAATTTGAGCGAATTTAAAAATATCCGCTCTATCGGCGTACGCGCTATCAGTTTAGACGAGAACGACGAGCTAGTAACGGCTCTAATCGTAGAAGGCGAGGAAGAGCCGATAAATCTAATTGACGAGCTTGGCGTTGAAACCGAGATAAACGAGATAGAGGCGATAGAGGCTCAGATCGACGAAGAAAATAGCGAGGAAAACGACGAGAACGCGGCTGAAGGAAGCGACGATAGCGAAAAGATGCTATTTATCGTAACCAAAAAGGGAATGTGCCTCAAATTTAAACTCAGCAAAGTCCGCCAGATGGGCAGAACGGCTCGCGGCGTGACGGGTATTAAATTTAAAGAAGCAGGCGACGAGGTAGTAGGCGCAGCCGTCATCGAAAGCAACGAACAAGAAGTGCTAAGCATATCTCAAAAAGGTATCGGCAAGCGCACTACCGCAGACGAATACCGCCTAACAAATCGCGGCGGCAAGGGCGTAATCTGCATGAAGCTAACTAATCGCACCGGCGATCTGATCGGCGTCGTGATGGTCGATGACGAACAAGATCTGATGGCTCTAACCTCAAGCGGCAAGATGATACGCGTCGATATGCAAAGCATCCGCAAAGCAGGCCGAAACACCAGCGGCGTGATCGTAGTAAACGTAGACGGCGACGACGTAGTTAGTATCGCAAAGTGCCCTAAAGCCGACGAAGGCGAGGATGAGAGCGGCGAAGAGACGCTAGAAAATTTAGAATGAATTTAGTGTTTTTGGAATACAATTTGCTAGTAAATTTGCAAACGAAAAAACAACTAAATTTAAAGGTTCAAGAATGAAAAAAATTACATTCGCGGTTTTGGGCGCGGTAGCCTTTTTGACGAGCGGTTGCTCTTTTAATAGCCCTTTTTCCTCCGACGAAACCACGTCGGCAAAGCAAGATATCGTCATACAAAAGGTCGATAAAGAAGACATCAGAAGCGTGATGAAACAAGAAAAGATGATATACGATATCGAGCAAGTTGATGCGGTATTTGGTGCCGTGGGCGAGGGTATCGCTCCGACCAACACCGTCTCTCACGCTCAGTCGCTAGCCCTAGCCAAGCGCGCGGCCATCGCCGATGCGCACAGACAGCTAGCCGAGAAGCTATACGGAGTCAAGATAAACTCCAAAGATACGGTTAGAGATGCAATGCTTAGAGACTCCACTATCACGGCTCAGGTCGCAGGCCTCATCAAAAACGCTTCCATCATCGAGCACGACTTTAAAGACGGGCTTTATCGCGTCAGAATGGAAATGAAAATAGACCAAAGCAAGTGGCAAGAAATTTTTGCTTACTGATTGCCGCTGCGGCGCTTCTTTACGGCTCGGAGGAGTTCATCCTCTGGGCCAAAATCTCCACTAAAAATCACACCGTCGTTTACGACGATATCGCGCTTTCAAAAGCAATGGTTCTAAGCGAGCTAGAGTATGAGTATCTATGCGAAATAAACGCCTCCAAGCAGCCCGCGCAAAGCTCGCTAGAGTTTTTAAATTTACATAAAAACAAGCTTTTCGAGTGCTTTTTGCCTTATAAATTTAAGGTCGAAGATCGCTTCGTTCAACGCAACAAAAATATGAACTCCGCAACCGACCTCACGCTGTTTCCCGTGCGTTTTACGGTGAAATTTAAGCCCTCTTCGGCTATCATAAGCGTATTTAAAAACAAAGAGTAAAAGATGAACATCGTAATAGTAGAAGACGACATCAATATGCGCAAGTCCCTAGAGATCGCGCTTGGCGAATATGACGATTTAAAAATCAAAAGCTATAAAAGCGCGGTCGAGGCGCTTAAAAAAATGGGCGAGGACGTCGATCTCATCATCACCGACATCAACATGCCCCAGATGGACGGGCTGGAGTTTATCAAGCGTCTGGAGGGCAAATTTGACGTCATCATAATGACGGGCAACGCGACGCTAAACAAAGCCATCGAGAGCGTGCGCCTTGGCGTCAAGGACTTCCTCACGAAGCCTTTTGACGCGCAAACGCTATATGAGGCGATAAAAAGGGTCGAAATTTTACGCCGAAAGCTACCTGCTGCGAGCCTAAAAGCCGCGCAAAACGGGTCAAATTCGCAGGCTGATTCGACCGATTTCGTAGCTAGCTCGCCCGCGCTTGCTAACGCGCTAAATTTAGCCTCGCGCGTCGCAAAAACGGATGCTTCGGCGATGCTAATGGGCGAAAGCGGCGTGGGCAAGGAGCTGTTTGCTAAATTTATCCACAAAAACTCGCCGCGCAAGGACGGTCCGTTTATCGCGATAAACATGGCCGCGATCCCCGAAAATTTGATAGAAAGCGAGCTTTTCGGCTTTGAAAAGGGCGCATTTACCGACGCCTCAGCCATGAAAAAGGGACAGTTCGAGCTAGCAAGCGGCGGCACGCTGTTTTTAGACGAGATCGGCGAGATGCCGCTAAATCTGCAGCCAAAACTCCTGCGCGCGATCCAGGAGCGCGAGATCACGCGTCTTGGTGCCACAAAAAGCGTCAAGATCGACGTGCGCATCGTATCCGCGACGAACGCGAACCTGCCCGCGATGATCAGCGAGGGTAAATTTAGAGAGGATCTGTTTTACCGTCTAAACACCGTGCCCGTCGCCATCCCGCCGCTAAGAGAGCGCAAAGAGGAGATCTTGCCTATCGCAGAGCGCTTTTTAAAGCAAAGTTGCGAGGAGTTTAATCTCGGCAAAAAAGGCTTTTCCGAAGCAGCGGTAAAAGAGCTTGAAAACTACGATTTCCCGGGCAATATCCGCGAGCTCATCTCCGTCGTGCAGCGAGCGGCGATACTGAGCGAAGGCGAGGAAATACAACCCGGCGATCTTTTTTTGCAGGCTCGCAGCAGAAAGTAGCTTAAATTTAAGCTTTACGCGAGTAAAATAAGCGAAATTTTAGCTTAAATTTAAAATTTAGCCGGCGAGACGGTGACGCTGAAAATGCGACGTACGGTTTGGCAAATTTGAGCCGACGAGAAGTAAAATTTGAGTTAAATTTAATGGGGGAGAGCGGTCGCGGATAACTTTCTGAAAAATCCAAAATTAGTCCGCGAAACGAGTTTTGTCCTAAGCGTGCGATCTGACCGACGAGACTAACCGCGAGACGGCTTGCCGCCTAAAAAAAACAAAATTTAGTCCGCAAAGCCTAACGAGTCTTTGGCGCCGGGTCAAGCCAAAGAGGCTCGTCGCGGGAGTTTTGCCGACTGAGAAGTAAAACCTAAACTTGGTCCGCAAAGTCGGACAAGTCTTTTCGCATCGCATCCGCTTGCGACGAGACTACTCTACGAGGAGTACGGGATCCAACCGATGGGGTTGGTCGCAGGGCGGCTTTGCCGACCGAGAAGTAAAAACAAAGGAGTCTAAAATGAGAAAATTTAACGTTGCCGTCGTGGGCGCGACGGGCGCAGTCGGAGAGGAGCTTTTCCGCGTTATGGAGGAGGTTGATTTCCCAGTGGGCGAGCTACTACCGCTAGCAAGCGCGAAAAGCGCGGGCACCCAAATAGAGTTTAAAGGCAAAAACCACAAAGTCGTGGAGCTTACCGAGACCGTTTTTGACGAGCACGAGATCGACATAGCGTTTTTTAGCGCGGGCGGATCGGTATCAGAAAAATACGCCAAATTTGCAGCCGCCAGCGGCGCCGTCGTCATCGACAACACCAGCCACTTTAGGATGGACGCGGACGTGCCTCTAGTCGTGCCTGAGTGCAACCCGCAGGACATCGCGCAGTGGAAAACCCGCGGCATCATCGCCAACCCGAACTGCTCGACCATCCAAATGGTGCAAATTTTAAAACCGCTGGATGACGCATACGGCATCAACCGCGTGGACGTCTCGACCTATCAGGCGGCTTCGGGTGCCGGCAAAGAGGGCATGGAGGAGCTAGTCACGCAGCTGCAAAAGTTTTTCGAGTTTAAGCTTGACGAGTGCGAGCCAAAAGTGTTCGCGCACCAGCTAGCGTTTAACGTCATCCCGCACATCGACGTATTTTTGGACAACGACTACACGAAAGAGGAGATGAAAATGGTCAACGAGACCCAAAAAATCCTCCACAAAAATATGGAAGTGAGCGCGACCTGCGTGCGCGTGCCGGTGCTTCGCAGCCATTCAGAGGCTATCACGATTCATTTTGATAGAGACGTAGACGCCGCAGCCGCTCGCGAAATCTTGCGCAAAGCGCCTAGCATCGTGGTCGTGGACGAGCCAGCCGCGAAAAAATACCCGATGCCAAGCATCTCAAGCGACACCAACGAAACCTACGTCGGACGCATCCGCACGGATAACTACCGCAAAAACGTCCTTCATCTGTGGTGCAGCGCCGACCAGATCCGCGTGGGAGCGGCGACCAATGCCGTAAGAATCGCGCAAAAATGGATAGAGATGCAGGAGTAGTCCGCATTTTGTTTAAATTTGCCGAATTTGCGCTTTGGTTTGACGGGCACACCTTGCCGCGCTTTGGCGTAGATTCGGCTAAATTTTGTCTAAATTACGTTTATCTTATTTGAGGCATAAATTTAGTGCAGGTTTTGCGCGTGGGTTAGTATCAAAGCCTTGCAAAGCTTGGATTTTCTGGCTAAATTTTGATTATTTTAGAAAATAAAATCGTGTTTTTTGTCGTATTAAATTTTCTCATTTGCGCCGATGTAAATTTTTAATTTGACCCGCACACAATCTTTTGTAAATTCCACATATACATTTACCTGCATCTTTACGATAAACAGCCACAAAGAGGTCTTAAATTGCTATGCCATCTTGAAGCATAATTTGCTTAAAAATTTTAGAAAGTAAATTTGCTTTACCCATATAGTTTAAATTTGTGAAATAAAGCTAAAAATATATAAAATGCTATCAAAAAAAGGGTACTTGGATCATGAAATATACAAGCATTATAACTCCTAGCGATTTAGCACGATATGCAGATATGCGTGAAAGCCAAGGAATAATTCCGGAGCTTATTTATTTACTTATCAAGCAATCTGTATCCGATATAAGCGAATGTCGCATACCTTACGGCGATGCCGTAAATCAACCAGGTATGGACGGCGTTGTAGATTGCGAGACCGGATTTTTGGAATTTGTTCCTTCGGGGAAATCCTATTGGGAAATAGGTACCGGAAAAGATCCTCAAGAAAAAGCAAGTAGTGACTTTCAAAAAAGAACCGATGAATTGAGCGATGAAGAACGGGCAGACTCTACTTTCGTCTTCGTTACTCCGCGTTCGGCCGAAGCAAATGGTTGGGATGAACCAAAACAGAGAGCTTGGATCAAAAGGCGGCAAAATACAGGATGGAAACGAATTATAATAATAGATGGAGTAAAGCTAGCGGATTGGCTTAGAGAATTTCCAGCTACTAGTAGGTGGATAGCTGCTAAAATAGGAATTTTGCCAAATTCAAGCGGCGTTATAACGCCGCTTGAGCACCGGAATTTAACTCAATCTAAAATTAAAAATTCCAACTTGATCCAGTCGCAATTTAATGGGCTGACTCTTCCGCCCGAGCTTTTTATCTCTTCTCGCGATAAAGCGTGTAGCGCGCTTGAAACCATCTTTTCTTGCGAAGCTAAAAAACTTTTTATTATTGCTGAGAGCGAAAACGATGTAGATGATTTTGTGGCGGCTTACCTTATGACGCTTGAGAAAGAAAAGGCGAAAAAAATATGCAGATAGGTGTCTTTTTATAAAAGATAAAGATACATGGCAAGCGATATCCGAGTTACGACGATCGCATGTATTGGTTGCTAGCCCTAGGCTAGGCTTGGATGATGAACAACAAAATTTACTTGCGTTAGCCATAGAAAAAGGGCATGGAGTGATCGTGCCGTTTTGCGATGCCTCATCAAACGGCAATGACGATGTTATAGGCCTAAAAGTCCTCCATCATATCAGATCAAAGAGATACTGACGAAAGCGCAGTTCCCAGATGCTCTTGCAGAGGAATTTGCTAAAATAGGAAACAGGAGGCTGTCTGCACTTATGAGGTATCTCGTAGGAGCCGCTGCGCCGTCGTATGCGAAACGAAATACTGTTCGCGAATTGGCAAAAGCCTGTTTAATAGGTCGATGGGATGAAGAAAATAAAGCTGACATTCAAACCATAGAAGAATTTGTCGGCAAAAGCTATAAAGAATGGATAGAAAAATTTAGAGCTGACGCACTGCGTCCAGACTCTCCACTTACTTTGATAGAAGGAAAATGGAAGGTTGTTTCGAGAGATGAAACTTGGAACATTCTTGGGGGAATGCTTTCAAATGATGATCTAGCTCGCTTTAGAAATATGGCGATTTTGGTTCTAAGAGAAAGAGATCCGGCGCTTGATTTGCTGAAAGAAGAACGATGTGCCGCTAGTATTTATGGAAAACAATTAAACTATTCGCAAAATATTAGAAAAGGAATTTCTCAAAACGCTTGCTTTGATGGGTAGTCGCCCCAAAGCGCTTAGTAACTGCTCTTGCAATGAAGCTTTAAACACTGTAAATTTTATTGTGCGCACATTGCTTGATGGGGCGGATTGGGAGCGATGGGCGAGCATAGATTACTACTTACCGCTTTTGGCAGAAGCCGCACCCAGCGAATTTCTTGATGCCGTAGAGTCGGCATTAGTTGATATTTCGAATTCTCCTTTTCATAAAATATTTGAACAAGAAGGAAGCGGGATCGAAGGTCGTAATTATATGTGCGGCCTGTTATGGGCTCTTGAAGAGCTGGCATGGTCTCCTGATTATTTATCAAGAGTAGCGGTTGTCTTGGCAGATCTTGCCTCTATTGATCCCGGCGGATCTTGGGCAAATCGTCCTATAAGATCGCTTGTGAATATATTTTTACCTTGGCATGTGCAAACTGCCGCAAAATTTGATAAAAGAAAAGCGGCGATCAAGGCCGTGATAAAAAATCAACCTAAAATCGGATGGTCCCTGCTGCTAGAGTTGCTTCCGAGAGAATGCCAAACCACAATCGGAAGTTGCCGCCCTATTTGGAGAGATTTTATCCCGCTGGATTGGAAGGATGGCGTATTTCAATATGAATATTTGGAGCAAACTACCGCGCTGTCCGAACTTGTGATTGATTTGGTAAAAGAAGACGTGGATAAATTTATCGAGCTTATAGAAAGGCTTTCAAATTTACCCAAAAATGCATACGATTTTATTCTTGATTATTGCTTGTCAGATAGCATAATAAATTTGCCCGAAGAAAAGCGCGATTTAGTTTGGGAAAAACTTGATGAGATTGTGCGTCGCCATAGAAAATTTTCTGATACTAACTGGGCATTGCCCGAAGAAGAACTTTGCAAAATCGAAAACTTAGCCGATAGTCTTGCGCCATCTTCGCCGGAAATAAAATATCGTTATTTATTTAATGGCGTAGTTTTTGAGTTATTGGACGAAGATGATAGCCATGATAAACAAATAGAAAGGCTCGCTAAAAAACGCAATTCCGCTATAAAAGAAATTTTGGACAGCGGAGGTTTGATGAGCTGCATAAATTTTGCCAAAAAAGTAGCTTCGCCGTTTGATGTAGGTCGAGCTTTGGGCGAAATAGAATATTATTTGATTGAAAATGAACTATTGCCAACATTTCTTGATTCAAATGATGAAGTTGAAAAGCAGGTTTTAAGCGGATACGCACGGACTAAATTTTATAAAATCGGCATCGATTGGGTTGATATGATCATGCAAAAAGATTGGTCTTTAGAGCAACGCGCTAAATTTCTGTTGCTTTTACCTTTCAATGAAGAGGTATGGGAAACGGTTTCTAAGTATTTAGGAGAAAACAGCGAGGGTCTGTACTGGAAAAATATTAGAGTTAATCCTTATGAATCAGGCAGCAATCTAAATAAAGCAACCGAAAAATTGCTTACGTATGGGCGCAAAGGCGCGGCCGTTATCTGCGCTGCTCACAAGGCAAATAAAGCCGAAATTAATGAAGCCTTAGCGGTTCATTCGCTTATGTCTGTTCTTAATAGCGAAAGCGGCATGCAAGAACTCATTAGTTATAGCTACGCTACTTATAGTGTAGTTGAGCTAATTAAGCGTCTTCAAAAATCAAAAACCATAGATCAAGACGTGCTACTTAAAATCGAATTTAAGTTCTTTCCTTGGCTAAAAAGATTTTCTAGAGAAAAATCTCCTACCACAATCGAGAAAAAACTCGCTTCCGATCCGCAATTCTTTGCCGATATGATTGCTCTCGCCTTTCGATCCGAGTATGATAAAAGCGACAATACTAAAGAAATAGATGAAAATAAACGCTATCTAGCCCAAAATACCTACGATATTTTATATAAATGGAAACTTTGTCCGGGAGTTAAGGAAGATGGAAAATTTGACGAAAATGCATTTAAAGAGTGGATCAAGGAAGCCAAAAGAATCACCGAAGAGACGGGGCATATAAGAGTTGCTAGGCACTATATCGGACAAATTTCAACCTACGCGCCTGCTGATCCGGGTGGGCTTTGGATGCATAAAGCCGTGGCCGATATTTTAGATGAGCGGGATGCTGACAAAATACGCTCCGAATTTACACTCGCGCTTTTTAATCAGCGCGGAACACATACTTTTACTTACGGGCGGGAAGAGCGAGGGCTTACTAAGCAGAATCAAGAAAAAGCCGAAGACCTTGATGCGGAGGGTTTTACTAGATTTGCAGCAGCTATGCGAGAATTTGCCGAACAATACACAAAAGAAGCGCGAGCGGAAGAAAAAAGAGATGTTTATGACGAATACGATTAGGTTTTCGCTTTTTTAACTACGACTATTTTTGCTAGTTCTTGAGTCCCATCTTTAAGGAAAATATTATAAAATAAGCTTTTTATTTTTAAACAAAGGAATGTAATGCGTAGAGCTTTTGAAAAAATCCTGCTCTTTAGCAACAACTTCACGCTCCTGCCCGTGGTCTTTGGCTTGCTCGGCGCGATCGTGCTTTTCGTCATCGCCAGCTACGACGTGGGTAAGGTTTTCATCGACGTCTATCACTACTTTTTCGGCGATTTTCACCCCGAGAACTTCCACTCAGACGTCGTCGTCGAGATCGTGGGCGCGATCGACCTTTATCTCATGGCGCTGGTGCTTTACATCTTTAGCTTCGGCATTTACGAGCTGTTTATCTCCGAGATAGAGGAGCTCAAGCAGTCCAAACAGAGCAAGGTCCTCGAGGTCCACTCGCTCGACGAGCTCAAGGACAAACTGGGCAAAGTCATCATCATGGTTCTTATCGTTAACTTTTTCCAGCGCATTTTGTGCGCAAATTTCACCACGCCGCTTGAGATGACCTATCTTGCGGCCTCGATTTTGGCGCTTTGCTTGGGACTTTATTTCCTGCACAAAGGCACGCACTGAGGCTTTTTGCGAGCCTAGCTTCGGGCTCGCTTTTTGAAATTTCGCTCCAAATTTTGCCACTCCGCCGTATGTGAATAACTTTTAAATTTCGCCTTTAGCATTAAGTTTTATTTCAAAATTTCCTCAAATTTAAAGCTATATAAATTTAAGTTCTTTTTTAGTAGCAAATGCCGATTTTAAGGGCTTTGGGGATTAAATTTAAGATTACAAAATTAACCAAAATAATATAAATTATTTCACTTTTCACTCCGTGAAAAAAACGTGAAAAGTTACGTTTAATTTCAGTCCTTTTTGAGTAAATTTGATGCAGTCAAATTTGATCGGCACGACCCGCATCTTTACGGCATAAACCAAAACTGATTTGAATTTTCGGGTTGTAAATCGGGAGTTAAATTTGACGCTTAAAGATAGGTATAAATTTAAAAACGGCGCAGACTCGTCGCATGCGCCGTCAAGGGGTAAATTTAATCAAAACCGGCGAACATAGAGCCGCCAATAATCAGTCAAATAGCGAATTTACACTTTCGTTATGATACACGCGTCTGATCACTTCGCCGAAAATCGGAGCAACGCTGAGAACTTTTATCTTCTCGTTTTCTTCGCGAAGCGGTATCGTGTCTGTCACCACTAGCTCGTCTAGCGCGCTATCAGCGAGGTTTTCGTAGGCTTTGCCAGAAAGCACCGCATGCGTGCAGCACGCCATCACCGAGGTTGCGCCGCGCTCTTTAAAGACCTTTGCCGCCTTTACTATCGTGCCGCCCGTATCGATCATATCATCGACCAAGATCACGTCCTTGCCCGCCACGTCGCCGATTACGTTCATTACTTCGCTCTCGTTAGCTTTTTCGCGGCGTTTATCGACGATGACGATATCGAGATTTAGGGCTTTTGCGACGCTTCTAGCGCGCGCGACGCCGCCGATATCGGGGCTAGCGATGATAGGATTTTTGAGATTTTTATTTTTGACGTGGTCGTTAAAGATGATCGAGCCGTAGAGGTTATCGACCGGGATGTCGAAAAAGCCCTGAATTTGGCCCGCATGAAGGTCGATCGTGACGACGCGGTCGATGCCCGCCGTTTGCATCATATTTGCCACGAGTTTTGCCGTGATAGGCACGCGAGGAGCGGCTTTGCGGTCTTGGCGCGCATAGCCGAAATACGGAACCACCGCCGTTATTGAGCTAGCCGAGCTGCGCTTAAGTGCGTCGGTTAGGATCAAAAGTTCCATCAAATTTACGTTTGCCGGCGCGCACGTAGGCTGGACGATGAAAATATCCTTGCCGCGTACGCTCTCGCCGATCTGCACGCTGATCTCGCCGTCGCTAAAGCGCTTGATCGTGGCTTCGCTGAGCGGAAGCGATAAATAATGCGAAATTTTCTTTGAAAACGCCGGATT
This sequence comes from Campylobacter massiliensis, assembly GCF_014253065.1. Taxonomy (NCBI): domain Bacteria; kingdom Pseudomonadati; phylum Campylobacterota; class Epsilonproteobacteria; order Campylobacterales; family Campylobacteraceae; genus Campylobacter; species Campylobacter massiliensis. The sequence continues at coordinate 661,135 of NZ_JACLZK010000001.1, forward strand.
TGCGGTACCCGAAAAGATTTTGTAACCTCTCATAACGATTAACCTTTATAAAATTTTTATCTAATTTTACCGAACTAAAACTTAAATTCGTAGATTTTTGCAGACGAATTTTTTCTTTCGTCGGCTTGCGTTTCGGTTTTTAACGCGCTAGTTCGGGCTATCCGCGAACTATTATTTTAAAAAAATCGCGACGCCGACCGCCTCGAGGAGACTATTTTTTAGGCAAATTTTACCTCTACTTTTAAAATATCGCGAATTTATCTCGCGTCAAATTTGCCCTTAGAAACGGCAATCTTGAAAACGTGAAAATTTAAGCCTCGCTAGAGTTTGGCGTCAAATTTGACCGAGCCAAATTTAGCATTTTTGCGGTGCGGGTCTGGCCGCGTCAAATTTGCCCAAAAAACCTTTGCCGCAAGCAAGACGAACAAGCAAGAACGCGGATAAAATAAACAACCGCAACCGCGCAAATTTAGTCCGCCACGCCCATCATCACGCTTGAGTATTCGCCCTGTTTGACGTCCGTTTTTTCGGGCTTTTTAACGACCATCCTATCCTCTGCCAGTCCCGCCTGCGCTAGGGCCGCTTTGATAGCCTGGGCTCTTGCGTTAGCGAGATCTAGCAGCTGCTCTTTTTTCACCTCGATGCCTTTTAGCGCAGCCTCCCGCAGCGCCTTTTCGTCGCTACTTTTTTCTTTAGGAGCCAGCGATGCGAGCGCTCCTGAGTAGTCCTTGCCCGTTTGCGCCATCGTTTGACTGATTTTTTCGTTTAGTTTCGCATTTTTTAGCGCCGTTACGTCCACGTCCGAGTAAGCAGGCGTGATGCTTAGCTTCATCTTGGGTTTTGCCGTCGTTAGCTTGATAAAGTCGGCTATCTTGACCTGCTCGGATACGATTAACTCGGCATTTGCGGGCATAAAGTCGATAGTGTTTAGATCCTGGCTACTTAGGCCTAGCGCACTGCCCAGAAATCTAAACGGAGCTAGTGTGATATCGGCAAATAGCTTCTTAATAGCCTCCCAAACGATGCCGCCGTATTTAAAGTCTGGGTCGTTTAGATCGCCCGTCACCGGCAGATCGATGTTTATCTGATTGTTTTGATCGCTCAGGATCGAGATAGCAAGCGATAGAGGCAATTTTACCGCATCTTTTGACTCGACTTTTTCGCCTAGAGTGAGCGTGTCTAGATTTACGACGTTGCTACCGTTTAGCTTAGAGTCCCTAACATCGTAGTTTAGAGTCAAATTTAGCTTGCCTTTTTCTATCTTATAGCCCAAAAACTGCCCGCTATAAGGCGTCACGTCGACTAGATCGATGTCTTTAAAGCCGAGCTTAACCTCCGTGCTTTTTTTAGGATCGTACGGCAGCAGCTTGAGCCCGATTTTGCTAAAGCCGCTCTTGCCGACTATGCCCTCAAAGGTACCCATCGTCGGGCGAGTGCTGTCGATATCCATCAGCACGCCTTCTAGCTTGGTGATCTTAGTCGCAAACGGCATAAATAGCGACGCGTCGGAGAAGTCTACGTCGCCGTTTTCTACGAGGATGTTCTTGATAGCGAAGTCAAATTCGCCCTCTTTTTTCTGCTGTTTTGCTGCCTCTGCGGCCTTTTCGTTTTTAGAGGCGGATTGTTTCGCGTCTGCATTTTGAGCGCTCTCGCCCTCGCTCTTTTTCACGAGGCGACTTAGGTTAAATTCGCGCTCTTTATTTAGATGCGTCTTTAAAAACGGCGCGCTCAGAGTCACGCGCTCTAAATTTAAGAAATTTTTCGCAAACGAAATTTTAGATAGTTTGAGGTTTTTAAAGGCAAAAACCTTATCGCCGGAGCCGTCCGCAAGCTCGATGTTTGCGATGTTTGCCTTACCGCTTACGGAGGCGTCCGCGGCGTATTTTACGTTTAGCTCGGCATTTAGCTCGCCGCTTTTTAGGCTCGCGTCCAGATAGTTTTTAGCGTAGGCGAAGTAGCGAGGCAAATTTGCGTCGTTTAGCTTTACGTCCGCTTCGATATTTAGAGGTTCAGGCGTGATTTTGCCGTTTAGCGCCAAATTTAGCTTTTGCGAGCTTTTCATGTCGATTTTAGCGGTCACTGGCGCAGCTAAATTTTCGCTGATATTTTGCAAATTTACATTTAGCCCGTCAAATTTGTGCGCTATCTTTTGCCCCTCAAAGACATGGGTTATACCTATGTCGGCGCCCGTAACGGAGACGTTTTTGACGCTAAATTGAAATCCGCTCTTTGCGCTCTGAGCGCTTTTTTGCTCGGCTTTTTTATTTTTGCCGGCATTGCTTTTTTTGGCCGTTTTTTGAGATTTGGCAGGTTTTTTCGCGCTTGATTTTTTGGCGGAGGCTTTTTCGCCGTTTAAGCCAAGCTCGCTAATAGCGCTAAGCTCGCCGTTTTCTTTTATATCGGTTGCAAATTTAGGCTTATTTATACTTACGCTTTCGATGCGAAGCGCAGTTTTGGCTAGATCAAAATCCGCGTCCTTCACGCCGATTTCGGCGATGATAGCGAGCTCTTTGTTTTTTGTTTTTAGCGCGATTTTTTGTGCTTTTACTTCGCCGATAGAGGCGGTGCTAGCGTTATTTTCCAGCGTAAATTTAGGCGCATTTATTATGAGCTTTTCTAGGCTTGCCGCACTGTTTTTACCGACCGGGGCGGAGGCGGTGCTAAGCGTCAAATTTTTTAGGCTAGCTGCGATATTTTGCCCTTTTATTTTAGCATCCAGTTCGCTTGCGTTCGCGTCTTTGAGTTTTATCTCGCCGACGCTTTTTTTGGTCAAGTTTATCCCGCTAACGCCCAGGGCTTTGAGCGCTGCGGAGGCGTTTATATCGCCCTTTTCGTTTATATCAGCCTTAAGCGCGACTCCACTCAAATTTAGACTGTTTAAATTTGCCTGCGCCTCGCCTTTAAAGCTCGTATTTTTAAATTTTATCTCGCTAATATCGGCCGCAAAGCTTCTTTTTTCGCTAACGTCGGCATTTACCTCGATGGCGGGCAGATCAAGCTCCTCTAGGCTCAAATTTTGCCCGTCTAGCTGTGCTTCAAACGACTTTAAATTTAAAGCGGCATTTTTTAAAGCAGCTTTAATAACGCCGCCGTCCGCGCTTAGTTCGTAACTAGTTTTCGCGTTTATGAGCGCGCTGTTTATGCGTAGATCTTGCGTGTCGATGAAGCTAAGAGCGACGGGGCGGACGTTAAAGTCCTTTAGGCTAAGATCGCCGTAAACGCGAAGCGGCGCGAGGTCGATACCGCCTTGCCAGTCCAGCTTTTGAGCTAGCGTGGAGTTTGCATCAAAAACGTGCTTGCCCGCGCTATTTTGCTCGGTATTTATATCCGAGATTTCATAGTTTATGCCCTCAAATTTGGCGTTAAACGGCTGTTTTAAACTCTCGTCCGAGTAGGCAAACGAGCCGCCGATTATCTTTGTGCTGTTTAGAGCGAAATTTATGCTGCTAGTTTCGTTATTTTCGGTGCTAGTAGCGTTTGACTCGCCTAAAAAAGCAGCTAAATTTAGCGTGCCGTTTTTATCTCTAGCGATATTTACGCTAGGGCTTTCAAGGCGCAAGATATCGACTTCTGCTAGCTTTTTAAAGAGCGAAAAAGGCTTAAGCTTGACGTCGATTTGCTTCGCGCTAAAAAGCGGCGCGGTCGTGTTTAGTTCGGGACGCGTGACGTTTAGCTCGAAGGTAAAGGGGTTAAATTTAGTCTCCGCCACGCTAAGGCTCGCGTTCATATCCTTTAGCTTTGCTGGCAGTGTATTTTTTAGCGCGTAAGGAACGCCTAAAAAGCCCGCGAGCGTGTAGATGAGTAGCAAGCCCGCGAGCGAGCCTAGGATAATAAGAGCGATTTTTTTACTTTTTTGCATAAATTTGCCTTGATTTTTTTGGCGGATTTTACAAGGATTTTGATTAAAGGGCGGTTATTTTGGCGGATTTGCGAGTAAAATTTGAATGTAAAATTTGGAGATATTTTGAGATTTGAAGCGGACGTCAAATTTAAGCCCGCAAATTTGATAGCCTCCAGTAAATTTAGCTTTTAGTGCCAAATTTACGGGGCTAAATTTATAAATCGCTCAAGCTCGGCAATTTTAAACCGCCGAGCCTAGCGGTCAAATTTACAGATCTGTAGCGACGTCGTTTTCTACCTTGATCGTCACGGTTTGTGCCACGCCGTTATCGTCGTTTGCGCTGCCCGTAAATGATTTATGCGTAGCGTCAGATCCATCCGCACTCCATTGACCGCTCGATTTTGATTTTACGGTATCGTCGCTGCCGCCCTTGATCTCTAGCGTATTGCCTGATGCACCAAGGTCTAGCACGTCTTTTGGATCGACGTTTAGCACGGCGTTATTTACGGCGCTTACGTCGACCGAGTTTATATTTTCCGCTACTTTTGCGATCTTTGATAGATCGATATTGCCGTCTCCGTCTAGGCTGTTTACGACTATGTTGCCATTATTATTGGTCGTGGTCATCTTAGTGTCGTTGCCGGTACCCAAACCGACGCTCCCTACGGTCGCGCCGTCTTGGACGATGAGCGTATCGTCGTGATTGCCCGTTCTTACGGCGTTTACTACGGTGCCAGCGTCTTTTACTATGACGGTATCCTCGGTATTTCCGCCGGTATTGTTATCGTCTCTAAAGTCGACGGCCGTATTTATGACGTTTACCTTCGCTCCGCTTTGAACGACGATAGTCTGCTCGCCGCTGAGTCCATAGGCATATAGAGCACCCCTTACCTCAGCGCCGTCTTCGACGGTGATAGGCGCATTGCCGTTACTCTGTATTCCGCCCACGCTAGTGCCCTCGCCCGAGACCGTTACGGTACCGTTTCCGGTGTTTGAGCTAACTGCGTGCTCGATATAGGCTTTGTTGTCTACGCGTATAGTATCATCGCCGGCGTGACCGCTGACGGAGTGCGCTCTCGTGCCGCTTCCGGTTACGGTCATCTTATCGTCGCCGCCCCAGCCGGCTATGCCCGCATTTACCGCATGCGCTCCGTCGCTTAACACTATCTTATCATCGTCTTCGCCGCCCGTGATGCTTCCGTTTACTCTAAGCTCCGGAGTGGTTAGCGCTTCGCCTACTACCGTTCCGGCGCCGGTTACGGTTATCTCGTCTTCGCCCGCGCCGCCTTCTACGGTTTTCTTGACTTTTGATCCGCTTGTTACATCGATTTTGTCTGCACCGTCTCCGCCTCTTACGTACTCATTTACGACCGCACCGTCTGCAATTTTGATAGTATCATTGTCTTCATTGCCGTCTACGCTACCGGTTACGACCGTGCCGGCTCCGGTTACGGTTATATTATCTTTACCCCATCTTCCGACTATGCCGTCGACCTTAGCCTTGTCGCTAACTAAAATAGTATCGTCACCACCTCTACCGTTTATCGAGCTAACATAGGTTTGAGCGCCGGTTACGGTTATAGTATCGTCTCCAGAATCACCCCTTACTTCTCCCTCTACGTTTGCGCCATTTTTTACAGTGATGACATCGGCGCCGTCTCCGGCAAATATATGCTTCGCACTGGTTCCCGCGCCGCTTAAAGTTATAGTGTCGGCATCAGCGCCGCTATCTACTATATCCAAAGCCGGATTTACCTGCTTTTCGTATATATCGTTCATAGTTTTGGCGTCGCCTCTTATCTGGCCTATTACTTTGGCGCCGCTCTCTAGGGTTATAGTATCTTTTCCTGCCTCTCCGAGTATATTATTTATCGACGAACTTCCTTTCGCAGTTATCACGTCGTCGCCTGCGCCGCCGCGGATGTTTCCCCTTACCGTAGCGTTTTCGACGTTTATGGTATCTATACCGTCGTTGCCAAACACGTTACCTACGGTAGCGTTATTTTTAACGTTTATAGTATCGGTGCCGTCGTTGCCTTCTATAGTAACGACCTTGGCTTTATTTTCGACGGTTATAGTATCGTTGCCTTTATCGCCTTTTACTTCTTTTACGTAAGTATTTTCTCCCGAAACCTCGATAGTATCGTTATCTAGATCTCCGCTAACATAGCCTTCTACTCTAGCGCCGTTTTTAACGTAAATTTTATCATCGCCGTGTCCGCCTTCGATTTTTTCTGCCACGGTAGCGTTATCTACGGTGATAGTATCTACGCCTTTATCGCCATGTACCGATTTTACGGTGGCTTTATCACTGATAGTTATCTTAGAGTCGCCCGCACTTACGTCGCCGACGCGAGATACTTCGGTATTTTCTCCGGTAACGGTTATGGTGTTTTTTCCTGTTTCATTATACATATTATCATATTTACCATTTGCTCCGTAAACCCATCCGGCTACTTTAGAGCCACTCTCTACAGTGATAGTATTGCTACCTTGATCTCCAGAAATATTGCCTTTTACGTTAGATTCGTTTTGTACAGAGATCGTATCATTGCCCTCGCCCCCTATGATAGCCTCTTTGATATCATTATCTTTAGAATCTTTAGCGGCTCGTCCATTTACTGTAGAGTTATTTATGGTTATTTTATCGTCTCCGCCTTCGCCGTCGATAATTCCGTTAATAACACTATTGTCTGATATATTTATAGTGTCATTATAACCTCCACCCCAAATTGTGCCGTTAACGGTTGAATTTTTGATTGTTATAGTATCTTCGCCATTAACCGTATCAAAGACATCGTTTCCATCTCCATTAATACCCTCAAATTGTTTTTTGTTCCATGAGTCGTCTCCATTAAAATTACCCCCGTCTTTATTGGCTGAACTTCCATAGAAACTACCTTTTCCGCCGACCGTTGAATCGATTATATTTATTGTGTCGCCATCAGATTCAGCCCTTACACCGCCGACTTTAGAATTGTTGGTTACGTTTATAGTATCGCTGCCTTTGCCAGTATAGATAGTTCCTCTTACGGTAGCATTATTTTCTACATTTACCGTATCTTTATTTATACTATTTATGTCTATATCAAAGGATACTGTAGCTTTGTCTTTTACGGTTACAGTATTAGTCCAATTTTCGTTTTTAAATTCGCCATCATGATTATATTTATAGCCAGTTACTCTACTTACAGCAGTATCTTCGCCCTCTATAGTTACCGTATTTTTACCATGACCTAGTTGAACGCCAGATCTTTGTTGAAATTGAGCTTCCATAGAAATTCTATCCTCATCGGTAATTTCACGACCGTCTTTATATTTATCTATGCTCTTATATCTGGCAGATACATCTTCAATTCCTACAGTACCGACAGTAGCTCCGCCTTTTATGTTAATCTTATCATCGCCGTCGCCGTCGTAAATTCCAGCTTTAACTTTGGCTTTATTTGTGATGTTAATAGTATCATCGCCATCGCCGGCTATTATACCGCCTTGTCTTATCTTATAGCCAGTATGGTTTACTATTTCTTCCCCATTTACTTTCGTGCCTTCTCCATCTACATTTATCGTGTCGTCGCCGCTACCGCTATTGATATTAGTTAAAATTTCCGCTCCATTTTTAACGTTAATCGTATCGTCTCCGGTTCCCGTAGAGATCATCTGCACTTTAGCGCCGTCTACGGTTATGTTATCGGCCTTATCGGAACCAAAAATTTTAGGTTTTACAGTATCATCTACTTTTACTACGGTAGTATCCGCTTTACTTTCATATCCTGAAGTATTGGTATTCTCTCCGGCCACTACTAGCTTTTTAGCATTATCAGATCCTATAATAGTCGATTTATCTTTGCTTATGAACCAACCGTCTTGGTAATCGAATTTGTCTTGATAATTTTCTATATAGTGTTTTTGTAGAAGTTTATCTCCTACGCTTATCTCGCCTTTATTTATAGTTAATCCGTCTACGGCGTCTTTAAATGCTTTTGATATATCTGAATCATTTATCTTTTGAGCCTGAGACGCATCACTAGTAGCCGATATAGAACCTTTGTCCTCGCCCTGAACCGAATTTAGGTCCCTAAAATAATCATTGGATCTATCCAAGGACGGATCCATATTGCTATCACGCATAGTATTGTAGTTCGACCTTGTTTCGGCATTTATTCCCAATTTTCCTTCATTATTTCTACCCATCTCGATATTATATGCAGATGAAGGAATTTCCATTATTGTCGGAGCTGGTTCCGGTTCAGGCTGGCTTGGTTGTTCAGGCTGGCTTGGTTGTTCAGGCTGGCTTGGTTGTTCAGGCTGGCTTGGTTGTTCAGGCTGGCTTGGTTGTTCAGGCTGGCTTGGTTGTTCAGGCTGGCTTGGTTGTTCAGGCTGGCTTGGTTGATTATCTACTGCAGTTGAGGCAATGGAACTTCTTGCAGCGGAGCCCTGATATGCGCTACTGCTTTGCGAGCCTTGGTTGGCTCCGCCTAGATCGCCGTAACTAGCGCTCACGTTTGATATATGACCGCCCTGAGTAAATGCGACTTGGCTTAGACTAACACCATCGCTGCTAGCAGAGCCTGTGCCACCGCCCGCTGCGGTCGCTTCTAGGTCTTGAAGATCGGTTCCGTTAAGCAGGGCCTGCTGTAATGCCTCAACATCGGCCATCATCGCTTCGCCTCCAAAGCCCTCGTTTACCGCTATGCTTTGATCAAGCACTAACGTATCTTTGCCTAGCATTACGATATCTTTACCGTCGTTTGCCGAGATTACGATCTTAGACGATGCATCCTGTCCGACGACGCTCTCGCCTAAATAGACCACGTCCCCTACGTTTAGCTCTCTTTTTGCGCCGTCGCTGCCGATCGCTACGACTTTGCCCTCTATACTTTTTACTATTCCTGCTTGAGTTGGCATAAATGCTCCTTTTTATTTTTAAATTTGCGAGGATTATATAATTATTTGGGATTTTTGTATATTGTACCAAAGTACAATGCGTTAAATTTTAGTGGCATTGCAGCCAAATTTAGAGGCGCAAATTTAACTCTGCACCCCTCAAATTTAGCCTAAATTTTAAAATTTCTTCTTTCTCACGTCCGCGACGATATTTTTAGCCATATCGTCGATCTGGCGCGTTATGTCATTTGTCGTATTTACGATAGAGATATTTTCGTGCGTGATGTTATCTATCGCGGATACCGACTCGTTTATCATATTTATCGCGCCGGTTTGCTCTTTTATATTTTCGCTCATATCATTTATGCTTTGAGCCAGCACGTTTGCGTTAGCTTCGATTTCGCCGAGCGATTTTTGAGTGCGTTCGGCTAGCTTTCTAACCTCATCGGCCACGACGGCAAAGCCGCGTCCGTGCTCTCCAGCGCGTGCGGCCTCGATAGCCGCATTTAGAGCTAGCAAATTCGTCTGATCGGCGATATCTCGGATGATCACGATGATATTTTTGATCTCTTCGCTTTGGCGCGTCACGTCCTGTGCCTTTTGACTGATGGCGTTCATAGAACTACTCATCTGCTCGACCGCAGCAGCGCTTTCTTGGATAGAGTGGGCTTGTTTGCTTGCGCCCTCCGTCAAATTTCGCATAGAATCGGCCAAAATTTTAGCCCGCTCTTCTAGCATCTGCGCCTCTTTTAGATTTTCTTTTAGCATGTGACTCACGGCGGCCCCGGCACTCTCTATGCCTACGATCATATCTTTTAGGTCGCTTTCTAGCTCCTCTTGCACCTCGACTTTAGCGGTATAGTCGTTTTTGTTATAGGAATTTAGCACACGCGCGATATCTTTTAAATTTGACGAGATAGAAGCAAAGAATCGATTTAACAGCTCTTTTAGCTCGACTAACGCAGGGTTGTTTGGATCTGCTTTGATAGTCGCGCCCATATGGCCCTTTATCATGAGGTTTGCGATGCCGTTCATCTCCTCGATTAGGGAGCTGTCTTTTTTGATGCCGCCTATGACCTTATCGATATTTTCATTAATGGCTCGGCTCATAACGCCAAATTCATCCTGCGTACTTACGACTAGCTTTTCAGGAGCTTTAGATGCTTCATAAGTAACAAATTTAAACGTATCGTCAAGCTTTTCTTGGATAGTTTTTATCGGGCTTAGCGATTTTTTAAGCAGTACGTAGACAAACAACGAAAGCGCGATGATAAACACCGTAGCTAGCACAAGCTGAGCTTTTAAAAGCGGCAAAGTGTTGCTAGAAAAGGTATCCGCGCCGATAGCTGCAACTACTAGCCAGCCTTGTTCGTTGATAGGTATGAGCTTGGCCGTTACATTTTCGCCTTTGTAGTTGACGTATGGGATCAGGCCGTTTTCGTCAAACCTTTTTGCCGCGTATTCTTCCGCTAAATATTTACTCGCAGGGACGGTTTTCCCTACATTTGAGGGATCGCTATGCATTAGTATCAGACCGTCTTTATTCATCATGTAGACATACCCGTATTCGGTCTTACCCATATCTAAAATTTTCTTGCTTAGAGCGTCTATTTTTAGGTCTATAGCTGCTACGCCCGCAAATTTACCGCTCTCGTTTACCGGCACGGCAAAGGTCATAACCAGGCTTTGGCTCATAGCATCGATATAAGGCTCAGTATAAATAGCCCTATTTGCGGCTTTCGTATCCATATACCAGCCGCGCTTACGAGGGTCGTAATTATCCTTTTCAGGAGTCAACTTGTTATTTGATGATTGAAAATGACTTCCGTCAGCTTCTCTACCGTAGTAAATATAATCCACGATAGAATTTGACTGATCTTTTTCTAGAACTAATGCTTTTAGTAGCTCCTCTTCGCTATATTGCGCTTTTTGGATTTTTACGCCTAGTTTTTTTACTGCGTCGATATAGTCTTTAAAAAACGAATCAGTGACCGCATCGACGTCCTTTAAAATTTGAGCCTGATTTTGGCTGACGAGCTGGACGACTTTGTTTTGCGCCGTATAGTAGCTAACGGCGGAAATAGCGGCAAATGAGACGATCAGCGAGACGATGAGCATCACGGCTATCTTGTTCGTGATTGACCTAAACATAAATGCTTCCTTTACAAATTTAAATTCAAAATAAACGCTAATTATAGCTTACAATAGTAAAACGGTGCTTAATCTTTAAATTTTATCTCTTGCGCTGCCGATAAATTTGTTTTTTTGCAGTAAAATTTAGGTCAAATTTGCAAAAAGGTATTTTATGTTTAAGGCTTTTAGAATTTACGATTTTATCAAAGATAACGAAAGCAGCGATTTTTACCGCGTATTCGTCGATAGGCTATATCCTCGCGGCATAAAAAAGGAGATATTTAGCTCATTTTTGTGGTTAAAATCGGTCGCGCCTTCAAACGAGCTTAGAGCGTGGTTTCACGAAGACAAAGAGAGGAGATTTAGCGAATTTAGGCTCAAATTTAAAAGCGAGCTTGCAAACGAGGAAGCGGCGACGGGACTAAAAAAGCTAAAATCGCTAGAAAAAATCCACGGCAAAATCGCACTACTAACGGCGACGAAGGATATAAATTTAAGTCACGTTACGGTGATTTTGGAAGCGCTTAAAGAGAGGGATTAAATTTTACTTTTGCTGGATTTTAAATTTTACTTTCGCGGCGCGACTTTCAAATTTAAGTCAAAATCGGCAATTTTACGGCGATAAATTTAAACAAAGATAAAGCGGCATCTTGCAAACCAAAACGCCGCATTAGCGCAATATTAGAAGCGTTGTCCGATAGTAAACTCAAATGTGCTAGTGTCGTCGCTGTCCTGCTTGTTAAGCGGTTTAGCAAAGATGAGCTGAAGCGGCCCCATCGGCGTCACCCACTCGATACCCACGCCGGCGCTATATCTGCTGATACGTCCGTCGATATACTCGTATCCGGCCCTTCTTTGTACATGCTTGCCTTCTATGACGCCATAGTCAACAAACATCACGCCCCGCATTTTTACGCGCTCTATGATCGGGAAGCTAAGCTCGGCCGAGCTGTTAAACGAGATAGTGCCGCCGGTTTCGTACCATTGACCATTTAGGGCTTTTACCTTCGGCGAAACCGTCCTACTCTCAAAGCCACGTAGATTTCTGATACCGCCTAGATATAGCTTCTCGTTGATCGGTATGTATCCGCGGTCCCAAATTTTACCGAAGCTTGATTTAAATCTGAAAATAAGGTCGTAGTCCACCCACTCTCTGATGCCTTGATACCAGTTAAAATTCGTTCTGCTCTTTAAAAATTTCTCGTCGCCGCCCACGCCTGCAAACTCTAGGCTAGTACTTGCGATGATACCGGTACGAGGCAGATAATAATCATCCGTGCTGTTATACGTGATAGACGGGATAAGCGAGCTTTTTAAGCTCTTGCCGTCTTTGTATCCGACGGTTTTTAGCACGTCGCTAAGCCCGCTGATACGGCTTTGCTCGATGACGTAGCCCAAAGACGCGCTTAAATTTCTAGTTAGCTTTCTGCCTAGTACTAAATTTAGACCGTATGATTTCTCGTCGTAGTTGTTCCAGTCGTAGTCGTTAGCGTAAAGCGTGCCGCCCAGGCTGTACTCGGAGTCAAAAAGGCGCGGGTTAGTTAGGCCTATCTGACCGGAGAGCTCGTTGTCGCTTCTATCGACGCTTATGACGCCTTTCATACCGCTACCAAACACGTTCGTATCGGACACGCTAGCGTTAAGTAACAAGCCGTCCGAGCTGCCGTAGCCGATACCGCCGCTAATAGAGCCGGTGGAGGCCTCTTTTACTTTTACGAGTAGATCGACTTGATTTGCTCCGACACGCTGCTCCTCGATCTCGACATCGTCAAAATAGCTAGTTCGCTTTAACGCGTCCTTACTATCTTGCAAGTCGGTTCTGCTATATAAATTTCCCTCCGTGAGGTATAGCTCTCGTCTAACTACTCTATCTACGGTTCTATCGTTACCTGAAATTTGTACGTTTCTTATATATACTTTTTCGTCCGGCACGACCTCGTAGACGATACTTACGGTCTTATCCTCGACGTTTTTCTCGGTTTTTGGATTTATCCTTACAAATGCATAACCCTTGTCCGCTACGATATCGTCGAGCTTTTTCATATCTTGTCTTAGGCGGGCGGAGTTCATCACGTCGCCGCTCTCTAGCCTAAAGTCTTTTAAAATTTTCTCTTTATCAAGCTCTAAAAACTCTGGAGCTTCGATATCTACGCTAGATACCCTATACTGCTCGCCCTCGGTCACGTAGTAGGTGAGATCTGCGGTGTAGTTATCCATGTAGGCGTTTAGATACGGGTTTGAGACAGTGGCGTCTAGGTAGCCTTTTTGATAGTATTTGTCTTGGATTCTCGCAGGATCATTCGGTAGCTCAAAAAGCTTAACCTTACCGTCGTTTCTACCCCACATCCAGCCCATAAATTCGCGCTCTTTATTCGCTACCACAGGCTCCACGTCGCCATAATCAAAAAGCTTTGCGCCGACTAAATTTACGTTTTCTATTATGATATTTTCGCCGCGGTTTATGTTCATGGTGACAAAAAGGCTGCTTTCATTACCCGCTACCGGCTCTTTGGTTACGTCTACGATAGTGTCAAAGTATCCTTTTGACTCATAATACTGCCTGATACGCTCTTTTGCGCGCTCTATGGCTAGCTCATCGTACATATTGCCTTGTTTGATATTGATTAGCCCGTCGATAGCGGTTTTATCGTTGGTCACTACGCCCTTGATGTCGATACGAGCGATGCTAGGCTTTTCTTTTACCGTTACGGTCACGTCGCCGCCCTCGTTTTCGATATAGATATCGTCGAAGTAGCCCTGCCTAAACAGCTTCGCGATCGCCCTATCCGTGCTATCGCCGTTTAACTCGTCGCCGACTTTTAGCCCCATTATCTCCTTTGCGGTTTCGGGGGATAGATGAATGAGACCTTTAAAATTTATGGAAGTTATCTGCTGGGCATTCGCCAAAACAGCGCCCAAAAGTAGTAGAAAAACGCTTTTTTTCATTGATTTAACCTAAAAGTGATGATAAGGCTGTATAATAGCACATTTTATTTTTAAACAATATAAATTTAAAAGGCGAATTTATGAAAATCGGTATCGTAGGCCTAGGACTCATCGGCGGCTCGCTAGGTCTTAGCCTAAAAAACGAAAAACTAATCAGCTGCGTTAGCGGCATGGATCTAAACAAAGAGCACGAAAAACAGGCGATTGAGCTCGGCCTCGTGCATGAAATTTTAACTCTTGAGCAGATGAAGCAAAAATGCGACATGATATTTCTAGCCATCCCTGTCGAAGGCATCATCAAAATCGTCAAAGAATTTGAAGGTATCGGCGAAAACACGACCATCGTCGATCTTGGTAGCACCAAGCAAAAAATAATCGAAGCCGTGCCAGAGAGCATCAGGCAAAATTTTATCCCCGCTCACCCGATGGCTGGCACCGAGTACTCCGGCCCGACTGCCGCGTTTTCTGGGCTTTTTAAAGACGCCGTCGTAGCTATCTGCGACTTTAAAGAAAGCGGCGAGATGCACGTCAAGCGCTCAGTCGAGCTCTTTTCGCACCTGGGCATGAAGATTATCTTCATGAGCGCGGCGGAGCACGACCATCACGCCAGCGTTATCTCCCACCTGCCCCACGCCATCAGCTTTTCGCTAGCTAGCAGCGTACTAAAAAAGGAAAACAAAAAAAATATCATCGCGCTAAGCGGCACGGGATTTAACGGCATGATCAGGATCGCCAAAAGCTCGCCCGTGATGTGGACGGATATCTTTAAACAAAACAAGCAAAATTTGATAAATTCGATAGACCTTTTCAAAAAAGAGCTTGACGAATGCGAAAATTTAATCAAAAACGAGAAGTGGGACGAGCTGCGAGAATGGATGGGCGAAGCTAGAAAAATACGCGAAATTTTGTAAATTCGAGCGCAAATTTACCTTAAATTTATCGCTTTTTAGTAAAATCGGTCTCTTTAAGATTTAGGAGATTTTTATGAGAAGACGCGGCAATCCGAATTTAATATTTTTCGGCGTTATTATTTTACTTTTAGTTGCGGCGATAGCTTTTTTATTTACTTCAAAAACATTTGAGCGAGAAGCGCCTAGCATAGCCATCTCAGATCAAATTTACTGGAATCTAACCTCGCCCCTGCCGATCAAAATAACCGACGAAGGCGGCGTGAAATCGGTTAAAATCTCGCTCGTAGACGAAAAAGGCAGCGTAAATTTATTGACTCAAAAATTTGAAGCGCCGTCTGAGATCGTCGATTTAAATTTGACCTTTCCGAAAACGGGATTCGGAGCGCAAAAAGATATCTACAACATCGTGATCGAGGCCACGGATACTAGCAAATGGGGATTTTTCCTCGGCAACACGCAAAAAAAAGAGGTCAAAATCACCGTCGATAACAAAAAACCCGACGTAAACATCCTAAACCACTCGTACGCCATCACAAAAGGCGGTAGCGCGACGGTCGTATTTAAGGCAACTGACGAGATGCTAAAAGAGGTCTATATAGAGACGAATTACGGTAAAAAATTTATCCCGAGCAAATTCGTAAAAGACGGCTACTACGCCTCGCTAGTAGCTTGGCCGGCGCAGCAAGGCTCCTTTAGCGCCGACGTCGTAGCGCTTGACGCGGCGGGGAATATAACAAAAAGCAAGATAAGATTTTTCTACCAAGACAAAAAATACCGCATCTCAAAGATAAAACTGGACGGTCAAAGTAGATTTCTAAACGAAAAAATCCCCGAGCTCGCGCAGCAATACGCCAAAAATTACGACGCGATGAGCAATCTGGAAAAAATGAAATTCGTAAATGAAAATCTACGCGAGGCAAATGAGAAAATAATCTCGCAAATCGCCGCAAAAGTCGAGATAGACGCTGCGGAAAATTTTAGCGTAAATAAATTTTATCCGCTAAAAAACGGCAAAGCGGTAGCGAGCTTCGGTGACCATAGATACTATACCTTTGAAGATAAAGACGTGAGCGAAAGCTGGCACATGGGTATCGACCTAGCCTCGACGCAAAGAGCCGACATCGTCGCTAACAACGACGGCACGGTCGAATTTGCCGCAGAAAACGGCATCTACGGGCGCAACGTCCTGATAAATCACGGATTCGGACTATTTTCGCTCTACGGGCACTGCAGCTCGCTAAACGTCAAAGCCGGCGACTCCGTCAAGGCCGGCGACGTCATAGCAAACACCGGTGTTACGGGCCTAGCGATGGGCGATCACCTGCACTTTGGCATGCTGGTGCAAGGCATAGAGGTGCGCCCGGAAGAGTGGATGGATAACGGCTGGATGAAGGATAACGTAACCGGCGTTTTGAACGCGGCTAAAAAAATGGTCGAATAAATTTGCCATTTTGTTGTAAATTTGTTGTATAATGGCAAGAATAAGAAAAATAAGGGCAAAAATTTGAAACAAACAACCATAAAATCAACCGTAGAAGGCGTAGGCATCGGGCTTCACAAAGGTGAGCCGATAAAAATCACGCTTGAACCGCTTGGGGCAAATTCGGGAATAATATTTTACAGAAAAGACCTCGGTGTGAGCTTTAAGGCAGAGCCGAAAAACGTGATAAACACCCAAATGGCTACCGTAATCGGCGGCAAAGAGGGCTACGTCTCGACGATCGAGCACCTCCTTAGCGCGATAAACGGCTACGGCATCGACAACGTCCGTATCGTCCTAGACGCCAACGAAGTTCCCGTTATGGACGGCTCGGCGATAAGCTACTGTATGATGCTGGATGAAGCCGGCACGGCGGAGCTTGACGCGGACAAAAAAGTAATCGTAATCAAACGCCCGGTAGAAGTAAACAAAAACGGAAAATTCGCCAGAGTAACGCCGTCAAATAACCCGAAATTTGACTTTACGATTAAATTTGCCCACCCGATAATAGGCGAGCAAAATTACGTGTTTGAGTTTAGCAAACAAGCCTACATCGAGGAGATTGCGCGCGCTAGGACGTTTGGATTTTTAAAAGACGTGCAGATGCTAAGGGCGCAAAATTTAGCCCTCGGCGGCAGCCTAGACAACGCCGTAGTCATCGACGATAATAAAATTTTAAATCCTGAAGGCCTGCGCTTTGAAAATGAATTCGTTCGTCATAAAATTTTAGATGCGATCGGCGATCTGAGTCTGATG